>JBALVT010000214.1:0-6855 GCA_036961345.1 Halioglobus sp.
CCTGGCGCACCGCGGCTCTCCCATCGTTGCCGGCGCTGACAAGCAGGGCGTAGGGAAGAACCAGTCTTCGCTCTATTGCCGGATAGAATATGCGGTCTAGAAAGTCCTTCATGCCACCAGACAGATAACCGGAGTTCTCTGCCATGATCAACAGCACACCGTCTGCAGCTGCCAAATCCATTACACCAGCGTCCCACGCGCGCTTAACTACACTCGCAACACCCGCCTCGTTGCGGGCGCCCTGCCAGGCTGCCTGGGCGAGCCTGGCACTACTGCCGCTCTGGCTGTGGTAAACAATTAAAAGAGTCTTCATAACGGTGTCATCTTGCTCCCTGCCGCAAAAGATTTGAACACAGCCGGGAGCCACTG
Source organism: Halioglobus sp. (assembly GCA_036961345.1). Lineage (GTDB taxonomy): Bacteria > Pseudomonadota > Gammaproteobacteria > Pseudomonadales > Halieaceae > JBALVT01. Next base: position 370 of record JBALVT010000214.1, read on the forward strand.
TCATGCCAAGTCACTGTAGGAGACATGCCAATGCCAGCACTGGATAAACGGCCGCTTCTGATGACTTATCCACACATCCTCCTGTGGATAACTTTGGGGACAATTTGACCAGCTTGTCGACCACACGCCTATCTGTCCGTTTTTCGACTACCGGGAATGGAGTTTGAGTTAATATCTTTATCATTTTATATCAACAACTTACGTTATTTTTATAGCGTTTTAAGCAGCTGAAAAACAAAAACCCCTTAAAAAATAGCGTTTTTCGCGATTATGTGAATAACCTTCCGAGAAATTGTTTGTAGATACTAACCTTGCAGGCCAGCAAATTCAGCCACCTACAATATCCTTGAAACGGTATTTGAATATTTTGCAACTCTGAATGAACTCTTTTAAGCTCAGCTTTGCCGGTGTCTGATAGCCCAACATTTATGTATGTTGGCGTTTCTCTGAAAATCCGGGTCAAGTGTGTCGCCTGTGATATCCACACACTCAAACTGTTCGCCAAGCGCTTCTTCGAGGCGAAAACCGCGCCGGTTATTTGAAAAGTACAGCAAGCCGTCTTTGCGCAGAACCTTCATGGCCGAATGAATCAATTGCGCGTGGTCTCGTTGAACGTCGAAGGATTCCTCCATGCGACGGGAATTGGAGAACGACGGCGGATCGAGCAACACCAGATCGTATTTTGTTGTGCACTCTTCGAGCCAGGTAAGGCAATTTCCTTGAATCACGCTATTACGTTTCTCATCAAGCCCATTGACAGCCAGGTTTTTACGCATCCATGCGAGGTAAGTATGAGACATATCAACGCTGCAGGTTGTACTAGCCCCGCCCATCGCAGCGTGGATAGTGGCGGCGCCGGTATAACAAAACAGATTGAGAAAATCTTTACCTTCAACCTCTGCAGCGATACGTAAACGCAGCGGGCGATGATCAAGAAATAACCCCGTATCAAGATAATCATAAAGGTTTACCAGCAGACGAACCTCGCCCTCGTTAACGGTTATTAACTCCTCCCGACTGTCCGCCTTTTCATATTGGGAAGTGCCTCGCTGACGCTGACGTTGTTTATAGCTAATAGCCGATTGCGGTACACCGGTTGCCTGCGGCAAAGCGTCCACTACCTCCTGCAACCTGCGCGCTGCAGCCTCCGGGTCAATGCCTTTAGGCGCTTGATACTCGGCAACATGTAATTGATCACCGTATACGTCTACTGCTACTGCGTATTCAGGCATATCGGCGTCGTACAGGCGGTAACAACTAATGCTCTCGCGTTTAACCCAGCGCGACAAACGTTTGCGGTTTTTGCGAATGCGATTGGCAAACATGAGGCTACCTTCTGACAGCTCCACGTTGTTGTTGCTGTCATTGCTGTCACCGGCGGACTTGCCTGCGGAACCATCGCGTATCTCATTCCCCGCCAAATTGAAAAGCAGCAAACTGGACGCAAGCGCACCGTTCCATAGCGCGTAACGTTTATGACTGCGTAAACCCGTGGCCTTCCCCAGGTCAATATCTGAGGTAAAAATAGCGGCATGCCAGTTGGGAAATTCCCGCAATATTGCCTCACCCAATTCCCGGTAGAGATATCGCAGGCTTTCCTTCTCGCCAAGACGCTCTCCGTAGGGGGGATTACAAACCACCAATCCCATCGGCAGCGGCATATGACTCGGTTTCGACAACTCCGACAAGGGCCGAGCCGTAACTCGAACCAACTTCTGCATGTCGATTCTTGCAATATTTTCCTGCGCGTAGCGAATAACCTTGGGGTCGGCATCGTAACCGCGAATCTCCGGTAGCGGCCCTGCCCTGCCCCTCTCGGCACGAGATTTTGCGTCCTGAAGGATTGCGTGCCACTGATCCGGGTTGTGTCCCTTCCAGGATTCAAAACCAAAACGCTCGCGCCACAGGCCCGGTGCAATATCCGCTACCATCATCGCGCCTTCGAGTAACAACGTTCCCGAGCCACACATCGGATCAATAAGAGCGCCACCACGTTCGGCAATGCCTGGCCAATCTGCGCGCAAAAGCACCGCTGCGGCTAGATTTTCCTTTAGCGGAGCATCACCGGCTCGCAGCCGATACCCGCGTCGGTGCAAACTGCCGCCGGAAAAATCAATGCCCACAATCAAACGGTCTTTGCTCAGGCGTATATTCAAGCGGATATCCGGGTTACGTTTTTCGATGTCCGGGCGCTTGCCTGTCTTGGCGACAAACCAGTCGACAATGGCATCTTTACTTTTTTGCGCACCAAACAGAGTATTGCGTATTTCATCATTCTGGCCCGAGAAATCTATCGCAAAGCTCTGCTCAACGGAAAAATATGAGTCCCAGTTAACCTGACTTAATTCCCGGTAGAGTGTGTCTGCATCCGGTGCTTCGCACGTTAGGACAGGAAGCAGGATGCGATTGGCAAGACGAGACCACAGGCAGGCACGATAACCCACCGCGAGGGGCCCCTCGAAATAAGCTCCAGCGACAGTTTCACGAGTGCTCAACGCACCCAGGTCGACAAGTTCGCCAGCCAATAGACCCTCGAGACCACGTGGGCAGGCAGCAAACCACTGCTGTGTTGATGAACTACTCACAATGGCACTCTAGCGGCTTCAAAGCACACCAGGAAAAAATTTAAAATCATATTAATCAATTACTTGTAGCGTATATGTAAAGTATATACTAGTTATTTGAAGGCGCAATTCCCGGGCCGTATGTCAGTCTTTCCCGGCGCTCCCTGCAGGGCGAGTCCTGGTTTTGCTCTTGGGCTTGGCTGTCGTACCCGCCCTGGGAGCTGTTTTTCTAGGCTTTTTGGCGCTGCCCTTTTTGATGCTGGAAGTGGCCTTTGCGGCATTGCTATCGGTGTTCGACGCCGCTTTTTCCGCAACCATGACATCCAATACCAAACTGATTGAGCTGTCCATATATTCATTGAAGCGCAGATATTCCTCATCACTGAGTGAGCGCAGCGTATCGTGCTGCCGGTATAAATTGACGAATCGCCGCTCGCGTTCGTAATTCTTCGGCAATGTCATGACACCCCACTGCTCCAGCGTTTGGCCCAGTGACGGGTTGTAAGTACGCATAAACTTGATCAGAAAGGGAATGGGGTCATGCCTGGCCAACAATGACGCACACCGCAGCATTAGCTCAAGAGGCATAATTGTATCGCCGCTCTCTACGTCCTTGAGTACCTCGTTATCTGCGATTCCAAGATTTTCAGCCAGATCTTTCAAAGACAACCCGGCGGTCTCGCGGGCATCACGTAAAAAGTGCCCCGCATCTGCCATTGCCTCCAGACGCTCCGGCTCCATCGTTTTCAGGAGCGCTGTACGCAGCCAGTTGTCACCAAACATCGCTGTCATGGTGGCCGTGTTACGCGCCATTTCCAAAGTACCGCCTGCGACCTGCCCGGTGAGTTTTACCAGCGAGTCCAGCAGAGAGTCCGAACCCGGAATGTCTTTGTTATTAGCCATGTCGACAGGATAGCCTATTCAGGACCAAAAACTAAACTGTTACGAGGAGGAACGCGCTAAATAAACAAAACAATTGCAAGAATCGAAGACGACCTACTCCGCGGCTGGCGGCAGCCCTGTTTCCAGTGCAAAGATTGAGCGTAGTATTGATCGCCACTCGGTATACTGAGAGTCCAGGCTACCATTAAGACGAAACACCTTGCCCTGCACTTCCAGGACGGTTGGCGCGACCTCATTATTGAAACCCTGGGCAAGTTCATCCAAATCCTGATCGTGTTCCTTGGATCGCTTATAGGCATTGTAAGTCTGCTGCATCGCCGCGTAAGTGCCACGCCGCCCGTCCCGGTCACGACTGGACTCGCGGGCTTCGTATTCCACTTTATATATTGCCAGTTCCCGACCATTTTGCCGCCACAGGTTATAGGTTGGCGTCATGCGATCATACAGTTCAAGATATTGCTCATCGGCATTATCAATGAACAAAAACTCCTGGTTCTTGATACGCTGAACGCGCTCCAGCATAGGATCATCCTGGGAGGGCAACCGGTTTACGACCAGAAGCCCCTCGGCATCGGCAGAAACAAAACCATCAAAGGCCTCCGGAGACAGGCTCGCGGCGTATTGCAACAGCGCGATTTCTCGAATCTGTTTGAACTGGGCAGGCGATAACTGCTGCGAATAGGACAATATGTCATTGGAAATTTGCCGGTACATATCGGCGTAAGGGTCATTCCCGGGTATCACCGGGTAGTCCGACTCTACAGCCTCATCATGATAAACCTTATCGAACCAAACCTGACCGGTTGAATCAACTGCCCGAACCTGTAAAACCAGATGAGAGCCGTCAGAATGCAGAATTTTACCGCTTAGCTGAAGCTCTGCTGACGCATCCGGTCGGGGTAAAACTCGTACCGCACCCCAGGCCTGAGTCTTAACCAGGTTTTCTCGCAATATATACGGCTGATATCTGGATTCCGCTTTGCGAATCTCAGGGAAAATACCCAGTTTGCTATTGTTTACAGGATCCTCAGGGACTCCCGGGTCAAAAATCACCAGGCCAATGTCCAACAAAGCGTGGGGCTCTGGTTCAGAAGGCGGCAACATCAAAGCAACACTCCGCAATGGTTCTCCCCACAACTGATTCGCTTCAGGGCCCTGCGGTTCCTTTTTTGGCGCACTTCCTGTACAGCCGCACAATGCAACCGTCAATAAAACCAGCAAAAGCTTCTTCATTGTGAAGACTCAGTGGTACACACTTTGCCGCGGGTGAGTGTCAGCTCGCAGCTAATACCACTCTTGCCAGGATCAAAGCGGTTGTATACGCGGTTAAGCGTGAAGGGATAGGAAACCCTGTCTGAAACAACAGTGGTGGCAACATTCAAACGTTCTCCGGAGGGCCCCAGCGTGAAACGATGCTGTATCGACAGGCCCTCTGGCAATAAAATCCGAAACAGGAGTTGATGGGAGTCCCAGCCGCAGGTTTCCTTGCCAAAAGGAGTTTCTACGGTATGAAAATAATCCCCGTAAAACTCACAGTCCAGCGCAAATGTTTCCTCACGCTGAATGTCAATTTCATATTCACCCTGTTCAACTTCCAAAAGCTGCGACTGTGTAATCGAATCAGCCATCCTGGCCAACCCGATGACAGAGGGCCCGCTGTTATAACCACCGGGGGCCGAGCTAATGGCCGCATTGGAGCGATTGCTCCCATTGTTATTTGCCTGACGCTGGGCGCGACGCTGTAACTCCCTGACCATGCTATCGAGGCGCGCCTGAATATTGTCGCTTTCGCTGTAGTTCATTTCCCAGTGACCGCTAAAATCGACGGTTTTACCATTTCGGTTTTGCAGCTTTTGAGCCAGTGCTGCATTCGATATAAGGGCGCCAAGTAAAATCAGCCCCACGGGAAAAAGTATCTTTTTTGTTCTGGTAATCATAATTGTAGTGTAACCGAAACCGCTATCCATTCAGGTGGCCAATGCCGTTTTTTTCATGCGAGCGCGCCACACGGCCAGACCCTGTACATTGAGCCGGACATCAAGTTCAATCAGCGTGCGCAACACGTCCTCACTCGAAGGTGGATCAAAGTCAGCGAGCAAGCCCAGAGTATAATCCAGAATAAGTGGCTCCAGTGATTCAACTTGCGCATTATCGTCTTGCGCAAATTCCGCATAGTCTTCTACCTGCCGGCACAATAGCCCGGCGAGCGCATCACTATACGCCAGTTCACCGTAGTGAGTCAGGTACATAGAGGCTGGAGCGTACTCCTGCAACAACTTCACTGATTGCAAAAAAGCCTCTGGCCGAAACTGCGTGGGTGTTGTGGAAGCCATTATAAAGTCTCCCTTGGCAAAACGCATGCTGTTATAGGAAACGCCAAACATGTCACCGCTAAACCAGCCTTTACTAAGCGCATCCCACAGGCAAAAATGATGATCGGCATGACCCGGCGTGTGACGAATCAAAAGTTCACGGCCAGATAAATCCAGTATATGTCCATCCTGGGCTTCGATTAGTCTGTTGGGATCTACCGGCACCACCTCGCCATAAAGTTTGCGAAAAGCCTGCTCTCCATACACATCAATGGAGCTGGCAACCAATCGCTGGGGGGACACCATATGCCGAGCACCCTTGGGATGAATAACCAGCGTGGCGCTTTGGAACAATGCCATCATGGCACCGGCTCCGCCCGCGTGATCGAGGTGCACATGGGTGGGAACGATGTACTTAACCTGTGCGGGGCCAAGGTTTTTATCCGCCATACATTGTTGCAAATTGGCAACGCTATTTGCTGTACCGGTTTCGATGATTGCACATTCCCCACCGTGCTCCAGCAAGTAAAAACATGCCATGCCATGACTACCGTAATTGGCATCGATGCAGGTAATACCCCGCCCTAACTCCTGGTAAATTGAACTTCCCAAAAAAACGCCTCACACTGTGTAATTAGATATAAATCTCTTTAAGACGAATGGCACGTACTTAAAGGTGGTTATTTACCCCGCAGGCCCGAATTGTC
>JBALVT010000215.1:0-6827 GCA_036961345.1 Halioglobus sp.
GCCGGGGGCGGAATCACACCGGCAGAGCCGGCCATGGGCTCAACAATTACCGCGGCGATATTGGAGGCATCGTGCAGTGCAATTAACTCGTTTAGCTCATCTGCCAGATGCCAGCCATGGTGTGGCATACCCTTGGTAAAGGCGTTTTCAGGCAAGAGCGTGTGTGAAAGGTGATCGGCGTCCACGCCCTGACCAAACAGCTTACGATTAGCGGCAATGCCGCCGACGGCGATGCCACCAAAATTAACACCGTGGTATCCCTTGGCGCGACCGATGAGCTTGGTCTTGGCCGGTTGCCCTTTCAGACGCCAGTAGGCCCTGGCCATTTTGAGGGACGTATCTGCACACTCGGAACCAGAATTTGTGTAAAACACATAATCGAGCCCGTCAGGTGTTAGCGCCTTTATTCTATTTGCCAACTCAAAGGACTTGGGGTGACCGAACTGAAACGCCGGTGAATAATCCAATGTTTGCAATTGCTTCGTAACCGCCTCGGTTATTTCCGGGCGGTTGTGCCCGGCACCCGAACACCACAGTCCGGACAGGCCATCCAGAATCCGCCGGCCTTTATCGTCAATAAAGTAGATGCCCTGGGCAGCCACGATCATTCGAGGGTCTTCTTTAAACTGGCGATTGCCGGTGTAGGCCATCCAGTGGGCTTCCAACTGCTCTCGTGTTAACTGCTGAGATTGAGGCATCTGGGTCATATCCTGGTTCCAAAAGAGAGGTGGGTAACCCGGTTAGTTTAAACAAGCTATAAGTTTCATGTATTAATATCTATAAACATAAAGTTTCATTAATATACACCTATTAAATCTGCCGGGACTGCACCATGGCCGGAAAAGCCTTACTGGGAAATGTGACTGACAACGACCTGCGATTGCTGCGGGTATTTCGCGCCGTTGTGGCATGCGGCGGATTTACCGCTGCTGAACTAGAGCTAAACATCAATCGCTCAACCATTTCCCGGCATATCAAGGACCTCGAAACCAGACTGGGCGTCACCTTATGTCGCCGCGGCCGGGGTGGTTTCTCATTAACGCCTGAGGGAATAACCGTGCACGCCAGTGCACTAAAACTCATGGGGGCCATGGAAGAATTCCAGCACGAGATTGATGACCTGCACCAACGCCTGACGGGCACTCTCAATATCGCTATGTTTGACAAAACTGCGAGTAATCCCAACTGCCATATCCACGAGGCTTTCGCCCAGTTTGATTTGAAGGCTCCCGAAGTTCACCCTGAAATCTACGTCGAACCCATCAATGAGATTGAGCGGGGTTTAATCGAGGGGCGCTTTCATATTGGTGTAATCCCAAACCACCGCCCCTCGAGCAGCCTGGACTACCACCCTTTGTTTGAAGAACAGATGTACTTATATTGCGCTGCAGGCCACCCCCTATTTGGAGCGATACAGAAAAAGATTACGCCTGCTGCAGTGCGAAACTGCAAATACGTGGGCATTGGATATCACTCACCGAACATGGAGGTTGGCCGGAAATTGGGACAGCACAGGGACGCCACCGCTTACGACCAGGAGGCAGTGGCACATCTGGTTTTGTCTGGCCGCTATATCGGATACCTACCCCAACACTACGTTCAGAGTTTTTCCGGCCCGGGCGTTATGCAGCCTCTACTGCCAGAGGTGTTTCAATACGTCTGCCAATTCAGCGCCATCGTGCGTCACTCACCTGAGCCGAACCGGGTAGTTCAGACTTTGCTTGATACCCTGATAGATGCTCACGCCTCACAGCAGGCAGATACTGCACAGAGGGCTCAAACAGCCCCCTGATTTGGCTGTTTACAGGGCTATTCCAGTTCGTGAGCTATATCACGGAATACCCTGAAGAGGCTTGTTTTGCGACCCAAAATGCTGATAATTGCCCATAGAACCTATTTTTGAGGCGTTTTTCAGTAAAACTAGAATAATGATCAATAACTTCCTACTCATTCTCTTTCTGCTGGTTTGCTCGGTCACGAGTCAAGCCGAAAAGCTGTACAAAATACTCGACGAGGAAGGCAACGTGTCTTTTTCCCAGTTTCCACCGGTAGTGAAAAAAGAAAATGTGACTGTGGAAAATATAACCGTTGGCGCCAGCCCACAGACCACGGTCACCGATGGCCTGGAGGGCGCCAAATGTGGCAATATCAAACTGCTCAACCGCGAATCCTCGAAATCTGCTTCGACATCCTATATGAAGAGCCTTGATCAGCGGCGAAGCTCATGGCGAAAGCAACTGGATTTATTAAACCAATCACTTGATACACACAACCAAAGATCCATAAACAATAGCCAGCACAACAATCGAAACAACCAGGCGGTACAGAGCAAGCGCTATGAAAGCCTGGTGGCATCAACGAGTGAAAAACTCAAAGATCTGCGCTGCGCCTTGGCATGGGCCGATAAGGAATTCTCCGCTACGCCAGAATACCTGTCCAATTTGAAAAGTGAACGAACCCGCCTTGAAAACATAAAGGGGGAGCTTCAGGTTAAGCTGGATGCAAGTTGCGGTGAAATCCCCGCTTACGACCCCAGTGATAAACGCAACGAAGTAAAACGCAAAAGATGGTACGACTGCAGTAAATACCTACGGCGAGAGATTGACACGGTTGATCGAGAGATTGGAAAAACCTAGGCACCAGGTCTGCGACAGATAAAATAGCGGCCTCAGCATATAACTAACTCAATTGCAGGATTACTCGGAGTTCTCACTAATGACGGTGAAGCGCGACATTGCTTTAGTCACTGGTGCATCGTCAGGCATTGGCGAAGCATTCGCATTAGTTTGCGCGCAACATCAGTATGATTTAATTCTGGTGGCCCGCAATCAGCAAAAATTGGAAGCCTTAGCGACACAACTCAATCAGGAATACGGTGTTGAGGTATCGGTCAAACCCTGCGACCTTGCGGTACCAGGTGCCGTCAAATTGTTAAGCGAGGAGCTTCTATCTGAAGGTAAGCCAGTTGATATTCTGATTAATAATGCTGGTACCCTAGAGCATGGCGCATTTGTGAATATAGCGCCTGACGATCATCAAAATATCGTGCAGCTCAACGTGGTCGCTCTCACGGCAATGCTTGCCCACCTACTACCGACAATGGTTGCGCGCGGGAGTGGACGTGTACTCAATGTTGCATCGATAGGCGCTTTTCAACCGCTACCCAGTGTTGCCACCTACTCAGCCACGAAAGCCTTTGTATTATCGTTATCAGAAGCCCTCGCCGAAGAAGTCAGAGGCACTGGAGTAACGGTGACCGCGCTATGCCCGGGCCTCACCGCGACCAATATGATGGCCAACGCACAGCAGAAAAGCCCAGCGCTGACCAATATCCCCAATTTCGTAGCAGCTGATGCTTATAGCGTTGCCCAAAAAGGTTTCCGAGGCTGCCTGAAGGGTAAAGCGATCGTGGTGCCAGGCGTATATCTGTTTATCAGTATTTTTTCGCGCGCTAGTCCAAAGTGGCTGGTGCGATTCGTAACCGGTATTGTTGGCAGAGCTACCATGTCTCAATAGCCCGCTACCGATGACGATCGCTCTTGTTCCATTAGATTTACGTCATAAATCATTATTCGCCTTGTGCATGCCGTTTTTTCTGCCCACAATAACCATTCATTAGTACCACTTGCCAAGAGAAAACGGAGCAACTGAGAGCGCTTGCTCTTTAGACCCTATTCTTCAAGCTTACAAACGGTACTTGCCTATCAGTAAGACACTGATTGATAACGATTAAGTAGAGACCTCCAGTATGCGCAGCAATGTCGTCATAGAAGCTATTGCCTATGAACTACCACCCCATATCATTACGTCACTGAGTATTGAAGAGCAGTTTTCAGCCAACCTGGAAAAATTGGGCATCCCCTTAGGCAGTCTGGAGAAACTCTCCGGCATAAAGGAACGGCGCTTTTGGGATCCAGGCACACTGCCTAGCGATGTCGCTACCCGTGCTGCGCAGAAAGTTATAGAAGAATCCGGCATTAATCCTGATGAAATAGGCTGCATAATCAATACTTCGGTGAGTAAAGACTACATAGAACCGTCTGTCGCCTGCCTGGTGCACGGTAATCTTAAGCTCTCTGCAAATTGCACCAATTATGATATCGGCAATGCATGCCTTGGGTTTGTTGATGGCATGTCCACAATGATGATGATGTTGGAAACAGGTCAGATAAAATACGGCCTGGTGGTCGACGGAGAAAGCTCCCGGGACCCCATGGAGCCAACCATGGAACGATTAAAAGACCCCGAGCTCACGATGGAAACCTTTCGGGATAACTTTGCAACTCTAACGTTGGGATCCGGTGCTGTAGCAATGATCCTAACCCATAAAGACAACTCTGACTCGGGACACCTTATCAACGGGTCTGTGAGCCTCGCTGACACCGCAAACAATCGTTTGTGCATTGGCACACATGAAGGAGGCATAACAAAGCCTCACGAACTGCTGGTGGCAGGTGTTGCACTAGCCGCCAAAGCCTGGAAAATATGCGAAAGAGATTTGGACAACTGGAGTGACGAAACCATAGACCTCTACATACCCCACCAGGTGAGTATTCCGCACATCACCAAACTGTCGGAAGCTCTGGGAATGTCGATGGAGAAAATATTTCTGAACGTACAAACTCTGGGGAATATCGGCCCCGCGGCACTACCCATCACTCTCAAGATGGCTGACGAAGCCGGCAGAATAGCCCCTGGAAATCATGTCTCACTACTGGGTATTGGCAGTGGACTAAATTGCACAGGGATGAGTGTAACCTGGTAGCGCTGCAAAGGAAGTTCCCACGAGGGCACCCACCTTTGTATTGACTAAGGCTTGACCGGTATCAGCACCCGGAGGACGTGTATCGCGTTGTCGGTTAAACCGTCATCGAATTCGCCAGATCCTCCCACCAATGCACTTTCCATATATGAACCTCCTTTCTCACCGGGGATCCCGGACATTACCGAACCATTAATATTCACAATACGTCTTTCATCCGAGGGATAGCCAGGGGGCGTGTATTGGACCAGACCGCCGGGAAGTATGTCAGGAAAAGCAGGATGTATTCCCGCTCCTTCGACCCTAAAAGTTCTGCTGCCGATTGTGATTTCGTTGTATATTGGAATAAGGTTCATCTCTGGCGGATTTGTCTGACCGTCCTGGCAGACCAACATCTCGCCAATTTCCTCCACGGCCATATTGGTTACCTTACCTCTCTTAGCCGAAGTGTCGACCGAATTGATCTTAAACCTTACACCGAAGGTCGGATTGATACCGCTTACCAGTAGTCTTTTTGAAAGCCTGGCCACAGCAGCCGCACATTCGTCGTCAGCGGGCACACCTGAAGCAAAATCCAGGCTGAATACGTAGATATTTTCGGTATATTGTTGCTGGGCGATCGCGCTGGGCATCAGGATCAGAGTCAGAATTAGTAGTATTGCGTATTTCATGGGTAACACTCCTTGTTAAAGACGTAGTTTGACGTTGCTCTTACGAAGGGTGATGTGGACTGATCGCCAGAGCAGCACTACTAAAGACTGTAGACCATATACTATGTTTTACTAGCTTTTTGCAGCTCTTGGATTGGCAGCTGTTGGGCTAGTCAGGATAATCGACCAGGCGGCCTGATTAAGGCAATGCAGGCCCTGTCGAGTGGCCCAGGCTGCGAACTGCTGCCACTTGTTATAACTGTTTAGGTGCAGGGCTAATAAACTGCTTCCAAACGTTGTCCATTTGGGGTATCCACTGCTCCAGGATTGGTGTTGTGGCCTCAGCAGCTGTAAAACTTCTATTTATCTGTAAGTAACGAAATAGAAAAGCGGAAACACGCGCGTTGACAATACAATGAACCCAAACTTTTTTGTCTTTCAACGCGTCCATGTAGCCAGAAAATGCTGCAAAGTGCCCTTCATTTGGCGCATCGAACGGCACCGGAATATGAATGTACGTCATACCTAATGAAGTGACTAAGCTACCTTCGTTCGCTATGGAGTTCTTGTGGTCTGGCATGGCCAAATTAATAATGGCGTCGTACCCGCCCAAAGCAATTTCGTCAAATTGCTCTACCGTTGGCTGTCCCGAAGATGCAATATCATCAGTGACTTGAAAGTGGTTGAGTATGGCCATATCGCATCCTGTCTCACTATAGTTAAAACAGCTCTGCGAGCTGCAAACGTCCCATTACCTGGAATTTACTAAGGCCCAACAGACCTTTTTGAAGAGGGCCGGTCAAATGAGCCTTGACGAAAGCCCTCCGTATCGAGCTCCATTTTCGGGCTCTCGCCGGAGGTGGTTCCCTCATGAACACAAACGCGCTTAATAATACGCCACTCATCGCCACGTTTTTCATATTCATCCAGGTAACGTCCGTACCAAGTATCTAAAATGGGCGTATCAGCCCTAAATAGATAGGTAACATTATAAAGCTCACCACGGGCATGAATACCATCAGAATCTAATTCGATTGAGTGATTAAAAATGCAGTGCATAGTCGAACGCCAGCCCAGGTGTCCCTCCATACAAAAATCACAAAACTCCCAAGCATTACCATTAAATACACCATGTTCATCGGTGGCCTCTGGCCAATAGGCAAGCTTCATGATGTCAGCGTCTAGCCTGTCGACGCCACGAGAATAATGTTTGGTGGCATCTCTAATTGATTCGATATCGGATAACTGTGCTTGGCTATAGGCCATTTTATCTCCTCTTCTTGCCCTCAACAGCGTCCGCTTTGAGTCGTCCACAGCCGAAAGCATATCACGGGCTCAATGTCGCAAATTGGGACGAAGCCGTCATTAGCCTGGATGCTGGATGTCCACTCATAATGTCCGCTTTCACAAAGCCG
>JBALVT010000216.1:0-6812 GCA_036961345.1 Halioglobus sp.
GTCCTCACTGCTAACCCTGTTTCCGCCGGATTGCCCACCTTGGCGGTCAATGCCAACGAAGCTCAGTGCCGTGATTACTACCAGACGCTTGGTGCATTCCATAAAGAACGCTATTGCGGTATTGGTCCGGCTGCCCAGGACATCCCCTTTTGCGGTGGTTTACTGGGCTATATAGGTTATGACAGCGGCAAAGCCCTGCATAAAATAACGTCCCGACCGGGCCCCATAGAAAACCTCGCGCCCGCTGTAAACATGCACGCTTATGATTGGTGTGTAGTCCAGGATCACTTGCTCCGCAGGTCGGTACTGGTAGCACAACCCGGTGTTGGTCCTGCGCAGCGGCGGGATTTGCTAGCCCGGCTGGGACAGCGTGTGCCAGCGCCACAGCGTCCATTTGGCCTGCGCGGGGAATTTCTGTCGAGCCTGAGCAAGGATCAATACCGTCTGGCGTTCGAACAGATTCAACGGTATATAAGTTCCGGGGACTGTTACCAGGTAAATCTGGCCCAGTGTTTAACCGCGCCCTACGAGGGCGATCCCTGGGTGGCCTACAAACATTTGCGCGCCGTCGCCGCAGCACCCTACTCCGGGTATCTGGCCCTCGAGGGGGGCAACGCTGTGATGAGTTTGTCGCCGGAGCGTTTTATCTCGCTGCACGGTCATCATGTTGAGGCTGCTCCGATTAAAGGCACGCGGCCTCGATACGCTGATCCGCACGCTGACCAAGAGGCGGCTACCGCACTGTTAAATTCTGATAAAGATCGCGCTGAAAACCTGATGATTGTAGACCTGTTACGCAATGACTTGGGACGCAGCTGTGTGCCGGGCAGCATCCACGTCGATCGATTGTTTGAACTAAAAAGCTTTCCCACCGTCCATCATCTGGTTAGCACAATCAGTGGCGAGCTCAGGGAGGGAGTGCATGCCTGTGATCTGTTGCGCGACAGCTTTCCTGGCGGCTCGATAACAGGTGCACCGAAACGTCGAGCGATGGAAATTATTGATGAATTGGAGCCCAGTGCGCGGCAGGTCTATTGCGGGTCTTTGTTGTATATCAGCGCTGATGGGCGCATGGACAGCAATATCGCTATACGCACTATGCTCTGCCAGGATGGGGAAATAAGCTGCTGGGGGGGCGGCGGAATTGTCGCCGATTCACTGTGGCAAAACGAATATCAGGAAACCTACGACAAGGTCGGAAGGTTCCTGAGCGCTCTGGAATCAACGCGAGAAAAAGCCTGGTTATAAACTCAGCGATCGATCACTGGCTGCCAAAAATGCTTTTTTGAGATCGACAAATTCCTGCACGGCCTGAAATTGCGGGAATTCATCTATCACGTTTTGCGGTGCATGAAACAGGATGCCGACGTCTGCCTCACTCAACATGGTGGTGTCGTTGTAGGAATCCCCCGCCGCTATCACCTTGTAGTTCAAACTGTGGAAGGCTTTCACGGAAGCGCGCTTCGGGTCTACCTGACGCAATTTGTAATCCACGACGCGCCCCTCGTCGTCGGTGATAAGTCGGTGGCAAAACAACGTTGGCCAACTTAACTGCCGCATCAGAGGTTGCGAAAATTCGTAGAAGGTATCTGACAGGATAATGACCTGGAAACGCTCGCGCAGCCAATCGACAAATTCAATAGCACCGGGTAGCGGCGCAAGGCCTGCGATGACCTCTTGAATATCGTCTATGCGGAGTTTGTGTTGGTCTAATAAACCCAGTCGCTGTCGCATCAATACATTATAGTCCGGAATATCCCGGGTAGTCGCTCGCAGCTCATCGATGCCAGTGCGCTCGGCAAATTCGATCCAGATTTCAGGTACCAGAACCCCTTCCAGGTCCAGACAAGCTAATTCCACGCGACTTTACTCCATTAGTGACAATATAAGGCGGGGTAATTTACCCAGTTGCTAAGAATGGTACAAGCCCTGGATTATAAAATTAGAGGACTGGCAACTCCAGATGGGAGAACAGCTCTTCTAACTCGGCTTTGCTGTGGCGTGCGAATGCCTCTGCAACCAGCTCACGGGTCAGGTGGGGAGCAAAATCTTCGATAAAGTCATACATGTAACCGCGCAGGAATGTACCTCTGCGACAGCCAATTTTTGTAATGCTACTCGAAAAAAGATGGCTGGCATCCAGTGCGACCAAATCGCTGTCAATCTCTTTGTCATAGGCCATGGCGGCGACGATACCGATGCCCAATCCAAGGCGAACATAGGTCTTGATGACGTCGGCATCGGCGGCGGTAAAAACCACTTTGGGCACCAGACCTTTGTCGATAAACGCCTCGTCAAGTTTTGAGCGGCCGGTAAAGCCAAATACATAGGTTACGATGGGGTGTGCAGCAACATCGTCGAGGGTGAGCTCAGACAACTGCGCCAGCGGGTGATCTCGTGGCACCAGCACGCAGCGGTTCCAGCGGTAACAGGGCATCATGACAAGATCACTGAACAGTTCCAGCGCCTCTGTAGCGATGGCAAAATCCACGGTGCCGTCTGCGGCCATCTCGGAAATTTGCATAGGGGTGCCCTGGTGCATATGTAAGGAGACATCGGGATAGCGATCGATAAAGGCGCTGATAGTCGACGGCAGTGCATATCTGGCCTGGGTATGCGTGGTCGCCAGTGACAAGCTGCCCTTTTTTTCGTTGGAATACTCCTGTGCCACCTGTTTAATGCTCTCGACTTTTCTGAGCACCTCGCCTGCAGTTTTTAAAATGGCTTCGCCTGCTGGCGTTATGTGTGTCAGGTGCTTGCCGCTGCGAGAGAATACCTCGACCCCTAACTCGTCTTCAAGAAGGCGAATTTGTTTGCTTATGCCGGGTTGGGAGGTATAGAGACTCTGTGCTGTCGCAGATACATTGAGTTCGTGGTGGGCAACTTCCCAAATGTATCTCAGCTGCTGTAATTTCATTGCTGGCTCCGTTTACGCAAACGCTTTCCCTAGGTGTCTTATGAAGAATAGCCACTAAACGTGGTTATTGCCATTGGAAAAAGTAATAACCGAGAAAACGGGTTTTCAGGAGTTTGAGACACCATGGGGTACGTGTCCCGTGGCGATGTGCGGACTTGCAGATTCACAATGTAATTGCTGGTCGTCAAAAAACACATCGGCCTGATAGGCTCTCAAAAACTCTGTTTTGTCGAGGCCACCGAGAAAAATCGATTCGTCGATGCGAATATCCCAGGCTCTCAATGTACGGATAACCCGCTCGTGTGCTGGCGCGGATCGGGCGGTGACCAGTGCGGTTCGAATCGGGGCTTCACTGGCAGGAAAGGCCTGTTGCAAGCGGTGCAAGGCGCCCAAAAATGCCTTAAACGGGCCGCCGCTCAAAGGTTGATGCGCAGCGGCTTGTTCGCTCGCGGTAAATGCCGCCAATCCCTCGCTCTTGTAGACCTGTTCGGCCTCATCCGAGAATATAACCGCATCACCGTCAAAGGCGAATCGCAACAGTTCGGTGTCCATGGCGCCGCCCTTATTGGACACCAGGGTGGCGGCCGCCACACCGTGGTCGAGCGCG
The DNA here is from genome assembly GCA_036961345.1 of Halioglobus sp. Classification (GTDB taxonomy): domain Bacteria; phylum Pseudomonadota; class Gammaproteobacteria; order Pseudomonadales; family Halieaceae; genus JBALVT01. The sequence continues at coordinate 3,525 of JBALVT010000216.1, forward strand.
TGCCTGACATCCTCTGCCTCATTGGAGAGGAACAAGTGGCAGCCAAAGGCGGTGATATAACGCCAGGGACTCTCCCCGCCGCAAAAAGCTGCTCGGCTGATAGTCAAATTATGATGTTGAATGGAATTAAACACGCGCAGACCTGTATCAGCGCTGTTGCGAGACAGTAGCACCACTTCAACCTGGGAGTCTTCTCCAAGCGTGTTGTTGAGGCGCAGAAGTTTGTGCACCAGTGGAAAGGCCTCTCCGGGTTCGAGCGGTTCTTCCTCCCGGTCGACCTGATACTGGGAATAAGCCTGCAATCCCTCCTGCTCGTAAACCGCGTGGCTATCATCAAGGTTAAACAATGCCCGTGAAGATATGGCTATAACAAGCTTATTATTCTCCTGCCCCGGCATCACCGACCCCCTCTTTAGTAAAGTACTCACGGGTTATTTTGAACACCAGTGGGCTCAACAGCAATAGTGCGATGAGATTCGGTATGGCCATGAACGCATTGAGGGTATCGGCGATGAGCCAGACCATATCAAGTTCGACCAGTGTCCCGACGGGTATGGCGATCACCCAGGCGATTCGAAAGGGGATAATCCCGCGAGTGCCTATGAGGAAAACCACACAGCGTTCACCATAAAATGACCAGCCAATCATAGTGGTGAATGCGAACAGGCAAAGAGCAATAGTGACAATGATATCGCCCCCGGGAAAAGCGGCGGAAAATGCCATTGAGGTAAGGCTTGCGCCGCTCACGCCGCTAGGTAAAACGTCCATGATAACAATGACCAGGCCAGTCATTGAACACACAATCAGAGTATCGATAAATGTGCCCAGCATCGCGATCATGCCCTGCTCTACGGGTTGATCTGTTTTTGCTGCCGCGTGAGCTATCGGTGCACTACCCAATCCGGCCTCGTTGGAAAAAATGCCTCGGGCAACACCAAAACGCAAGGCGGCCCATATTGTCGCACCGGCAAAACCACCTGCAGCGGCGGAACCGGTAAAGGCACTTTCAACAATGGTGGCAACTGCGCCGGGAATCTCACCGAGATGAGTAAGGAGGACGACCAGCCCCATCAGCATGTAACTCAGAGCCATGAAGGGTACCAACCAACTCGCAACTGTCGCGATACGCTGTATGCCGCCTAGTACGACAGCGCCCACCAGCACCATCAGCACCAGGCCTGTCACCAGCGGTGGCACTGCAAATGAGTCATTCAGTACCTGTGAGACAGAATTGGATTGCACCGTATTGGCGATACCAAAGCCGGCCAGTGCGCCAAAACCAGCGAAGGCAAATCCCAGCCAATGCCACTGCTTGCCCAGCCCATTGCGGATGTAATACATGGGGCCGCCGCTAAAGTGTCCCTGTGAGTCCTGCTCACGAAAGCGCACGGCGCACACGGCCTCAGCATATTTGGTCGCCATGCCCACCAGAGCGGTAATCCACATCCAGAACAGAGCGCCAGGGCCTCCCAGCGCCAACGCCGTGGCAACCCCGGCGATGTTGCCGGTACCAATCGTGGCAGAAAGTGACGTCATCAGGGCACTGAAGGGTGATATGTCGCCCTTGCCCTGGCCCTTGCGGCCGCGCAACAATAAAACAAATGCGGTGGGGATTTTTCGGATGGTCAAAAACCGCATGCCCAGGCTGAGATAGATACCGGTGCCCAGTAACAATACCAGCATCATTGGACCCCAGGCCCAGCTATTAATCTGCCCAATCAGTTCGGCCATCTACGGTCCCATTTTAATTTTATTAGCTGATCTTGATTCGATTGCAAAAATCAGCAGCCACTATTCTAGCAGCTGAAACCTTCGCGTTGGGGAAACACGCCGTAGATTCCTCCGGTGTGCATAAAAACAATATCCTCGCAGTCGCTAAAACGACCAGCGGCAATTTCCGCTAACATGCCGGCAAATGCTTTACCGGTATAAACTGGGTCAAGCACAATACCTTCCAGTGCGCTCAGGGATTCGATGAGATCAAATATCTCGGGTGTGGCGATCGCGTAACCCGGTCCGACGTACCCGTCCAATACCCGTGGTTGTAATTCTACGCTGGGCACGGGCGCATAGCGTTGGGCCCACAAGCTGGCATCGGACACAATTTTGTCCATAAAATACTGCTCATCATCGCAGACGTTGATGCCCCAGACCGTGGCGGGTAAATCATGCAATCTGGCCCCTAGCGTCAGACCTGCCTGGGTGCCTCCAGAACCGGTAGCGGTGATAATATTGGCTTGTTTGATTCCTGCTATTTCAAAATCTCGAACTAATTCTTCGCAGGCGGCAATATAACCCCAGATGCCTATTTCGTCGCTGCCACCGATGGGGACTACGAGGGCCTTGCGCCCTTCTGCGTCGTAATGTTCCTGCCATTTGCTGAAAATTGCTTCGCGATTTCTGGAAAATTCCCTTGCTGGGTAGCAACTGACCCGGGCGCCCGCTAACTGGCTAAGCAGATAATTCCCATCGCTCTCACCGGGCGCCTCACCGCGCAAGATAAGGTGTACAGACAGTCCCAGCTGGGCGCCAACAAAGGCTGTTGCCCGGCAATGGTTGCTTTGTATTCCGCCGGCCGTAATGAGGGTGTCGTAGCTATTTTCCAGCGCATAGGCAGCGATAAATTCCAGCTTGCGTACCTTGTTTCCACTCAGGGTGGACCCGGTCATATCATCGCGCTTAACCCATATTTTATGCCCCGCTCCCCACTTTTGTGAGGCGCGGGAAAGGAATTGCAGCGGTGTGGGTGTGCAGGCGAGATCAACCCTGGGTGGATACTTTAGCGCCATTTCAGCCTATAGACTTCAAGGTGCCTTTTGGAAGTACAGCGTGTACGTGAACGCGCTGAAATTTTAATTCAACCTTCTCGGCAACATTCAGCACAATATAGTGGTCATCCAGAGAGGATATTTTTCCCAGAATACCGGATGTTGTTACTACCTCGTCACCTTTGCCAAGCGCGGAAACCATATCGCCGTGTTCTTTTTGCCGCTTGCGCTGGGGCCGGATGGCAATAAAGTAAAACAGAACAAAAAGGCCGATCAAAAATGCAATCTGGAACAAATCCCCACCGGGAGGCGCTGCGCCACCGGCGGCTTGGGCGTGTGCGCTTGCAACAAACAAACTCATCTGGTTTTTCCTGTATTTAGGCTCCAAAAGGAGCGTTTAATTTGCCGGCTAATGTACAGTGTTTCCCCGAAAGCCGCAATCTGGCGTCATCTTCAGGACACCAGATCCAGCGCATATTCCATGATCTGGGGAGCGTGATCAGAAAAGCGTTCATCGCGG
>JBALVT010000217.1:0-6799 GCA_036961345.1 Halioglobus sp.
ATATTGCCATTGATTGTCTTTCTCTCGACGGCCGTGGCGGCGAGCGTCAGAGGACTCAGTGGAGCCATGGGGTTGTCAGAGTGCAATGCAAAGGGCACACCGGCTCGCTCCAAAGAACCCAGCGGCACCATTTTCCTGGCACGGTCATCCCCCAGCCATTGATCGGCATAGATATCACTCAACATAAACTGGTAATAGGGATTTGCCGATACAACCATGCCCAGGACCGCCATCTGCCGGCTTTGTTCCTCGGTAACATAGGCAAAGTGTTCCAGTGTAAATCGATGGTCAACACGCGGCGTCTTTTGTTGCAAAGCGCGAACAATCTTAATCAGCTCGGCTGCACTTAAATCACCATTGGTATGGGCGTGCAGTTTGTACCCAGCGTCCCAGAATGCCTCGGCCCATGTCGCGGTTACATCAACCGGCGCCAACCACACACCCTCATGGCCATCGATATAACCGGGATAATCAAACTGCGCCAGGCCGGAAAAAATAGCACCGTCCATCATAAGCTTGAAGTGATTATCGATCAGAACACGCCTGGAGTTGCTCTGGCGCCACTGATCAATCTCAGTCATGGCCTGGGCGGGTGTTTTACCCTGTGCAATAAAATTGGTGACTATGGGTGTCATGATAATCCGCGAGGGGCTCTGCAGGCTCTCCGCAGTATGACGAATCAGCTCCAGCTCCTGTTTGGGGTTCCCAAAAACCCCAAGCCCCATGTCTAGCACTGTGGTTACACCGCCGCGATGAACCATAGCCAGGAAGTTTTCCATGCCTTTACCGTAGCGCTGCGGCGCAAATAAAAACGGCATTTTGGCCAGCAGAAAACGTGCTCCAAGTTCCCAAAAATGCCCCTTGCCCCAATTGACCTCGTGTTGACCGCGAACCTCCTCTTCCGTTACTCCCAGCAAATCAAGCGCCGCTGTATTGGCAATAAGTTCGTGAAAAGAGCGATGCCACAACATTACTGGCTGGTCGGGGAAAATCGCATCGAGCTGCGCCCTATAAACCTCACCGTGCCACAGTGGGTGATATCCCCAGGCGATATAAGGCACCGACGGGTCTTTATGCTGCGCTGCCAGCTCTTTTAGTCGAAGAATATAATCCTGATTATTTTTTGCACCAGGAAACTCGCCAGTGGGCAGCGACCAGTCATCTGGTGCCAGAAAATCAAATTGGGTTAACACAGCAGGTAGCGATGGGTGGACATGGGGATCGATAAAACCGGGCATGACAATTTTATCTCTAAAAGTTTCGTCAATGGTGACATCGCGATTCCGCGTCCAACTATCAAGTGTCTTCAAACTCCCAACGGCGACAATTTTTCCGTCGCTGACAGCCACCGCAGTCGCCTCGGGCAATGCGGGGTCCATTGTGATAATTTTTTTGGCCACATAGATGGTCAGGTGGGTGCCTTTGTTGGAGCTGGCCACCTCGGCTGTCACTACCAGGGGAATGACGCTAAATAGCACCAATAATCCCGTCATCCTTAATCGTTTCATGTCGAGCCCTCTGGGTATAAGTTCATTAACTGCTGATTCGCGCCAGCTGCCAAAATGGCACAGCCATAGATTGTCATACAGCCTTATCCGCCGCCCAACATACTGCCAGAGACCACTTGCCATGGCCATATCTGTCATCACTGCATGTCTGACACCTTAAAAGCGCAACTGGGTAATAATGCAGGTATTCCACGCCCTCCCCAACTGTAAAAGCAGGCCCTGAATATGGTATAAAGAGCGCCCCACTTAGCTGCCTCCTGTTGACAATGAATCCAACCGCAATATTCGCTCGAACGACCCTGTTTATCTGGTTTGCACTGACGCTCGGCGGCTGCGGCTCGCTCATCAAGAGCCAGACCGACAGCCTCAGCGATGCCATACTCAACAGCGAAGATACCCTGACGATTCAGCAAGGCAGCCCTACATTTTTGATACTGGCCGACGGTCTCATCTCCAAATCACCCGACAGCGAGGGCATGCTGCTGTCCGGGGCCAAGCTCTATGGGGCTTATGGCAGCATGTTTGCGCAAACCCCCACCCAGAAGAAACTCATGGCTGACAAGGCACTCGATTACGCTATACGCGGCGTGTGCGCTCACGATGATACTTTTTGCGACCTGCGAACCCTGCATATTCGTGAGTTCGAAGCGCGAATAGATGAATTCGATGACGAGGACGAAGTCGCCATGTTTTATACCCTGGCGACCAACTGGCTGGGATGGATCCAAACCAACAGTGCCGATTGGAACGCCATCGCCGAGCTCCCGCGCCCACGTATCATTCTGGAACACATTCTGAGCATAGACGAAAGTTATGACGGTGGCAGCGCTCACTTGTACGCTGGCGCAATGGATTCGCTGCTTCCCGCTGCGATGGGAGGTAAGCCGGAAAAGGCTCGTCAACACTTTGAGCGGGCGATAGAATTGAGCGAGGGCAAAAACCTGATGGCGAAGGTTGTTTATGCGCAAACCTACGCAAAACTTATGTTCGATCAGGAACTTTACCACCGTCTGCTAACCGAGGTTATTCAGGCAGACAATAAAGTCCCTGGCCTGGTACTGGCAAACACCATAGCCCAGGAACAAGCCCTGGATTTGCTGGCAGAAGAAGCCGACTATTTTTGAACAGAAATTAAAACAAAATTCTGAACGGAATCAATAACTGGAGCGTTGCATGCATCGTAAATCCGTAACCCTATTTATCCTGAGTGTTTTGTTTTCAACGCTCAGCCTCGGCGTTCATGCCAAAGTATTTAAAATTGCCACCCTGTCTCCGGATGGATCCAGCTGGATGGTTATCATGAAACAGGCCGCGAAGGACATCGCGCTGAAGACCGATGATCGGGTCAAGCTGAAATTTTACCCCGGTGGTGTTATGGGTAATGATCAGGCGGTATTTCGCAAGATACGGGCGGGTCAGCTTCACGGTACCGCCACTACAGGTGGCGCGATTTCAGTGTATTACAATGACGCCCAGATCTACGGGCTACCCGTAATTTTCAAAAATCAGGAAGAGGTAGACTACGTTCGCAAGAGAATGGACCCACAAATTATGCAGGGCCTTGAGGACAACGGATTTGTCAGCTTCGGCCTGGCCGATGGCGGTATGGCCTATGTCATGAGCAAAGCTGAAACAGCAGACGTCGACCAGTTAAGTACACGCAAAGTCTGGGTACCCAGCGACGACAAAGCGATGCTTGAAACCGCACAGGCCTTTGGTATTCATCCGGTGCCGCTGAATCTTGGCGATGTTTTAACGTCATTGCAATCGGGCCTGGTTGATACGGTTGCCACCTCGCCAATTGCCGCCATCGCACTGCAGTGGCACACCCAGGTGGAATATATAACCGATGTACCACTAATCTACCTCTACGCGCTGCTGGCCGTAGACAAAAAGGTATTTGATAAACTTTCGGCGCCAGACCAACTGGTGATGCGCGATATCATGGGCAAAGCCTTTGCCAAAATTGATCAGCTCAATAAGGACGACAATATCAACGCTCTGGCCGCACTTAAAAATCAGGGCCTGAAACTATTACCACCAACCGATGCGCAACTGCAGCAATGGTATAAATTGGCAGAACACTCGCGCTTGCAAGCAATTGAAAACGGCCAGGTAACACAAGCTGGGGTCGATACCGCTACTCGTTATATTGAGGAGCTATACGAGCAAAAAAGCCAAAAATAAATGAACGTCCTTTTTAAACTTCATCGCGCCCTGCTAAGACTAGAGGACGCTTTTTTGCTAACACTGGTAGCCGCGATCATTGGGCTGCCGGTACTGCAAATATTCTCGCGGCTTTTTGGTTGGCAAGGCTTGTTGTGGGCCGATCAGGCCGTGCGGCTTGGCGTGTTATGGCTGGCGCTTACCGGTGCCATGATCGCCAGTCGCCATCAACAACATATACGCATAGATTTACTGCAGCATTTCGAAAACACGCGGTGGTACGGCTGGATTCAACGTTTCACGCATCTGTGCACCGCGATAATTTGTGCCATTATTAGCTGGCATTGTATCGGCTTGGTCAGGGCAGATTACGGCTACGGCGATAGGGCCTTTCTCGACTTACCTCTATGGATATGTGAGTTAATCATTCCACTGGCCTTCGCCGTCATCGCCCTGCGGTTTGCCGTCGCGGCCCTCCTTGGGCAAGGCGCACTCAAAAATAGCCCCGAATACGGAGGCCAACACGAATGATTGCGCTGATCACTTTGGGACTGGTAATACTGGCGCTGGCTGGCTTGCCTCTTTTCGCTGTGATCGCGCTGACGACACTGATCGGCTACCATTTTTCCGACATTGACCTCAGTGTAATCGGCATTGAACTTTACCGGATAGCTGACACCCCCCTGCTAGTGGCTCTGCCACTGTTTATCATTGCCGGTTATGTTCTGGCGGAGAGCAAAGCATCACATCGCCTGGTTAATCTTAGTCAGGCCCTATTGGGCTGGCTGCCACACGGCCTGGCAATAATCGCCCTGGTAAGCTGTGCATTTTTTACCGCCTTTACAGGCGCCTCCGGTGCGACCATTGTAGCGCTTGGTGCCCTGCTCTACCCGGCATTGCAGAGTGTCGGGTATACCCAGCGAAACAGCCTGGGGCTTGTTACCAGCGGCGGCAGTCTCGGTTTGCTTCTGGTACCCTCACTGCCGTTAATCATATACGGCGTACTCGTCCAGCAAATGAATATGGGACCGAGTTTTACGCTCAACCAGCTCTTCCTGGCAGGTATACTCCCCACGCTGCTGATGATAGTTCTGCTCGCAGCCTGGGTGATGTGGAGTAATCGCCATACAAAACTGGCCACCCAACCGTTTAGCGCAAAAGCTGTGCGACAGGCACTCTGGGCCGCACGCTGGGAAATACCATTACCCTTTGTTGTTTTGGGCGGCATTTATGGCGGCTGGTTTGCAATTTCGGACATGGCTGCCGTCACTGCACTGTATGTGTTGATAGTGGAGGTAGCACTGTACCGTGAGGTCAGTCTGAAACATTTGCCTGGCATCCTGGAACAAGCTGCAACAATGATTGGCAGCATCATTTTGATCTTTGGTGTCTCACTGGCGCTTAGCAATTTGATAATCGACAATGAAATCCCGGAAAAACTATTGGCCTGGATACAACTCTATGTCGATAGCGCACTGGGCTTTTTGCTTCTTCTAAACGTTGCGCTATTAGTACTGGGGGCAATACTGGATATCTTTTCTGCGCTGGTCATTGTTGTCCCCTTGATACTACCGGTAGCACTGTCTTTTAATATTCACCCGGTTCACCTGGGTATTATCTTTCTGGCCAATCTCCAAATAGGCTACCTCACTCCACCTGTTGGCATGAATCTCTTTATCAGTAGCTATCGCTTCAATCAACCGATCGTGTCTGTGGTTCGATCAGTCATTCCCTACGCGCTGGTACTATTAGTCGGACTGGCGTTTATTACCTACATTCCCTGGTTCAGCATGGCTTTCATCGGGCCCTGAGCCACGCCAGCGAGCAACTCTGTGTCGTCATTGAAAACAAGACAGCGACGGTTGCCAGATGTGTGCGCTCTGCTATCATGACTAGGGAAAGTTGAATTGCTCGAGCCTTCGGGCTTATGCAGTGAAGGCCAATAAAGGGATTTATAGCAAGGTGAGAGTTCCCCAAAACCGAATGGTGCTTGCCGTACTGATTATGGCCGGGTTAGGTCTGGGCGTTGCAGGCAGCTGGGCTGTGATGGACACGATGATACATGCCACCGGCGATCACGAATTTTGCAGCAGCTGCCACTCACATGAGCCCATAGGGGCTTCCTATCGGGAATCTCTTCACGGCGGCAACAACGGGGCCGGATGGCGCGCCAGTTGCAGCCAATGTCACATTCCACACGACAATGCGCTGCACTATCTCTGGGTGAAAGGTGTTCACGGCGTGGTTGATCCGACCATGGAAATACTGAAAGATTCTTACGACATTGACTGGCACGGCAATCGTGAAAGACGCGAAGAATACGTCTATGACTCCGGCTGCCTGAGCTGTCATCTCTATCTAGAGGATACAGGTCAAGGCAACCGCAAAGCATTTCGAGCACATCGTAAGTATTTCAAAAATTCAAAAAAAATGAGTTGTGTCGGCTGCCACGAAAATGTTGGACACGCCCGCCTGGGTTACCACCTTGAAGCCATGGGCTGGCAGCGAGACAAAGGAGATCAACCATGAAACACCTTTTGCGACCGGGCCTGGCCCTGTTTTTTTTGTGTGCCAGCGGTCTATTATTTGCGGGCACCAGCGCCGGAAGTCTCGCCACGGTAAAAACCCTCAAGATCGATCGCGGCTTGAGTGCAGAAGGTAAAGCCTGTATCACCTGTCATCAACAAAATACACCGGGACAGGTTGCGGATTGGAAGGACAGCCGTCACGCCCATGCCGGTATTTCCTGCATTGATTGTCATCGGGTACCCGAGGACGCCCCCACCGCTACCCGTCACGCAAATGTTGAAGATACACCGGTTTTTGTGTCTGCTTTGGTATCACCCAAAGTCTGCGGCCGGTGCCATGTCGATGCGAAAGAGCAATTCGATGCCAGCGGACACTTTCGCGCATACCGACAAATAATCCCCAAAGACAGCCTGCACGCGCTGATACAAGTGCATGAAGGCCAGAGCATTCCGGAATTGCAAAACGCTCCCGATGAAACCGGCTGCATGCAATGTCACGGCACCCGTATTCTGCTGGATGAGAACAATCGCCCTACCCCTGAGACATGGCCTAACAACGGCATGGGTAACATTTATCCCGATGGCAGCACCGGCAGC
>JBALVT010000218.1:0-6756 GCA_036961345.1 Halioglobus sp.
TTCCCTTGAAAGGTAGAAGCATTTACTGCGCGAGTGTTATGTTTGGTCTGGATCGCAAGATATCCAAGCGTAGCAATAACCCCAATCGCACCGACAATCTCACCGATAGCACCGATCGCATCCCAGTTCATACTCCTTTCCCCTTTTTACCCTGCCTCCAACAAGGATAGACCGAAACCAGCTAATGTCTCAAAGCAGGATAAAGGACACATCATCAGCCGCACCGAATCCAGGACACAAACGATTCCTCGTGGATGATCATTGACTGCAGGACATCATGGTCTGCCGTGGTACCCGCTGCCGCGATTTCCTTGAAACGAGCGAGGGCGTCATCTACTACAGGTTTGATACCAGTTAGAAAGTCTACCCAATTATTCTCTTTGTAAGCTTCGGCAATGGCGGCACTGAACAGACAGACGAGGGACGGCCGCGCTAAGCCAAGTACTTGACGAGGCCGCCGATACCTGCGACGACCAGCACCGCTCCGCTCAGTCGAGAAACCGGCCAGCTCGATGGCAACACTTTTTCCAACAACACAAAAATCGCCAGCGCTGCGATGAGCAACAGGTTCATCACGCCACCGGCGAACAACAAAAGCATCAATAACCAACAACAGCCAAGACAAAACATACCGTGGTAGAAGCCCATACGCGCAGCGCCAGAAAATCCGGGTAGCCAGTGCCGCGTCAGGTGTTCCACCGGTGAGCGGCACTGCTGCAAGCAGCTATCTTTAACAGGCGCCCATTGATAGATGCCCGCGGCTAACAGCACGGTAGAGCTGAACAGCAGGCTGCGCGACTCTAACATCGGCGTCAACAGCGCCGATTGCTGCAATTGCCACTGGGCAATGGTTGCCAACCCGCTGAAAGCGGCCCATGCCAACAGGTAACCCAGCATAAACACATAACTGGCCACGAGTTTATTGGCCTGCGGTTGCCTCCGTGGACTGATGAGACCGTACATCAGAATCATCGGCGTCGCCGAGGGCAGCATCATAGCCACCATCATGATTGCCCACATCAGGTACATCGCCAACCAGTCAGAGGGCACCCAGGCTCCGCTGATCATCATTGCCATCATGTCCATATCGAGCAGATACCACCAGCTGAGCAGGGTCAGGCCCAGCAGAGAGGCCAACATTACGCGGCGTTGGTTGTTTGCCAGCAGCTTGAAAAAATCTCCGCTCACCGGCGGCGTGGCCCGAGGCGGAATAAACATGCTTTGCATAGGGCGCGGCCCGTCAAATTAGTGCACGACCCCGGCACTGTTCATGTGCAGCTTATTCAACTGCCCATAGCTGCCAGAAAACTCCAACGGAATATCCCCGCTGGAGCGGGTACTGCCGCTGGCCATCTCGGCAACTTCATACTCAAAACCTGCCGGCAGACGAATCTGGGCACGGTGTATGTCGTCGGTAACGGAGTTGCGAATCGGTTCCCAACTGGACCGGATAATGTCACCAACGGTAGCCCGCCCAGTGGCCGCTTCCAGATCAATTTCAGCACTCATCGGCAGTATCACAGGTTCCAATCGATTCGATGACATTTCGTGATAAACGAAAAAGTGAGTCGCCATGGGCTCAGTATCTTCACCGCGACCTATGCGGATCAGGGCCGAGCGCTGGGCTGCATTAGCGCGTTCATCAATGTACAACTGATGGGTACCGTTGCCTTCATGAATCGGATTTGGGAAGTCTATAGCATATCCGAACAGCAACCCATCCAGCGAGGTATCACCATGGTGGCCCCGATCTATTTTGGTCGCGGCGAAAGCACGGCAGGTATTATCGGTGGGTAGCGCATTGAACTGGCAAGGGCAACCATAGTCGCAGTTACAGTTGACGATCTCGTATCCCTCAATCTCCCAGATTGGTTTTGACATGATTTCCTCCTTGTCTGGTGCGTGCCTTCGAAAGACAGCTCATCGGGGCGCTAAGTCCAGTGTTCATAGCAGTATAGACAAATAATCAGGGTGTCGAGCTCAGGTTTCCTGACCAAGGCAAAACGCACAGCGAATATTCAATAATTGCGCAAGCTCTTCACCGGATATCCACATAGAAGCGTTACTTATTCTTAATCCCCCATATATGCTTTAGTATCGAGTCCTTTAAATGCGGCGCCGCTAAATGTTTGATTTTTATATCCAATACGAATACTGGTTTGCCGCTGTGCAGCTGGGCATGGCCATGCTGGGCATGGGCGCCACCTTGCGGGTGAGAGACTTTGCCGCCGTTGCCAAGAACCCCCGGGGCATTTTGGTAGGTGTTGCCCTGCAGATTATAGGCGTACCGGCGCTTGCGGCCCTATTTTTGTATGCATTTGAGCTCGATACCGGCGTCGCCATTGGCCTGGCCCTGTGTGCGGCTATACCGGGTGGCACCATGTCCAATGTATTTACCTTTCTCGGACGCGGGCATGTGGCGCTATCCATCGCCCTGACGGGCATCACGACACTGGCATGCCTGATAACCACACCTTTAATTCTGACTCTGCTAGTGGCCCAGCATATGCCCGCGGATTTCGTGATGCCGGCAGGACAAATCGCCACAGAAATTGCCCTGATTCTGCTGCTACCTCTTATATTAGGCATGGTGTTCCTGGAGCTATTTCCCGCGCAAGCGCCGTCATTTTCCAAAGGCTGTATTCGCACTTCAATTTTTGTAATCCTGCTAATTATCATTGGCGCGACAGGCTCGGGGCGAGTTGATTATGAACAATACGGTCAATTTAACTTATTGATGTTATTCGGGTTTTTAATGATTTTGGCCACGGCTTCCTGGTTGTTACCACACGTACTTGGGGTAAGCCGACAAGATACAACCGCCATCAACATAGAGGCCACTGTGCGCAACGGTAATCTGGGCCTGCTCATTAAAGCGTCGTTATTTCCGGCCGTGGTAGGCACCCCGGACCCCATTGGCGACAACGTCTTGTTTACCGTTTTAATTTACGGAGGTGCAGCCTTACTGTTAGGAGTAGCGCAGATTTACATCCACAAATTTCGCAACCGGGCCGAAGCCCTAAACTATCCCGGCTAGGGGGCCTAAACCGCGTACTTTAGGCCGCTTTGGCGATTGTCGCTTCAAGCTCGGAATGCAAATCCAGATACTGGCCTGTGAGTTTATGGCTGGGAGCCATATCGATCAGCGGCCGATGCGCCCGATGAGACTCTTTCATTTTAATGGAAGTATTCAAATAGGTATCGAATATAGGGTAGCCCTCCTCGGCCAACTCGCCCACCAACTCCGCGGGTAAACGGGCCTGGGAGTTGAACTGGTTAATGACAATGCCCTCCAGCTCCAGATTGGGATTGTGATCCTCCTGCAACTCGGCAATGTTCTCCATGAGGGAGTACAGGCTTTGGCGGGCGAAGCTGTCGCAATCAAATGGCACTAACACCGAATCAGCCGCTATCAGCGCAGATTTGGAGAAAAAGTTGAAATTGGGTGGCGTGTCGATGTAAATGCGATCGTATTCGGATTCCAGTTTTTCCAGGGCGTCGCGCAGCTTGTAAATTTTGTACCGCGATTCCAGCTCTTTCTCAAGCGTAGAAAGTACCGGGCTTGAGGGCATCAGGTACAGGTTCTCGTAGGGCGTATCCCACACAAAAGAATCCGGGTTCTGGCGCATTTTGCGCGAACCGACCGTCTGCTTGAATAAGCCTGCCACGCCCTGTGCTTCAGCAGGGAAGGCTTCGGCATCAATTTCGCCCACCAGATAATGGGTGGTATTGCCCTGTACATCCAGATCAATCACCAGGGTGCGATGGCCCATCGCTGCACCTATAGCGGCCAGATTACAGGTGATACTGGTCTTGCCAACACCACCTTTTTGATTAAATACGACGCGTTTCATGACGGCACACCACTATGGACAAGAGATACAAAAAGAAGGTCTTAAAGTTTAATCAATGCGATTGAATATTGTAAGCGCGCAAGAGGGAAAAATTGCCTGGTGAGCACAAGTCTTTAGATGAAATTGTTTTTGCAGACAGACTTGTTAAGCCCATACCCGTTCGTACAGGCCGACAATGTCTGCAGCCGCAGGAATCAGGGGGTTATTGTTGGGAGAACCCGAGGCCAGCGCCTGCTCGGCCATTAACTCCAGCGAGCCGAACCAACTGGCCTCATCAATACCAAATTCTTTCGGGGTGGGCACTTTTAAATCGGTGTTTAACTGCCGCAGCGCGACCACTAACTTCTCCAGCGCAATGTCATCGGGGTCGGCAACATCGGCCATGCCCATGTGTCGGGCGCAGGCTGCATAACGCTGGGGCGCTCCTGCGACAGACCAGGCCGTGACTTCCGGTAATAACATGGCGTTACTCAGACCATGGGGAACATGATACAAGGCCCCAATGGGACGACTCATACCGTGAATCAGGGTAACCGAAGAATTTGAAAAGGCGATTCCGCCCTGAGTGGCCGCAAGCATCATCGCTTCCCGGGCCTCACGGTTATCAGGCTGAGCACAGGCGGTGCGAATATTCAGGTAAATGCTGCGCATGGCGGTGAGCGCGATGCTGTCGGTGAACGGATTGGCCTTGCGGCTCACATAAGCCTCAAGTGCATGACACAAACTATCGATGCCGGTATCGGCCGTAAGCCTGTACGGCATCGTCAGGGTCAGCTCATAGTCGATTAACGCAGCAACAGGCACCAGCCCCAAGCCCATGCAGAGCATTTTTTCCTGGGATTGTGTGTCGGTAATAATCGCCGCCCGAGTGGCCTCCGAGCCAGTACCCGCCGTAGTGGGAATGGCCACCATCGGCAGCCCGGAATCTATCTGGTGGGGAACCTTGTAGTCGCGAATGTGGCCGTCCAACGTCGCCATCGCCGCCACAGCTTTTGCCGTATCCATCGAACTGCCACCGCCCAGCGCAACAACACAGTCGTAATCCCCGGCGTGCAGCACGGCCATCGCTTCGTCGAGACTATCAGTGGTAGGGTCGGGCACGCACTGATCAAACACACCATAAGCGATGCCGCTGCTATCCAGCTGTTGTGTCAGACGAGCGCTGTAGCCCTGCTGCACCATAAACGCATCGGTGACCAGCAGGGGGCGTTTTACCCCCAGCTCGCCAAGCGTTGCGACCAATTCCAGGCTTGCGCCCGCGCCAACCCGCAATATTCGCGGTAAGTTGATAGTCGCAGTCATGACAAGCTCCGTGTATCAGTCTTTAATGTTGATCAGGTGAATTTCAAAGACCAGCGCCGTATTGGGCGGAATGGAGTCACCGGCTCCCTGCTCACCATAGGCCAGCGTGGGTGGGCAAGCGATACGCCATTTGTCACCCACAGTCATCAATTGCAGCGCTTCCGTCCAGGCAGGAATCACCTGGTTAACGCCAAACTCTGCCGGCTCACCGCGATCAATGGAGCTATCAAAAACCGTACCGTCAACTAAAGTGCCGTGATAGTGAGTTACCACATTGGACTGGCCTGTGGGGCTTTTGTCGCCTGTACCGGCCTCAAGCACTTCATACTGCAGACCGCTGGCAGTGGTTGTAACCTCATCCCGTGCCGCATTCGCAGCCAGGAACTGATCTGCCAACTGCTGGCGCTTAGCACCAATCTCAGCGGCCTTCGCCTTCTGCCGATCCTGGATCACCTGGTAACTTGGGTTAAGCTCCTCATCAGACAATACCGCTTGCTGATCGTTAAACCAATGCTGTATGCCAGCTAAGACAGCATTGACATCCATACCATCAAATTTATTGCGCAACATCTGGTCGCCAAACTGCAAACCAAAACCGTAACTGACTTTTTGTTCGTCGGTGTTTAATTCCACCTCGGGGAGTAATGCCATGGATATTTTCCGTTCTGTTGTCTAAAAAAGAGACGCGCACTTTAACACAGGACACCTGCATTCGCGCCGGTTTCTATGCCAGAATGTTGGATTGTGGGGGGCAGCATATGACCAAATCTATAGACGCCATTTTAACATTCTGGTTCGGTACGCTGAACGAACAGGGCCTGTGCGCCCCTGAGCAACACGCCCTGTGGTTCAAATCCAGCGACAAGACCGATCAGCTGTGTCGAGAAAACTTCGAAGCGCTGGTGCATCAGGCAATTGCTGGCCAGCTGGACCACTGGGAAACGTCGGACCGCGGCGTCATCGCCCTTATTATTTTGCTGGACCAATTCACTCGAAATATCTTCCGCGGCACGCCCCAGGCGTTCATCGGGGACCAACACGCTCTGGATATTGCCCAGCGGGTTATCGCAGCCGGACGCCATCTCCAACTGCCCGCCATCCACAGAGTATTTTTATATCTGCCACTTGAACACAGTGAAAGCTTGCCAGTACAAGAACAATGCATCGAGTTATTTGCGCAGTTGCGCGGTGCGCAAGAGGGCGCTGTGCAACAAGGCGCTGTGCAACAGGGCGCTGTACAACAAGCCTTTACTGGTTTTGAACGCTACGCAATCGCCCACCGGGACGTTATCGCGCAATTTGGTCGGTTTCCACACCGCAATACCATTCTGGGAAGAGTGTCCACTGAGGCGGAATTGGAGTATCTGAAAACTCACGGGGGTTTTTAAAAAAGGGCTGCTAAATAGAATGGCTTGCTTAAACGTAATGTGGTTTTCGCTTCCGCATCCCCCGTCTGTCTTCACCCTCATTGGTTGAAACCCCACGCCCTCTGAGGGTGAAGACAGACGGGGGCTGCTACCCGCTGTGGGTACCCCGAATCCAGTAGGATTGGCTCATTGCTAGCGGTCCCTGTATCTCGATATCCCCTGAGGGCGTGGGG
>JBALVT010000219.1:0-6709 GCA_036961345.1 Halioglobus sp.
GCCGCGAAGTCTACGGCACCAGTGGCCCGCGTATCATGTTGTGGTTTGATATGCTCGATCAGCAAGGTGCCCGTTTTCCCATGGGAAGTGAAGTGAGCACCCGGGAATCCCCTACCTTTAGCGTTCGCGCTATGGGTAGCCGTCAACAGCTGCCTGGTTGCCCCAGCTATGCTGAACAGGCGCTGGGAGCGGAACGACTTGACCGCCTTTGCCGTGGCGAGTGTTATAACCCCTCGGACCATCGATATTCAATCGAAGCCATCGAAGTGGTAAAGATTCTGCCGCGCCAAACGGCTCAGGAAAAAACGTCAGATCTGGTACAAGACCCATGGAAGGTTTTTCAATGCGACCCGTCAGCGGAACACTGCACCATAGAATTTAGTGACGATGACTTTTCCCAGACCGGCCGAGAAGCAGTCTATTACGTAAGGGCCATTCAACAGCCTACCGACACTATTAACGGCGATCCCTTTGGTTGCGAAAGGGACGAGCAGGGCAATTGTACAGCAGTGAGTTATTGCGTAGGGCAACCCCGCTCTGAGGATTGCCTGGCCCCCGCCCGACACAGGGCGTGGTCATCACCTATCTTTGTAGACTATCGGTAGGTTTTGTCGCGTCAAACGGGTGGCAGTAGGCTATCTTTATTACTTGGTATAAAAAGAGAGTGTTAGATGACAGAAACCCACCTTGATCTGCGTGACCGCAGGGCGACTTTTACGGCGCTGGAACAGGAGGTCTTTGATCTGCTGGTAATCGGCGGCGGTATTACAGGCGCGGGCATTGCCCGGGATGCTGCAATGCGTGGGCTATCCGTCGCTCTGGTCGAAGCGCGAGATTTCGCCTCTGGTACATCCAGCCGGTCCTCGAAAATGGTGCACGGCGGCATGAGATATCTGATCCAGGGCGACGTTACTGTTGTCCGTGAAGCCGCGACCGAAAGGCGAACCCTGCGCCGGATTGCGCCTCATCTGGCAACCACTCTACCAATGGTCATTATGGCAAAAGGCAAAGCCAGTCTGGCAAAATTTCGAGCCGGCCTGTGGACTTATGAAAAACTTGGCAAGGTCGTCCCCGCGGAACGGCACGAATCCCTGAGCGCGAAGGAACTGCGGGAACGTGAGCCGCACCTGATCACGGAGGGGCTTGCGGGGGCCGTGTGTTACCCCGAATACCTGACCGACGACGCCCGCCTGACACTGGCCAATGTGCGCAGCGCGGTTGCAGCCGGGGCGACCATCGCAAGCTATGCCGCAGTCACCGAAATGTTGGTCGATGCCGGAGCCGTTTGCGGTGCCATTGTCGAGGGGCAATTGGCGGGGGAATCACTATCGGCAAACGTGCGGGCAAAAACGATAGTTAATGCAGCGGGGCCATGGGTTGATGCCATTCGCAAGCTCGAAGACGACAACGCGGCGCCGAAATTGCAGCTCACCAAGGGCGTCCACGTCGTTTTCAATCGCGACCGTTTCCCGGTTAACAGCAGCGTCGTCATGACTACACCGGACAAACGAAGCATATTCACCTGCCCGCGCGGAGACTATGCGTATATCGGCACCACGGATACCTTCTATCCGGACAGAGATTATTGGCCAAAGATTGAAACCGAAGACATTGATTATCTGATAGATGTAGCCAACCGGCATTTTGACATCGAGCCCCTGTCTCATGATGACATCGTATCGGTCTGGTCGGGCATACGCCCACTTCTGGGTGAAGAAGGCAAGTCACCGTCTGAGATTTCCCGCAAGGACGACATCATCGAGGGGACCGGCGGCGTCCTGTCAATGGCAGGCGGCAAGCTCACGGCCTATCGGCTAATGGCCCAAAAACTGGTTGATATGTGCGAGACACGACTGGGCCGAAAGACAACAATGTGCTCTACAGCGGAAACAGTTCTACCCGGCGGAAACCTGGAGGGTACGTTCACTGAACTTCAGAGTCGGCTCGAGAAAAAAGGCCTTGCGGCGCGCGATGCCGAGCGCCTGATCCGACTGTACGGATCAGAAGCTACTCAGATCCTGAGCTCTGGTGGTGACCTGAAGGCTGAGGTGGAGTTTGCGGTGTTATGCGAAGGCGCGTTGACCCTGGAAGATTATTGGGTACGGCGCAGCGCACGGGCACGGTTTGACGTCAACGGCGGCGTCGATTGCCTGATTCCGGCAGCGGCCGTCATGGCCAAACTATTGAGCTGGTCAGCAGATGAGAGCGATCGCCAGGTCGAAGCCTGTCTTGCGATTCGGAAACATGAAATGTCCGGGGTTCGAAAAAGCGAATTACACGCTCAAAAGGCGTAAATCTGATAATGGGGAGTTAAGAGTATGACTGTTTTGGATCAATTGACCGTTTCACTGGGGGCAGACAAGGTTTTAACGGATGAAGCCTCGCTGCAATCGCGCCGCCACGATTATTGGTTTCTCAGTGCGCTGAACGATTTTCAGGGCCGCCATACACCCAATCCGCTTTGTGTGGTCCGCCCGGCTAACATCGATGATGTTGTTGCCACGGTAAATATCTGCCGCGAAGCGGGGGTGGCGTTAATCACCTTTGGCCTGGGCAGCGGTGTCTGCGGCGGTGTGATTGCCACCCCCGAGAGCGTGCTGCTCGACATGAGTTCGATGGATCGTGTGCGCGACATTGATTCGATCAACATGCTGGCCAGCTTCGACGCCGGTCACAACGGGGCAACGGCTGAAGAGGCCGTTGCCGCCAAGGGCATGACCATTGGCAATTTCCCCCAGTCAATCGCTCTTTCAACGGTCGGTGGCTGGATTGCAACCCGGGCCTCGGGTCAGTTCTCGTCCGTCTATGGCAATATCGAGGACATCGTGTATAGCGTTGAAGCCGTTATGCCCGACGGATCCGTGGTGAATTTTGGCAAAGCACCCCGCGCCTCCGCCGGACCCGACCTGCGGCACTTGTTGCTCGGTAGTGAAGGAACAATGGGGGTGATTACAGGGGTAACGTTTTCACTGCGGCGCCTGGCCCAAAAGAGAATCTCACAGTCATTTTACTCCCCGGATATGGTCACCGGACTGGAGGCACAGCGCCAGATTGTTCAGCAGGACTGGGCCGTGCCCGTGATGCGCCTTTACGATGAGGTGGAATCGGTGCGCCATGCCGGTGATCATCATCGCGCCGGTAGCGGGGTTCTTATGCTGGTGCATGAGGGTCCGGCAGCGCGTGTCGATCTTGAAGTTACCGAGGTGCGGCGGATTGCACTGGAAGCCGGCCTTGAAGAGGCCCCCTCGGCGATCACCGAAGGCTGGCTGGAGCATCGCAATCATGTGCCCTCCTGGGATGAGTTGCTTTCGAAGGGCTATGTTGTCGATACCATCGAGATATCTGCCCCATGGACGCGGATCGGTGACGTCTACAAAGACGCGGTCGCCGCCCTGAATGCGATCCCCCACAATCTGGT
The DNA here is from genome assembly GCA_036961345.1 of Halioglobus sp. Taxonomy (GTDB): domain Bacteria; phylum Pseudomonadota; class Gammaproteobacteria; order Pseudomonadales; family Halieaceae; genus JBALVT01. The sequence continues at coordinate 3,419 of JBALVT010000219.1, forward strand.
TGGCTCGGCGCACAGTTCTCACGTCTATCGAAGCGGTATCAACCTCTATTTTACCTTTGTCGCCCAGCCAGCGGATGACGCTGAAATGGCTGCGACTTACCTGGCAAGTTGGAAGGCAGTGCTCGATGCCACCGCGGCAAATGGCGGCGGCGTCGCTCACCACCACGGTATCGGTCGTGTCCGTAAAAACCATTTGGCGGAGGATTTGGGTGACACCGGTGTCGCCGTGCTGCGCACTGTAAAATCTGCTCTGGATCCTGCAGGTATTATGAACCCGGGAGTGCTGTTGCCCGATGCCTGATTGTATTCTCGCTCTTGATATCGGAACCACGAGTGTCCGTGCAATGGTGGTTGATGCGTTCGGTCAACCCCTGTCTATCGCCGCACGTTCGAATACGCTGAACTATCCGGCACCGGGGTTGATTGAACAGGATCCCGAGGCCTTGTGGATTAATGTCGTCGAGGCAAAAAAGCAGGCCCTGGCCGATGCGGGGCGCTCGCCATCTGATGTCTGCGCGATTGGCGTCGCTGCACAACGGTCCAGTATTGTGGTCTGGGACAAGAATACCCTACTGCCACTGGCGCCCGTGATCAGTTGGCAGGACCTGCGCGGAATTGCTGCGGCCGAGGCCCTGCAGGCTGATGGCCATCTGGTGACCCATCAGATGGCAGCTTCCAAACTGGAAAGCGTGATTGACAGTATTGATAACGGGCGGGCCCGCATGAAGGCAGGCGAACTGGCCTGGGGCAATGTCGATACTTTCACAATCGCCAGATTGACCGGTGGCAAAACTCACGCCATGGACTTGTCTCATCTGAGTGCCACCGGATATTTCAACTATGTTGACGGACTGAATGAAGGCCTGATCCTGGCACAGAATCTGGACTTGTCCCTGTTCCCAACAATCGGCAATACGGCGCAAAACTACGGTAATACCGACCCGGATGTATTTGGCGCCCAGACCATGATCGGGGCGATAGTGGCCGATCAACAAAGTGCAACGATAGCCCAGGGGTGCAACAAGGTCGGCCTGGGCAAAGTGACCTACGGCACATCGGGTACGATTGATGTCAATACCGGCGCCGACTTGAAGCTGGCAACCGGCGCCTACCCATTGGTATTGCGCAATCAGGGCAGCAGTATTGAATTCCTGCTCGAAGGTATGGTGATCACAGCCGGGGCCATGTTCGACTGGCTTGCCGGTGGATTGGAACTGGTCAAAAACCCGCAGGAAACGGCGGCTATCGCGGCTAGTGTTCCCGATAGTGGTGGTGTGTTTGTGCTGCCAGCCCTGCAGGGGCTGGGCACGCCCTATGCCAATCCCGAGCAGCGCGCTGTTATTGGCGGTTTGTCTCGCGCCGCGACCAAAGGGCATGTGGTGCGCGCCGCTTTTGAAGGTGTTGCCTCGCGGGTCCGTGAAGCGCTCGATCAGATTTATGTTGATGCCCCTGAACTTGCGCGTCCGCAAAGTCTGCGGGTAGATGGAGGTGCCACACGCAATGACATTTTGATGCAAATCCAGGCAGATGTTCTTGGACTCCCAGTGGAACGCCATGCGGTAGCAGAGGCAACCGCACTGGGGGCTGCAATCTGTGCCGGCGAGACCGCGGGGCTGTGGGATGCCGAGATGGGCGCGAGCCTGCGCCGGACCGACAAAATATTTGAACCGCAGTGGTCGGATGATCAACGCGAAACCTTTTTCGATAACTGGTGCAAGGCAACATCCACCTAGGGTGCAGTTCTAGCAAAACAATTGGAGGGTATACAGGCCATGGATAAAACACGTATCGAGAACTATCTGGCGCAGGTCGCTGAAGATGGGTATTGCATTATTGAGAATGTGCTAAGTCCAGAACAGGCGGATGCAGTTGCAGATGAAGTTCGCGCCTTAGAGGACGAGCTGGAAACCCAGCCCCATGCCAATGTGTTTGAAGGTGCCAAAACCAAGCGTATCTACAATCTTCTAACACGGGGCCCAACCTTTTGGGAGGTCGCGATCAACGCTGAGGTACTAGCCGTAGTCGAGGGTGTTCTGGATGAAGGTTTGTTGGTCTCATCACTGTCCACCATTCATATCGGCCCCGGCGAAATTCCACAGCCCATACACGTGGACGATGGCATCATCAATTTGCCGCTTCCCCACCCGCCATTGGTCTGCAACACCATGTATGCCCTAACGGATTTCACCGAAAAAAATGGTGCCACACGGATTATTCCCGGTTCTCACAAGTTGGATACCGCGCCCGAATTCGGCACACACTACGATAGCATTCCGGCCGAAATGTCCAAGGGCTCTGTTCTCGTATGGCCGGGCAATGTTTGGCACGGGGGGGGTGAAAATACCATGCCTGATGAGGGTCCAGACAGTTGGCGCATGGGGCTGGCGATGAATTATTGCGCGGGTTTTATTCGTCAGCAGGAAAACCAACAAATTGGTATTCCAATGGAGATGATCAAAACTTTCCCTAAACGCTTACAGGAATTGATTGGCTTTGCGCCTTACCATGGCGTTATCGGACATGTTGATCGACAAAGTCCGATGGCTATGTTTGATGCGAGCAATACACATTCGCTGGCAAACGTATTTCCTCCCAGCGCCCAGGACTAAACTTCTTCACTTCACCGCAATCTGCCTATTTCGAACCCCGTCGCACATGAACCCGAGGAGTTACTATGATTAAAACTGCCAGTGAATTAATAGCTGAGGCTCAAACACGAATTAGTTGCCTGGATGTGCCAGCCGCCAAAACCCTATATGACCAAACTGAGAATGCCGTTATTATCGATGTTCGGGAGGTCGATAGTGCAGCCGCTTCCAAACTTGGAGATTCCGTAAATATCTCCAGAGGGTTAATCGAAATGAAGGTACCCAAACTTTGTGCTAACCCGGATACGTTGATATTGACACACTGTGGCGGTGGCGGTCGGGCATCACTGGCAGCTTTGACGCTGCAAGAGATGGGCTACGCCAATGTCCACGCTATCACAGCAAAGTTTGAGGAGATAAAAAGTGCTTTTGGCTAAAAAACCCACGGGGTCAACCCACGGGGTCAGGTCTCCCATTTCCCATTTGCTCGCTTCCGATGTTCTTTCAATCCCATGATTACTTAAGCTGACTCCAAACACACCGTCCGGAGTCGTCATGTCCCGCCCTCTACGGATCGAGTTTGAAGGGGCGCTCTATCACATTACGGCTCGTGGCAATGAGCGCAAATCCATTTTTCGTAGCAGCAATGATCGCGAACGTTTTCTCGAGATGCTTGCGTGTTCCTGTGAACGCTATCAGTGGT
>JBALVT010000021.1:0-34453 GCA_036961345.1 Halioglobus sp.
TGACCCGTGGTTATCAACAATCGGTTGAAGATGTGGTAAACAATGCCCTTTTCCCTTCGGAATCCAGTGAAATGGTACTGGTACAGGATATCGAATTGTATTCACTTTGCGAGCATCACCTGTTGCCATTTATCGGTAAGTGTCACGTTGCTTACTTGCCTACAGGCAAAGTTCTGGGCTTATCCAAAATCGCTCGAATTGTCGATGTGTTTGCCAGACGGCTACAGATTCAGGAGTCGTTGACGTCGCAGGTTGCGCAAACCATTATGGACGTTACCGACGCCGAGGGTGTAGGGGTAATTATCGAGGCGAAACACATGTGTATGATGATGCGCGGAGTCGAAAAACAAAACTCGGTGATGAAAACTTCATCCATGTTAGGCACGTTTCGCGACGACCCCAAAACACGGGAAGAATTTCTTTCACTGCTGAGATTGCGAGGCTGAGGGCTGATCTACCGCTAGAATTTCAATGTGCAGGTATTGTCGATCAGCTGTCCTGGCGGCGCTGTAAAGTTGTATGTGATAGCTAACAGGATCTTCCAGCGCATATGCCCGGTAACGCTGTAACTCCTCACGACCATATAGGACCTTTTCAGCAAAGACGCGGTTCGCCCATTGAACACTCTGGCCGCAGCTTCTACCGTCGCAGGAAAACAGTTCTCTAGCACCTGCGATACCTTCCAGCTCTGACACCAGTTCTGCCAATACCTCCCTAGAGGTAAAGCCGTCAATAATTTGCCAGGTGTGTCGCGTCAAAACACCACTAACACGCTCGCTTGCCTTAAATCTCCATAGGCCACTGCGTTTTTGTAAAGCTCCCAGGCCCACTTCATGGTCCAGAACCGTCGCCTGGGCACTCCCTATAGACACTGCATGCGGATAGGCTTCTAGTCGTTGAATCAATACATCGGGAGTCTGCGCATTCACTACCGACGATACTGCCAGCAAAATGCCCAGCAGCATTCTGTTACGCCAAATCTTCCGGCGGCCAAGGTGCAAGGCTGTCATGCTTTATCTCCCTGAAGAAGGTTCTGGATTCTGTCGGCAACTGACGCCACCGAATTTTCCATATGAAAATGGTGTCCCCCTGCGACAAATTCAACCTGCAGTTGCGGGGCTGATTTAAGGGTACTTTCAAGTTCTACCGTTAGCGCCATGCGCCCTCCTTCGGCTAATAATAAAAGAGCCGGCATAGCCAGGTTCTGTAATACTGCCTGGATCTGACCCTGTGTTAGTTTTACCGCAGAGGCGCCATATAAACGTCGGTCTGTCGTCCAGGTCAACCCTTCATCACAGCTAGTAAGCCCCCGCTCCACTATCAGCTTGGCCGCAGTTCCGGACAGGCCATTTTTTTCACGCAGCACTACCGCGTCTCCAAGATCGGCGAAAATGCGATTCTTGGCATTTACCAGCGAAGGTTTTTGTTCCAGGTACTTTCTCAGCTGTGCCGGGAATTCTTCTTCAGCCACTGCTTGCGGTATTATGGCATCCAGCAGCACGAGATGTTTTATTTTTTCGGGGAACGAACTGGCCAACAAGCTGGCGATGATGGCGCCGCGGGAATGGCCCAGCAGATCAAAATCGGTCCAACCCAAGTGCTCCACTACACCCATTATTTCTGGTAGATCTTCCCAAATTTGATAATTTGCATCCGCGGAACGGCGATCACTTTTCCCGTGTCCGGTAAGGTCTATCGCTACCACATAATGGTCGGGGAAAAACGGAGCCAATAAACTGAAGCTGGCGGCATTGTCCAGCCACCCATGCAACATTAAAAGCGGTGGAAGCTCCGGGTCTCCCCACGACAGTCCACCCAGGGTAAGACCATTAACCTGCCAGGACAGTTCACTCGGTTCTCGTTTCGTCATCGGTTTTGTCAGATTCCTGCCTGATATTCCGGAGGGAGGGCCCAAAATAACAAGATTGCACCGTTTCGAGCTGGCACATCCATGTTCACAGTGAAAAGACCGCCGGGAGACAGTCCGGGCACGGAGTTGGCCATCCCAAGATAGTAGTCTGCCAGTTCCGAGACGAGTGGTTGATGCGAGACCAGCAGGATATGAGTATCGCCAGTGCTATCACCGGGGCTCTCTTCCCCAATATGCAGTAACATCTGTGTAACGCCGAAGATATCGCCTCCGGGCTGTAGGGCCGGTTCGGGTACAACTGAACAATTCTGGAAGGTGCGAGCAAAAATATCCGCCGTTTCGGTAGTACGCAACCATGCACTGTGAAGAATAATCACAGGCGTGGGAAGACCGCGGGCCTCGCAGGCGTTGTGAAATTGCTGACCGGCGAAGCTGATGTCATCGATACCCCTGGGGGTTAATTCCCGTTCGGCATCAACGCTTGCGCTGCCGGCTTCTCCATGTCTTAAGATTGTTACTATCATAGTTTTTCAGCTGATTACAAATTCAACGTCCTGGGTCTGTTCTGCCAGCATCATTTCGCCAATAACATCACTTACCGTGCGCCTATCATAAAGAATCGCGTACAAGCCATTGACCAATGGCATATATACATTGCGCCTATCGGCCTCAGACTTCAGCAACCCCAAGGTATTAATCCCCTCAGCCACCTGACCCAGCTCTTCCAGTATTTGATCCAGGGATTGACCCTCGCCCAGCGCATAGCCTACACGGTAGTTGCGCGACAGTGGTGACGCGCAGGTCACTATAAGATCGCCAACCCCCGCCAAGCCTAAAAAAGTCATTGGGTTAGCGCCCATGTGTACCGCGAATCGAGACATCTCCGCAAGCGCCCGTGTCATTAACATGCCCATGGTGTTGTCTCCCAGCCCCAATGCGCCTCCCAGGCCTGACATAATGGCGTACACATTTTTAAGTGCGCCACCGAGTTCCACGCCATACATATCGTGGCTGCTGTAAACTCTGAAGGTATTGCTGTGCAAAAGTCGCTGAATGATATCGTTATGGGCTGGTGTTGCGGTGGCGATAACGGAGCCGGTCAGGTGTCCCTGGGCGATTTCCTTCGCCAGATTTGGGCCACTCAGTACACCGATAGGGTTACCCAAAAGTTCATCACGCAGTATTTCGCTCATCAGATGGAAGCCGGGACTTTCAATGCCCTTGGTGAGGCTGATAACCAGTACTTGCTCGTTTAATTGATGCGCCAGCTGTTGTACGACTTCGCGGAAGGATTTACTGGGAACAGCAACGAACAGAATATCGACTTTCTCTATGGACTGTTCAAGGTCTGTCGTTGCACTAAGATTGGTGTGCAACTTATAACCGGGTAAATACTCGGGATTTTCATGTGTCGTATTTATAAGTTCGGCGCCCTGCGAATTGCGCATCCACAGTCGAGTAGGATGGCCATTCGCCGCGATAATATTCGCGATCACAGTGCCGAAACTCCCACCTCCCAGAACCGCTACGCGATGACAACCCGGCATACAAAAACCCCGCAATCCATTATTGGCGTAGTTTACCAGCTAAAACAGACGGCGGGGATTTATACTCGCCGTCTGCTTTCTCCACCCAGTAGGTCGGCGTTGCTAGCTCTTACTCATCTCTAGTAGAAGTTTGTTCAAGCGCGAGACATACGTTGCGGGATCATCGAGTTGACCGCCCTCTGCCAAATGCGCCTGATCAAAAATAATGCTGGCCAGGTCTGCGAAGCGATCTTCGTCGGCCTCCTGGTCAAGAATCTCCACCAGCGGATGCCCGGGATTCACTTCCAGGATAGGCTTGCTTTCAGGTACCTCCTGACCGGCAGCCTCCATGATTCGACGCATTTGCGCGCCCATGTCAAAATCGCCCACTACCAGGCAGGCCGCAGAATCTGTTAATCGGTTGGTTGCACGGACCTCGGCTACGCGGTCTTCCAGAGCTTTGCCCAGACGCTCGATCAACGCTTCATGCTCTTTGACCATTTTTTCCTGTTCGGCTTTTTCCTCTTCTGTTTCCGGCGCCAAATCGAGTTCGCCTCGACCGACATCCTGAAAAGACTTGCCATCAAAATCTTGCAGGTGATTCATCAACCAGTCGTCTACACGATCGGTCAGCAACAAAACTTCGATGCCTTTTTTTCGGAATACTTCCAGGTGAGGGCTACTTTTTGCGGTCTTGAAATTCTCAGCTACCACATAGTAGATTTTTTCCTGATTTTCTTGCATGCGGGAAAGATAGTCTTCCAGCGATTGATCCTGCGCTTCGACGTCTGTATGCGTGGTACTGAATCGCAGCAACTTGGCGACCTTTTCTTTGTTGGCGAAGTCTTCGGCAGGCCCTTCTTTTAACACCTGGCCAAACTCTTTCCAGAAATGCGCGTAATCATCTCCCTCAGCTTTGGCAAGCTTGTTGAGCATGTCCAAAACACGTTTGGTTAGTGCGCTGCGCATGGAATCTACCGCAGGATCCTGCTGCAAAATTTCCCGGGATACATTCAGTGACAAATCGTTGGAGTCGACCACACCCTTTACAAAGCGTAAGTAACTGGGGAGAAACTGCTCTGCCTCATCCATGATGAAAGTGCGTTGAACATAGAGCTTAAGGCCTCGGGCAACGTCCCGGTTCCACATGTCAAATGGCGCTTGTTTTGGCAGATATAACAAACTGGTGTATTCGAGTTTGCCTTCTACCTTGTTGTGGCTCCAGTTCAGAGGTTCCTGGAAATCATGCGATACATGTTTATAAAACTCGTGATATTCGTCATCGCTAACCTCGGAACGAGACCTTGTCCAAAGTGCGGTTGCAGCATTAACTGCCTCATATTCGATAGCAGGGGTGTCTTGGGCTTCCTCACCCTCTGCAGGCGGTGCAGGCGGCTTGATCATCATTACCGGTACTGAAATATGATCTGAGTATTTTTTGATAACGCTGCGAACACGAAAGTCATCCGCAAATTCACTACTATCAGACTTCAGGTGTAAAACTATTGAGGTACCGCGCGTCTCCTTGGTTTTGCTGTCTATAGAGAATTCAGCCTCACCGTGGGACTCCCACAAAACCCCTTCTTCAGCACTGGCTCCGGCTTTGCGAGTATGCACTTCCATAGACTCGGCAACAATAAACCCGGAATAAAACCCGACGCCAAATTGGCCAATGAGTTGCGAGTCTTTTTGCTCGTCACCGGTTAAGGTCGCCAAAAATGCCGCTGTGCCCGATTTTGCTATAGTCCCAAGGTTTTCAATGACCTCTTCACGGTTCATGCCCACACCGTTATCGCTGATTGTAATGGTGTTAGCATCTTTATCGACGTCTACCTGTATCTGATAGTCGCCCTGCCCTTCCAGCAAACTATCATCTGCCAGCGCCGAAAAACGCAGCTTATCAATAGCATCTGAGGCATTGGAAATCAGCTCTCGCAAGAAGATTTCCTTGCTGCTATAAAGCGAGTGAATCATCAGGTGAAGCAGTTGTTTCGCTTCGGTCTGAAAGCCCATTGTTTCTTTTTTTACTTCTGCGTTCATAGTGTCCTCGAAAATTCAGGTGGTTCGATGTAGGTATTGATATCTCTGAAGAACAGATATGGGGTTGGGCCCTTGTTTTTCAACCCCGTATGGTGCTAAAGAACGTCCAGATTCGCTGAAATCCGGACAAAAAAAGGCCCGCGGAAAGCGGGCCTGGGTACTTTTTGTTACGGCTGATTGCTACCAGCCGGTAATCTCAGCAAGTCCGTCACCAATTTGTGCCAGAGATCGCACCGTTTTTACACCAGCATCCTCAAGAGCGGCAAATTTTTCGTCCGCTGTACCTTTGCCTCCAGAGATGATGGCACCGGCGTGGCCCATGCGCTTACCTTTTGGTGCGGTGACACCGGCTATATAGGAAACCACTGGCTTGGTCACGTTTGCCTTGATGTAAGCAGCAGCTTCTTCTTCAGCCGTCCCGCCGATTTCGCCAATCATCACAATCGCCTCAGTGGCTGGATCATTTTGAAACATCTCAAGAATATCGATGAAGTTTGATCCTGGAATCGGGTCGCCACCGATGCCTACGCAGGTAGACTGCCCGTATCCAGCGTCAGTGGTTTGTTTTACCGCCTCATAGGTCAATGTCCCTGAACGCGAAACAATGCCAACCTTACCAGGCAAATGAATGTGTCCGGGCATGATGCCGATTTTACATTCACCCGGTGTAATAACACCTGGGCAGTTTGGCCCGATAAGCCGGACACCTAGTTGATCACATACCACTTTGGCTTCAAGCATATCCAGGGTAGGAATCCCTTCGGTGATACATACAATTAGCTTTATGCCGCCGTTCGCCGCTTCCAGGATAGAATCCTTACAGAAAGGTGCTGGCACGTATATCACTGAAGCGTCGGCTCCTGTGGCCGCTACAGCCTCGGAAACGGTATTAAATACCGGCAGCCCCAGATGTTCCTGACCGCCTTTACCCGGGGTAACACCACCGACCATTTTTGTACCGTATTCGATAGCTTGCTCAGAGTGAAATGTACCCTGTGAACCGGTAAAACCCTGGCAAATGACCTTGGTGTTTTTGTCGATTAAAATACTCATTACGCTGCACCTCCTGCTGCTTTAACTGCCTGTTCTGCAGCATCAGTAAGGCTGGTTGCGGCAATAATATTCAATCCACTGTCGGCCAACACTTTTCGGCCCAATTCAGCGTTATTTCCTTCCAGGCGAACAACCACAGGAACTTCAACACCGATCTCCTGAACAGCACCAATCACGCCTTCTGCAATAAGGTCGCAGCGCACGATTCCACCAAAGATATTGATCAAAACGGCTTTTACCTTGTCATCAGACAAGATGATCTTAAACGCTTCCGAAACGCGCTCCTTGGTAGCACCACCGCCAACATCGAGGAAGTTGGCTGGGAAACCGCCGTGTAGCGCCACAATGTCCATAGTTCCCATGGCCAGTCCCGCGCCATTTACCATGCACCCTATGTTGCCATCCAGAGCGACGTAATTTAGCTCCCATTGTGCAGCGTGTGATTCGCGTTCGTCTTCTTGCGAGGGGTCATGCATTTCGCGTAACGCCGGTTGACGGTACAGCGCATTGCCGTCAACGCCCAATTTGGCATCCAGGCAGTGCAAATTTCCTTCGTCCGTAATGACCAACGGATTAATTTCGATCAGCGCGAGATCCTTTTCTTCAAACATTTTAGCCAGGCCCAGGAAGATCTTAACGAACTGCTTGATCTGCACACCCTTGAGGCCTAGCTTGAAGGCGAGCTCTCTGCCTTGGTAGGGCTGAGCACCTACCAGAGGGTCGATAATGGCACGCAAAATCTTATCCGGCGTTTCCTCAGCTACTTTCTCAATCTCAACACCACCTTCGGTGGAAGCCATAAAGACAATCCGTCGCGATGCTCGATCGACTACAGCGCCAAGATAGAGCTCTTCGGCGATGTCTGTACAGGTTTCAACAAGAATCTTGGTGACCGGTTGGCCACCTTCATCGGTCTGGTAGGTCACCAGGTTTTTACCAAGCCACTGGGTGGCGAAATCACGGATCTCGTCTTTGGTTTTAACCAGTTTTACGCCGCCAGCTTTACCGCGACCACCCGCGTGTACCTGGGCTTTTACAACCCACGTATCACCGCCGATTCTGGTAGCCGCTTCAGCCGCTTCCTGTGGAGTGTCTACCGCATAGCCTTTGGAGACTGGCAGCCCGTATTCTGCGAACAATTGTTTGCCCTGATACTCATGAAGGTTCATGCTCTGTTCCGTTCTATTTCGATGTTAACTTACATGAATGGCCAAAGGAGACTATTGTCTTCTTATGACCGGCTCGATACCCAACAGCGTCGGCGATTTCTATTATCTTACGCAGCCGGGCGGATTCTATTTCCGTTTCTTGCGGTTTGCTATGTGTATCGCGTGACCATCAACTGCCAGTGCAGCTTCGTGAACCGCTTCGGACAAAGTTGGATGGCCAAAAACCGTAAGCGCAAGATCTTCCGCGCTGGATCCAAACTCCATCGCAATAACCACCTGTTGCACCAGATCAGCAGCACTGGGGCCGACAATATGGCAACCCAGGATACGGTCAGTTTCTGCGTCGGCAATCAACTTTACCATGCCATCGGAATCATTGGCTGCCAGCGCTCGTCCACTGGCGACAAAGGGAAATACCCCCGCTTTGAACGCCACGCCGTCGGCTTTAAGCTGTTGTTCGGTTTTGCCCACCGCAGCGACTTCGGGGTGGGTATAAATCACCGATGGAATACAATCGTAGTTCATTTGGGCAGGTTTGCCAGCGATACGCTCGGCCACCATTACACCCTCTTCCGATCCCTTGTGTGCCAGCATGGGGCCGCGCACAACATCGCCAACTGCATAAACATGTGGCGCTTCTGTTTCACAGTAATCATTAACGAAGATGAAACCTCGTTCGTCCAGGGTCACACCGCTGTCAGAGGCGAGCAACTCTTCGCTACGGGGCTTACGGCCCACCGCAACAATGAGCTTGTCAAACTGCTCTACGTGATCACCGTCAGCCGTACTAAAGGAAACATTCACTTTGCCTTTGGCTGTTTCCGCGTTGGTAACGCGAGCTCCCATGCGTATATCCAGGCCCTGCTTTTTGAGAATTTTTGCGGTTTCCTTGCTAATTTGCATGTCCATCATTGGCAGAAACTCATCGAGCGCTTCCAATACAACAACTTCAGAGCCCAAACGCGCCCACACACTGCCCAACTCAAGGCCTATGACTCCCGCACCAATAACACCCAGCTTGCCGGGTATCTCGGTAAACTCAAGTGCACCTGTTGAATCGACGATTAATTCACCGTCGATAGGCGCCGGTGGAATGGACACTGGTACCGACCCTGCGGCAATGATGACATTGCCGGCTTCAACGATCGAAACGTTGCCATCGTTATCGGTTACTTCTACATTAGCGCCAGCCAGAACCTTGCCGGTGCCAGAGATTGCTGTAACGCCGTTGTGCTTGAACAGACCGGCGATGCCGCCGGTTAACTGCCCGACGATTTTGTCTTTGCGGGCAAGCATTGCCGGCACATCCATAGTTGGAGTGTTTATCGAGATACCGTGCACCGCAAAGTGATCGCGGGCCTCGGCAAACTTCTGGCTACTATCCAGCAGTGCTTTAGAGGGAATGCACCCCACGTTCAGACAAGTGCCGCCTAGCTTGATATTGCTCTTGTCGTCCAGCCATTGCTCGACACAGGCCGTAGAGAGGCCTAACTGTGCTGCTTTTATTGCCGCGACATAGCCAGCGGGGCCAGAACCGATTACTACGACATCAAATTTATCAGACATAATTTTTTCCAAATGCTACATGAACAAGCAGGCGCGGTTTACTTATAACTGCAGCAAAATCCGCGCTGGATCCTCAATAAGGTCTTTAATCGCAACCAGGAAACTGACCGCGGTTTTGCCATCGATTAAGCGATGATCATATGACAGAGCCAGGTACATCATGGGCAAGATGACTACCTGTCCATCAATAGCCATGGGACGCTCTTGAATCTTATGCATCCCTAAAATTCCGGTTTGCGGCGGATTGAGTATCGGCGTCGACATAAGCGAACCAAATACGCCACCGTTGGTTACTGTGAAAGTACCGCCAGTCATATCGTCTATTGTAAGTTTGTTGTCACGCGCCCGCAGACCAAAGTCTCGCACCTGGGCTTCCACATCGGCAAGGCTCATGAAATCGGCGTCTCGCATCACCGGCACAACCAAACCACCGTCTGTTGATACCGCGACCCCAATATCCTGATAACCGTGATAAACAACATCGTTACCATCTATTGAGGCATTGACCTCGGGGAACCGCTTTAGCGCTTCGCAGGCGGCCTTGACAAAGAAACCCATGAAACCGAGGCGTGTTCCGTTGTGGGTGTTTTGAAACTGCTCTTTGTACTTGCTTCTCAGCGCCATTACGGGCGCCATATTGACTTCATTGAACGTTGTGAGCATTGCCGTTTGCTGGCTAGCTTCCAGTAGACGTTCGGCAATCTTGACGCGCATTCTGGTCATTGGCACGCGTTTTTCAATGCGCTCACTGGACAGTCCAACAGCTTGCTTTGCGGCAGCAGCCGGAGCCGGGGGTTTAAGCTGTGCGGCTTTCGCAGGTGCGTCTTTCAAATATTTGAGAATATCTTCTTTGGTGATCCGGCCGTTCTTACCCGTGCCACTGATCAGATTGATATCGAGTTTGTGCTCGTCTACCAACTGGCGAGCAGCCGGGCCCAAAAGCGCAGCTAAATCTTCCTGGGAACCACTGCTAGGCGCAACCTCAGAACTTTCGACAGAGGTATCGGCACTGCTGCCAGTACTGGCAACTGCACCGGGTTCCAGTGTTGCCAATAGCTGTTCGCTTTCAATGACCGCACCTTCGGCGGCGTGAATAGCGGTTATTACACCGTCTTCAGGTGCCAAAACCTCCATGACAACCTTGTCGGTTTCTATCTCGACAATTAGCTCATCGCGAGTTACGGCCTCGCCTTCTTGTTTGTGCCAGGTCGCAATTTCTCCATCTGCTACAGATTCGGGAAATGCGGGTGCCTTTATTTTAGTCGCCATTTCTTTTCCTTTGTGAAATGCCAGTTTTTATTATTCGCTCAGGAACCAAGGGGAGCCAGAGCTTCGTCGATAAATGTGTTTTGTTGCGCCAGGTGCAAGGCCATATAACCGGCTGCGGGCGCTGCGGAAGCGTCGCGGCCTACATACTGCAGGTATATATCTTTGTTATGGCTGTGAAATACTCTTCGCATATGGTGCTGGCTGGAATACCAGGCACCCTGATTCATGGGCTCTTCCTGGCACCAGATTGCATCTTTGACATTGGGATAATGACTCAAGATCTGGCGCAATTCGGCTTCGGGAAACGGGTACAGTTGCTCCAGCCGCAAGATGGCTATGTCGTCTATTTCTCGCTCACGTCTCGCCGCACGCAGGTCATAATACACCTTGCCGCTGCACAGAATGATCCGGCTTACCTTGTCCTTGTCGAGATCATCCGTCTCGTCGAGCACGTTGTGAAAACGGCCCTGAGCAAGGTCTTCAATAGTCGAAATCGCCTCCTTATGCCGCAGCAAACTCTTTGGCGACATTACGATCAGGGGTTTGCGTAAGGGCCGAACACCCTGGCGACGCAGCATGTGGTAAACCTGTGCTGGCGTTGTAGGCACACACACCTGAATATTGTGCTCGGCGGATAATTGTAAAAACCGTTCCAGTCTCGCGGAGGAATGTTCAGGGCCCTGGCCCTCATAGCCGTGCGGCAGCAGCATGGTAAGCCCACAAACCCTGGACCACTTGTGTTCACCACTGGTGATAAATTGGTCTATGACTACCTGGGCACCATTGGAAAAATCGCCAAACTGCGCTTCCCAAATTACCATGCCCTGGGGAGAGGTCGTCGCATAACCGTATTCAAAGGCCAGCACTGCCTCTTCAGACAACAGGGAATCATGAATAGTAAACGTCCCCTGCTCGTCACTGATATGTTGTAACGGAATGTAGGTAGACTCATCCTTTTGATTATGTAGAACGGCGTGGCGGTGTGAAAAGGTGCCGCGACCAATATCCTGGCCTGTGAAGCGGATTGGAAAACCGTCTTTGAGTATCGTCGCGTATGCCAGGGTTTCGGCGAAGCCCCAGTTCAAGGGCATGGCGCCCGCCGCCATTTTGCGCCGATCTTCAAGGATTTTTGCTACCTGCCTTTGCAGCGGGAGATTATCTGGCATGCTGTTAGTATCGTGCGCCAGAGCCTGCAGGGTTTGAATGTCGATAGTAGTATCGCATTCCATATTCCACCTGTGGCCCAGGTAGGGCGACCAATCTACAAAAGTAGACTTGTTGGGTTCAGAGACCAGGCCGCTGACCAGTGGCTCGCCCCTGTCGAGAGAATCGCGATAGCGATCTACCAGAGTCTGGTCTTCCTCGGCCGTTAATACGTCTTCCCCAATCAATCTCGCAGCGTAAATATCTCGCGTGGTTTTGTGCTTGCGTATTTTCTGGTACATCAGTGGCTGGGTGACCGATGGCTCATCAGCTTCGTTATGACCGCGCCGACGATAGCAAATCAGGTCGATGACGACATCGCGCTGGAACTGATGGCGGAAGTCGACCGCCATCTGTGTGACGAACAATACCGCTTCAGGGTCGTCCGCATTGACATGGAATATCGGCGCCTGAACCATTTTCGCGATGTCTGTGCAGTACTCGGTTGAGCGGGCATCCTCGCGCACACTGGTGGTAAAGCCCACCTGATTGTTGAGCACGATGTGAATGGTTCCACCGGTTTTGTAGGCGCGTGTCTGGGACATCTGGAATGTCTCCATCACAACACCCTGGCCGGCGAATGCCGCATCACCGTGAATCACAATCGGTACGACCATCTCACCTGTAGAATCGTCCCTGCGGTCCTGACGCGCGCGAACAGACCCCTCCACCACGGGTGACACAATTTCCAGGTGTGAGGGATTAAACGCCAAAGCCAGGTGCAGCTCTCCGCCAGGCGTCATAATATTGGAAGAAAAACCCTGGTGGTACTTCACATCCCCAGAGCTTTCATGTTCAACTTTGCCTTCAAACTCATCAAATAATTCCGATGGGTTTTTGCCAAAAATATTAATCAGTACATTGAGGCGGCCACGGTGGGCCATGCCGATAACCATTTCCTTGGCGCCATAGGAACCACAGCGCTGAACCATTTCGGACAACATTGGAATCAGGCTCTCGCCGCCTTCAAGACCAAAGCGCTTGGTCCCTGGATACTTCGATCCCAGCGATTTTTCCAGGCCCTCGGCCTTGATCAGTCGCCTGAGCAACAAAATGCGAACTTCCCGCCCAAAATCCGGCGCTGAACGCACGGATTCCATGCGCTGCATAATCCAGTGCCGTTGTTCGGTGTCAACGATATGCATGAACTCGGCGCCAATGGTGTGGCAGTAGGTGCGCTCTAGCGATTCTACGATTTCACCCAGTGTCGCATCGGCTTTTCCGATATGCATGCTGCCGGTCTGAAAAACCGTCTCCAAATCGGCCATTGAAAGCTCATGGAAATTGAGTTCCAGGTCAGACACGTGTTCCCGCGCTGCCAGCCCCAGGGGATCGAGCAGTGCCTTCTGGTGTCCGCGCTGCCGATAGGCTGAAATCAGCTGAACAACCTTTACCTGCTTGCGTTCGTATTCGGTGGCCTGGGAATCTTGCTGTACGGTAGCTTCGGTGCGAACACGCATCTTGCTGATTTGCGCGAATCGTTCGCGTACGGTGGAGTGCGGCACATCCTGAATCTGGGCGACCGAGGATTCCACACGAGGCAGTTTGTCAAAATAGTCTCGCCATTGTTCCGGCACGGCGTTGGGGTCAATCAGATAGGATTCGTATAAGTCTTCGACATAGGTGGCATTGCCACCGGCAATATGTGAGCTCCGCCAAAGGCGTTCCATTGAACTATCTTGCATCGTTTCCCTTCCGGGTTAAGTGGCCAATTTTACGGCAATTAATTCCTGAGTCTAGCAGTGCTGACGGTGCTACGCGATGGCAATGGTATCCAATCTGCAACGCCGCGCTCTTCGGTCTCAGCGCAACACCAAGAGTTATTCATTAAGCTGTTTAATATCAGTAGCTTATGGAAATATATTAATGTTAAGTCGCGCGAGACAAAAGCATGTTCCGTATATGCCCGATCGCCTTTGTAGGGTTTAAACCCTTGGGGCAGACATTGACGCAATTCTGGATACCGTGGCAACGAAAAACGCTGAACGGGTCATCCAGGTTCGCCAGACGCGCCTCAGTGGCAGTATCTCTGCTGTCGGCCAGAAAACGGTATGACTGCAACAAGCCTGCCGGACCAATGAATCGATCGGGATTCCACCAAAAGGACGGACAGCTCGTTGAACAACATGCGCACAATATGCACTCGTACAATCCATCCAACTTCTCACGTTCCTCGGGAGACTGCAAACGCTCAATAGCCGGTGCCGGGGTGTTGTTTTGAAGGTAGGGCTGCACTTTTTCGTACTGTGTATAGAACATGGTCATGTCAACCACCAGATCGCGCACCACCGGCAGCCCTGGCAATGGCCGCACAACAAGCTTGTTATTCTTGACGGTCTCCGATAGAGGAGTAATACAGGCCAGGCCATTTTTACCATTCATATTCAGACCGTCCGAGCCACATACACCTTCTCGGCATGATCGCCTGAAAGCGGCTGTTGGATCCTGGGCCTTAATTAATTCCAATACATCCAGCACCATCAAATCCTTGCCGCCGGTGTCCACTTCGACATCCTGCATCCAGGGTTCCTGATCCGTTTCAGGGTTATAGCGATAAAGGCTAACTTGTAACATATTTTGTATACCCCTTAATAAACACGTGCTTTAGGCTGAAAGGTATCGACAGTCTTGGGCTCAAAATTCACTGCCCGCTTACCCACCCGCTTTTCACCGGGGTAATACATCGAGTGACACAGCCAATTTTCATCGTCCCGGTCCTGATAGTCATCGCGGGCGTGAGCACCGCGACTCTCCTTGCGTTCTTCAGCGGTGATGGCCGTAGCCTCAGCCACCTCAAACAGGTTTTGCAATTCCAGCGCTTCGATGCGGGCTGTATTGTAGACCTGACTCTTGTCAGTCAGCTCTACATTTTCGATACGGCCGCGCAGGTCTGCCAGTTGCTCAACACCTTTTTGCATATACTCTTCATCTCGGAACACACCGAAGTTGTTCTGCATGGTGTTCTGCAGCTCTTTGCGTAGATCCGCGACTTTTTCACCGCCAGTAGAATTATTCAGCTTGTCGAGCCTCGACGTTGCCTGCTCGAGATCACTGTCGCTGGCATCGCGCGCCACTATGCCGTCGCGCAGGGCTTTTTCGATAAACATACCCGACGCTCGGCCAAACACCACCAGGTCCAGCAATGAGTTGCCGCCAAGACGGTTAGCGCCGTGTACGGAAACACACGCGACTTCACCACAAGCAAACAAACCGGGGATAATCTGGTCGTTACCGTTGGCATCGACCAAAAGGGCCTGACCGTTAACGTTGGTGGGTATGCCCCCCATCATGTAGTGGCAGGTCGGAACAACCGGAATGGGCTCTTTAACAGGATCAGCGTGTGCGAAAGTACGAGACAGTTCCAATACACCAGGCAGGCGGCTTTCCAGTACTTCCTCACCCAGGTGGTCCAGCTTGAGAAATAAGTGATCGCCCTCTGGGCCGCAACCTCGGCCCTCCAGAATTTCTTTGACCATAGAGCGGGCTACAACGTCTCGACCCGCCAGGTCCTTGGCGTTGGGCGCGTAACGCTCCATGAAACGTTCACCATCTTTATTGACAAGATAACCACCTTCCCCGCGACAACCTTCTGTCACCAGTGTACCTGCACCGGCAATACCGGTTGGGTGAAACTGCCACATCTCGATGTCCTGAACAGGGTAGCCAGCGCGCAGTGCCATGCCGATACCATCGCCAGTATTGATATGCGCATTGGTGGTAGAAGCGTAAATACGCCCTGCACCGCCAGTGGCAAAAACGGTGGCTTTTGACTTAACGTAAACCGTTTCGCCAGTCTCAATGCAAATTGCGATAACGCCTACGACCACGCCATCCTGGTTTTTAACGATATCGGTGGCAAACCACTCGTTAAAGAAAACCGTATTGGCTTTCATGTTGCCCTGATAAAGCGTGTGCAGTAGTGCATGACCGGTACGATCGGCTGCGGCGCAAGTACGCGCAGCCTGGCCACCTTCACCATAGTTCTTTGACTGACCACCAAACGGGCGCTGATAAATGCGGCCCTCTTCCGTTCTTGAAAACGGCAAGCCCATGTGCTCAAGCTCGTAGATCGCCTCGGGGCCTACACTACACATATACTCAATGGCATCCTGGTCGCCGATATAATCCGACCCCTTTACCGTGTCATACATGTGCCAGCGCCAGTCGTCGTCTGGGTCATCGCTGGCTATTGCGCAGGTAATTCCGCCCTGGGCAGATACCGTGTGGGAGCGCGTAGGAAACACCTTGGTAATGACCGCGGTCTTGTAACCGGATTGCGCCAATTGCAGCGCTGCGCGCATACCTGCACCGCCGCCACCAACAATGACACCATCAAATGAAATCGTTCGAATCGCCGCCATATCTTAATAACCCCAAAGAATCTGGATGCCCCAGACTACGTACGTAAACATTGTAAGACCGCACACGACTTGCAAAACCACACGCAGAATATTGCCCGCGGTACCCATCATGCGCTCTGTAACATAGTCCGTTAACACCGACCAAAGACCCACCCAGGCATGTACGCCCAACGATAACAGTGCCATCAAACTAAAAATTCGTACCCAGGTTTGCGAATACAACGCTTTCCAGGAAACATAATCAACGCCGCCGAGCAAAGCACAGGCAACAAATAGAAAATAAGCCAGCAGGATGACAGCACTTATACGCTGCATCAGCCAATCGTAAAGGCCAGAGCGCCCCATACTCGTAACGGCAGTTACCATATCCATGCTCCTGCTAGAAGAATTAGTACGGCAGATATTGCCACAACAAGTTTCGCACCCAGAGTACCGCCTTCAAAGGTCTCACCAATGCCCATATCCATAATAAGGTGCTTCACACCTGCCACCGTGTGATAGATAAGACCGGCCACAATAGCCCAGATGACAAACTTGGCGAAAGGACTGGCCAGGCAGTCCTGCAACTCGGCAAAACTCTCGGGGCTTTGAAGACTGGCATCCAGCGCCCAAAGAAGCACCGCCATACCGGCAAAGATAAATACGCCAGAGGCGCGATGAGTAATGGACGTCCATGCGGTTAAGGGTAACCGCATAGTACCGATGTCCAGGTTTACAGGACGCTTGTCTTTCACAGTATGGGTACCACCGTTTTTCGCCTAAAGGCGGTTAATCGGATTGGCCGAGGCCCGGAACTTCGACCGTCTGCCTGAACGGCGACGATCGAAACAAAACGCGCGAAATTATAAGGACTTACGGCACTAATTACAAACTCTGCTCGAAATAAGAAACCGCAAAAACCTATTGCTGCTAAGTTCGGTGATCTCCGGGGATCCGTATCGGCGTTTTTCAGCGCAGTACGACGCCATTTGGAGTCAAATTGACTCAGATGAATTGACAAAACCTCACGAAACTTTATAGTTGGCCACCCACCTAGAGACAGTGTAGGCCCCTTACTATGAGCGACAAAAAAGCAACCCTGAACATTGACGGTATGGAAGAAGCCATTGAGCTGCCAATTTACTCTGGCACGATTGGCCCAGACGTTGTTGATGTCGGCGGTTTGACGGCCAAGGGCATGTTCACCTACGATCCGGGATTTGTCTCAACAGCAGCCTGCGAATCACAAATTACTTATATAGATGGCGGCAAAGGTGTGCTTTTGCACCGTGGCTATCCTATAGATCAGCTTGCGGATCATTCGGATTATCTCGAAACCTGCTACCTGCTCTTGTACGGAGAGCTACCTAATAAGGAAGAAAAAGAAAAGTTTGTAAACACCGTGAAGAACCACACCATGGTGAATGAGCAGCTTAGAACCTTTTATAACGGTTTTCGTCGCGATGCACACCCCATGGCTATTATGTGCGGTGTGGTAGGCGCTCTGTCCGCCTTTTACCACGACTCTCTGGACATCAGCGATGAGCATCACCGACAAGTTGCGGCATTCCGCCTGATAGCCAAAATGCCGACACTGGCGGCAATGAGCTATAAGTTTTCTATCGGGCAACCCTTCATGTACCCGGACAACGATATGGGGTATGCAGAGAATTTCCTGCATATGATGTTTGGAACACCCTGCGAACCTAGCAAGATCAGCCCGACTCTCGCCAAGGCAATGGACCGTATATTCCTTTTGCACGCCGACCATGAACAAAATGCGTCTACCTCAACCGTACGTCTCGCCGGTTCCTCTGGCGCCAATCCGTTTGCCTGTATAGCAGCCGGTATCGCCGCACTGTGGGGACCCTCACACGGCGGCGCCAACGAGGCTGTTTTGGAAATGCTGGAAGAAATTGGGGACGTTTCACGTATTGATGAATTTGTCGCCAAAGCCAAGGACAAAAATGACCCCTTCCGCCTGATGGGCTTTGGCCACAGGGTTTACAAGAACTTTGACCCAAGGGCCAAGGTGATGAAAGAGGCAGCAGACGACGTATTGGCAGAACTGGGCATTGAAAATGACCCTATGCTGGAAATTGCCAAACGCCTGGAACAGATCGCCCTGGAAGACAGCTATTTTATCGAGAAGAAACTGTACCCTAACGTGGATTTCTACTCTGGTATTATTCTGAAGGCAATCGGTATTCCCACCAGCATGTTTACCGTGATTTTTGCAGTCGGACGCACCGTTGGCTGGATTGCTCACTGGCACGAGATGATTAGTGGTAGCTATCGTATAGGACGGCCACGCCAACTCTACACCGGGCATGATCAGCGAGATTATAAGCCCATGGACAAGCGTTAAGCTCCGCTTCCAGAGTAAAAAAGGCCGCTCTGCGGCCTTTTTTACGCCCCGTCAACTCATACAGCAAGGATTATCAGGCCCATCATGACAGACATCGTAATCAGTGGCACAGGCCTTTATACGCCCAAAGAGTCCATCAGCAATGCGGAACTGGTAACAGCTTTTAATACCTATGTGGATGCGTTCAACCGCGACAATGCCGATGCTATTGCAAGCGGTGAAGTTGAGCAGCTCAATCACTCCTCTGTTGAATTTATCGAAAAAGCCTCGGGAATCAAAGCGCGTTATGTCATGAACAAGGAGGGTATTCTCGATCCCGAGCGCATGGCACCGAAGTTGGCAGAGCGGCCCAATGAGGAACACTCAATACAGTGCGAAATGTCGATAATCGCCGCCAGAGAGGCCATGGAAACAGCGGGTAAAACAGCACAGGATATCGATTCTGTCATCGTTGCCTGCTCCAACCTGCAACGCGCCTATCCCGCCATGGCAGTAGAAGTACAGTCCGCTCTGGGCATTACCGGATTTGGCTTTGATATGAATGTAGCCTGCTCCTCAGCCACGTTTGGCATACAGCAGGCAAGAGATAGCATTGCAAATGGCTCGGCACGCTGTGTACTGGTGCTAAATCCCGAAATTTGTACAGGGCACCTAAATTTTCGCGATCGCGATGCACACTTCATTTTCGGCGATGTTTGCACGGCCATTATCATTGAGCGAGCGGATACTGCCACTTCTGACGAGCAATTTTTGATCGTGGACAGCAAGCTGCAGACCATATACTCCAATAATATTCGCAACAATTTCGGTTTACTCAATCGGGGCGACGAATTAGGGGTTGGCAAAGCAGATAAACTCTTTGTTCAGGAGGGCCGCAAAGTCTTTAAAGAAGTTTGTCCGGCGGTGGCCACACAAATCTCAACCCAGCTATCAAAGCTGGATATTGCCCCGACAGATCTTAAGCGAATGTGGTTGCATCAGGCGAATCTGAGCATGAACAACTTGATTGCAAAGCGTGTATTGGGACGCGAAGCCAGCGACCTCGAAGCGCCAACCATACTGGACGAATACGCCAATACCAGCTCTGCGGGCTCTGTCATCGCCTTTCACAAGCACCGCGATGATCTCAAAAGTGGAGATCAAGGTGTGCTTTGCTCCTTTGGTGCCGGCTATAGCATCGGCAGCGTGGTATTGAAAAAGCTTTAAGGTACCCGCAGCAATACGCGCAGAGCGCCAAGCAGAACATCACACTGTTCATCGGTGCCGACACTAATGCGCAAAAACTGCTCTATCCGGGGCTTATTGAAGTAACGAACAATAATCCCCTGGTCACGCAGACCATCGTAAAGCAAACCGGCATTGTGCTGTGGGTGTCTCGCAAAAATAAAGTTTGCGCCGGAGGGCAGCACGTCAAAACCCAATTCGGCCATTTTTTGCGCGAGGCGCTCGCGGCCGGCTATCACCTTGGCACAGCACTCTTCAAAATAAGTACTGTCTTGCAGCGATGCCAGAGCGGCTGTTTGAGCAAATACCGACAAAGGGTAAGAGTTAAAAGAGTTCTTCACCCGCTCAAGGCCTTCGATTAAATCACTGTGCCCCATAGCGACGCCGACACGAACGCCGGCCATGGCGCGCGACTTTGACAGCGTCTGGATAACCAGCAGGTTGTCAAATTCATTGATCAAAGTTACCGCAGAGTCACCACCGAAGTCGATATAGGCCTCGTCGATAACGACGACAGAGCGTTGATTGCCCAATAGCAGCGTACGAATCTCATCCAGCGACATCAATATCCCCGTTGGCGCATTCGGGTTGGGGATAATAATGCCCCCATTGGCAGCTGGGTAGGCCGTAGCATCAACGCTAAAGTCATCGGCCAGAGGCACGCTGGTGTACCGCGTGCGATAAAGATCACACCATACGGGATAGAAACTGTAGCTGATATCCGGAAAACACACCGGTAAATCATGTGACAACAACGCTTGAAAAACGTGGGCAAGCACTTCGTCAGAACCGTTCCCCAGAAAAACCTGTTCTGGGCTTAAGCCATTCAGCGTCGCGAAAGCATCTTTCAACTCAGAGGACTCGGGATCCGGGTAACGCTTCAGGCGCGAGGAAGGTATCGCTGCAACCGCTTCCATCACCCTGGGAGACGGATCATAGGCGCATTCATTGGTATTGAGTTTGACTAAATTGTCGAGTTTGGGCTGCTCCCCGGGAATATAGGGCGTAAGCTCATTTACCAACTTGCTCCAGTAGCGACTCATGTCAACTCCGATAACGACTAAACCAGCGCCCAATGCCTTTGCACTGGACCATTATATTCTGGCATAAAAAAAGCCCGGTAGTTACCGGGCTTTAATAAAAGTGGTGTCCCCTAGGGGGTTCGAACCCCTGTTACCGCCGTGAAAGGGCAGTGTCCTGGACCACTAGACGAAGGGGACACAGTGCTGCTTAAGGCAAAGCCCTGAACAGCGGCAGTATTGTACCGAAGCGTTCGTACAATGCAAACACTGTCGGTACGATACCTCCATTGTCTTTGCTAAAACTTAAAGGAAGTATCGAGCATGACTCGATCGTAGTTGAGAGCTCCCCCCTCGTCTGCAAGGTTTTTTTGCCCCGCTTCGTTATCAATAAACCAGGTGAATCCTAGCTTCCATTGTTTGTTGATACCGTAAGCACCGGACAGAATATGCCCCTTGCCATCGGTTCCACCACCGGCGAAGTCAGAGTCGCTCAACAAACCCAGTACCGCATCTGCCTCTAGATCCTGATAGCGGTAGCCGATTTCCCAGCCACCTTTGGTACTGGCCTTGCCGATTTTGGCGCCCGCCTGCCACCCAGTATCGTAGTCATCCGCATCCTGGTTCTTCACATAGTTTGCAAATACGCTAAAAGGCATTTGAAAAATATTCATTCCCATGTCTGCGCCCAGTTCGATCATCTGGTAATCGAATTCATAAACACCATCAACTGAGGAATTACCAAAGAACTCATCATCAAAATAGGGTTGCTTGCCCTTGGTAGGAAAGTCGTAATAGGCTAGCGCAGTCGTCAAGTTGGCCTCCCCAAGGTTGAATTTCAAACCACCCTGCACTCCCCAGGAAAATGCATCATTGTCTTTCTTGCTGTCGCTCTCAAGCCAGTTACCGAAAAAAGAGGTAAATACATGGTTGCTCGCCCAGCCGGCACTAATTCCCTCGGGTCGCCAATCGCCATCCCATAACAGTCCACTTTTTTGGGGTTTATACAGCGGATTTTTGAATTTTCCCGCCTGTAAATACAATTCATCCGTGGCGTTCCATTTGGCATAAGCAAGGTCCAGTTTCAGTTCTTTGCTGGTACCTCCTCCTCCGAGAGTCTGGTTGGATGAAACGGGGTCGTCACCACCGCTGGCGATGCCGATACCCACATCCACATTGTTGGCCAGCTTGGCTGACAACTCTGCCCGAGCCCGAATGCGGTTGCGCTCTCGCGTTTTCGCTTCTTCGACATCAATGGATTCATAGCGGTAGCGAAAGTCGCCTTTCAATTTGATGGTTTCTGTCCAGCTACTGGCTTTCGCAGCCTTTTTAACATCCGTGAGTTCCGTCTGCGCAAGCTCCAGATCCGACACGGTGCCGTCACTGATTTCTCGCAATGCGCTATTTTCAGCTTCCAGGGCGTTCAAGCGCTGCGCCATTGCCGCAAAGTCGGCCTTCAGCTTGGCGAAATCGTCGTCACTGATGGTCGCGAATGCCGGTGTGCTCCCCAAAACAGCTGTTGTTACCGCTATAGAAATAGCTCGTTTCATCTTTCAGTCTCCACAAAAAAAGAATACCGCAACTTATCGGCGTTTAGATCAAGTGCGGCATGCTTTGATGCCGCTTTATCAAGAACTCCAGTAATTATATTACCCAGATATGACAGTTATATGACGCTGATTATATTTGAAATACTCCTATTCCGAATGGCACTTACTTTAGTTCGAGGCGACTGTCCCGCGTCCCCTGGATCTCGACATACCCTTCGGTTGGAACCCCACGCCCTCAGGGCATGTCGAGATCCAGGGACCGCTAGCAACGAGCCAATCCTACAGGATAAGGTACGGGTAGCAGTTCCCGTCTGTCTCTACCCCCTGAGGGCGTGGGGTTCCAACCAAAGGGGGTAGAGACAGACGGGAACTGCGGAGGTGGAGTCTACATTACGACTAAGTAAGTGCCATTCCCCTATTCCTGATCGTGCTCAGACTCCTCTACCTTGGAAATCAACTCATCCAGAGCTACATGCCTCACATCGAGGCCTCGAACCAGATAGATTACATGCTCGGCGATATTCGCTGCGTGGTCACCCACTCGCTCAAGGCTGCGCAGTGCCCACATTTCATTCAACACGGAGGTGATCATCCGAGGATCTTCCATCATGAAGGTCACTAAAGAGCGCATAGCACTGCCGTATTCCTTGTCGACCTGACTGTCCTGTTGCACGACTTCTACTGCTGTATCAACGTCCAGCCGGGTGAATGCATCCAGTGATTTGCGTAACATTTCAGATACATGAACGCCGATGTGGCGTATTTCAACAAAATTACTGGGAGAGGCCCCCTCCTCGCTCAGTTTTATCGCCTGGCGGGCAATTTTCGATGCCTCATCTCCAATACGCTCAAGATCTGTAATCACTCTCGCCACCGCCAGAACCAGTCGCAGATCGCTGGCAGCAGGTTGTCGTCTGGCAAGAATTCGTGCGCATTCGTCGTCTATGCTCATCTCCATCTTATTGACTTCTCTGTCCAGCGCGATCACCTTGCCGGCCTCGCCACTATCCATTTTCACCAGAGCTTCAACTGCTGCAGCTAACTGTTGTTCGACTCTCCCGCCCATTTTAAGTAGGTGATTTTTTACAGCCTCGAGCTCCGCATTGAACTGCGCGGAGATATGTTGTTTATAACTGTCTTGATTCAACATGATTGCTATCCTTTAACCGTATCGGCCGGTTATATAGTCTTCTGTCTGCTTCTGTCCGGGGTTGGTAAATAGCCTGTCAGTATTGTCATATTCTATGAGCTTGCCCATATACATGAATGCTGTCATATCTGAAACTCGAGCCGCCTGTTGCATGTTGTGCGTAACAATGAGGATTGTATAACGAGATTTCAGCTCATAAATCAGCTCCTCAATTTTCAAGGTTGAAATAGGATCGAGCGCGGATGCTGGCTCATCGAGCAACAACACCTCTGGTTCTACGGCAATGGTCCTCGCAATAACTAAACGTTGTTGCTGGCCACCCGACAAACCCAGAGCACTTTCATCGAGGCGGTCTTTTACTTCATCCCAAAGCGCGGCAGATCGAAGCGATTTCTCAACCACTTCATCCAGTACCCGTTTTTTATTTATACCTTGTATACGAAGTCCGTAGGCAACGTTTTCGTAAATGGATTTAGGAAATGGGTTTGGCTTTTGGAACACCATACCAATGCGCCGACGAAGACTGGCCACGTCGACCCCGGGCGCATAGATGTCTTCCCCTTCAAGTAAAATCCGACCTTCGACACGGCAGCCATCAACCAGATCGTTCATGCGATTGAAACAGCGTAACAGGCTGGATTTCCCACATCCGCTTGGCCCAATAAAGGCGGTGACGCGTTTTTTTGGCACCTCTAACTTGATGTCCTGCAATGCCTGGGAATCTGAATTATAGAACAACTGCAACTGATCCACAGTGAGACAGGTCTCTGGCGGTTGTACATCGACAGTACTGGGTCGATTCAGGGCTTGTATATCAATAGCATGACTTTGCATGGTCTTTTTGTCCCGGTTTCAGCGCGAGCTGATTTAACTTTCTAATGATTTGTAACGTTCTCGTAGCCGATTACGCAACGCGACCGCGGAAAAATTCAATAAAGCGATGATGATTACCAGCAACAATGCGGTGGCATAGACAAGCGGTCTGGCGGCTTCCACGTTCGGGCTTTGAAAACCCACGTCATAAATATGGAAGCCCAAGTGCATGAACTTTTGATCAAGATGAATAAACGGGTAATTTCCATCCACCGGCAATGTTGGGGCAAGTTTTACGACACCTACAAGCATCAGCGGGGCCACTTCACCGGCAGCACGTGCCACGGCCAATATCAGCCCAGTCATCATGGCCGGGCTTGCCATAGGCAATACCACCCGCCAAAGCGTCTCTGCCCGGGTCGCGCCCAGTGCCAGACTACCTTCACGAAGGGATTTGGGAATTCTGGCCAAACCCTCCTCTGTCGCGACAATAACAACCGGAAGCGTCAGTAATGCCAAGGTAAGAGATGCCCACATCAGGCCTGGGGTACCAAAGGTTGGACTGGGTAGCGCTGCCGTAAAAAACACCTGATCCAGCTCTCCACCAACAAAATAAATAAAGAACCCCAGGCCAAAAACTCCGTAAACAATAGAGGGAACACCAGCTAAGTTGTTTACCGCAATCCGAATTGCACGAGTGACAAAACCCTGTTTCGCGTATTCTCTTAAATACACCGCGGCCACAACACCAAAAGGTGTAACCATGATAGACATTAACAGCACCATCATAACGGTGCCGAAAATAGCGGGAAACACCCCACCTTCTGTATTTGCCTCTCTTGGCTGTTCCGTTAAAAATTCTACAAGCTTTTCAAAATACATCATCGCCTTGTCAGGCAACGTCATACTGTTGGGCTGAAAGGCCCGAACAACCTTGGCAAGCGGTAGAGTGACCAGCCGCCCGCCTGCCAACTCTGCGGTGTAATTGTGGTTGGCGATACTGTCATAAAGAGCATATAAAGACTGCTGTAGCTCGCTATACTGTGCATTGAGTATCGCGCGCTCTTCGGCCAGTCGTGCCTGCTCAGTGATACTGAGCGAATCAGCCAGTTCGAGTGAACGTTCTTCGAGGCGCAGGCTCTCCAGCGCATAATTGATTCTGCCGATCTCTATACGTTCGAGATGGTTGATCTCTTCCCGCACAGAGGTCGTTTGTTCGATAAGCTCATTGAACGCCGCCCAGGCTTCTGCTTCGTTCCCGGACGCATCCGCAACAACTTTTCCGTCAACGATTACCGTTCTCAAATAGCCATAGAAATTGCCCCACTCGAGACGCTCCACTGTCATGGCATCGAGTGGATAGGTCTTGGCTGAGAGCTGCTCGTCAATCAGCCACAGAAAGTCGTTGCCCAGAAAATCACGGTTGCCTTGCTTCATTAGACTGCGCAAAAAAAAGTCGCTGGTGCCTTTCAATTCAATACCGGCGTCTCTGAGTTGCTCAGCAGAAACTTCGACTTCCTCGACAACTTCGCCCAAAAGTGCCCTACTGTCTCCCTGATAACTAATCTGTGTTGACAGCACATCGGCAGGCCAGAAATGGCCAAAGCCGCGAACCGCTAACAGCGATATCAAACCCACGACCGCAATCAAACTGATGCTAACCGCAGCCGCGTTGGCCCAGATCATTGGCTCGCCACTTTTAAACCAAGCCTTTACGCTCTTGTTATCTGACGAGTGAAGACCTTGAGAAACTGATTGTGTCATTACAGTGAACCGTATTTTATACGCAAACGCTGGCGTACCAGCTCGGCGATAGTGTTAACGACAAAGGTAAAAAGAAATAACACAAAAGCAGCGAGGAAGAGCACACGATAGTGAGTGCTGTCCACTTCTGCTTCGGGTACTTCAACGGCGATATTGGCAGCCAGGGTTCTCATTCCTTCGAAAATATTGGCATCCATTATTGGCGTATTACCAGTTGCCATAAGCACAATCATTGTTTCGCCCACTGCTCGGCCCATGCCAATCATCAGGGCAGAGAAAATCCCCGGGCTGGCTGTTGGCATTACCACCCCAACCAGCGTCTGCCAGGAAGTAGCACCCAGAGCCAGGCTGCCGTAGGTCAAATGGCGTGGGACGGCAAAAATGGCATCTTCTGTAATGGAAAAAATTGTCGGGATAACAGCCATGCCCATAGCGATACCCACAATTAAAGCATTGCGTTGGTCGAAAGATATGCCCAGCTCCGAGGTAATCCACACCCTCATATCGCCGTCGAACAAAAACAATTCAAGGCTGTCGTTGCCGGCAAAAGATAGATACGCAAGCAGCATAATTACCGGGATAAGAATCGCGGCATGCCAGCCGTCAGGAACACGACCGCGGAAAGATATGGGCAATCGCGACCAGGCAAATGCAAACGCCAGTACGCCGACTGGGACTATAAGCAAAACTGCAAAAACACCGGTTAGATAATTCTCAACAAAAGGTGCCAACCAAAGTCCAGCCAGAAACCCGAGGATAACAGTGGGCAGCGCTTCCATTAACTCAATCAGCGGTTTGACTTTGCGGCGCAGTGCAGGCGCCATAAAGTACGCGGTATATATAGCCCCACAAATACCCAAAGGGGCAGCAATTAACATGGTATAAAACGCGGCTTTGAGCGTACCAAAAGCCAGTGGAGAAAAACTGTATTTGGGCTCAAAATCGTTGTCTGAAGCTGAGGACTGCCACACATACGCGGGCTCTTCATAACTTTCATACCAGACTTTCTGCCACAGTGCCGACCAGGATATATCGGGATGCTCATTGTCGATATGCCAGGCATTGGCTGAGCCATCTGCATTGATCAGCAGGAGCTTGTTGCCCCTGGGAGAAATGGCAGAATTAACGGGTGATACCCCACTCGCCAATTGTTCGCTCAGCAGTGTTCGGTGTGCAGTGCTGTGGTAAATCTGCAGCTGTCCCTTACTCCCTAGCGCTAAAAACCCCTTGCGGCGATGCTCTGGGATCAAAGCAGTAATCGTTGTATCGCCCGTTTCAAACGATCGCACTCTTGCTAGCGTATCTTTATCATCCTCTCGAGCCATGAAAAACTGGACCAGTTCACCCTTGTCCGACGCGGCCAATAACGAGATGCCCCCGAGGAGCATTTTACTGCTGGCAAGTTGCCCGCCCTTGTTGAACAAATTGCCTCGCTCGGCGACACGCAACGTTTGATTTTCATCGGTCTGCTTCAGATCGATGATCGTATAGTTTCCGGATTTTCCCAGCAGGTAAAGCCAGCGCTGATCAATACCGACGTAGATTGCTTCAAAGTTATCGTTGAGTTGAGGCAGTACAAGATTCTCCTGTTCCAGCGTCATTTCTTCGCTTAAAAAATCAATTTCCTTGTTGTATCGCTGAACCATCAGCTTGCCGCCGGCGCTCTGCCCGACAAGAACAAGGGCGCCTTCGGAATCGCGAACTGCCAATTTCTCAATTGGGCTATTGCCGAAACTGAAGCGTTGATCCGGATACGGTATCTCTACCCGCGGCGTGATAAGACGTTCGTTACCTGGATAGCTCAGCAAATAGCTGTGCTTTAACAGGCTGACCTTGCCAGTATTGTGTCCGACCGCCAGCAATATACTCTCTGCACTTTCCGGCGCCACTGCAGTCACACGATCTGTGATATCGCCCAATGGAACGCGATCCCCGATAGAACCACTATCAATATCAAAAAAATATCCGTGGTCGGTGCCGATCGCCAGCCCTACCTCACCCTGTTCCTCCATAGCGATATAAAGTGGAAGCCCCTGGGCTGACCACTGGTACTGCGATGATTCGGTAACCTGAGCATTGTCAAAAAGCGGCAGTACTTCATACATCAGGTAGAAGAAGATAAGCAAAATGGCGAACAATACACCGGCACCACCAGCGGTAATCGTGGCGGTGGCCAGACGATCTTTAAACCGCCGCAGGGCCGGAGAGTAAGACGGAATTTGCTGTGCTAATTCGGACAAGGGTTTCACTCTTGAGTTATCAAACTTAAAAACCAAATGCAATCAAGCCGCCCCCGGGGCGACTTGATATTTATGTACCTGTACCTGGATTCAGAGGTCCAAAGTAGTGCTCATGCGTTCTATAACAGAGGCTGGAAGGGGAATATAACCGTCTTTCACCACCACATCCTGTCCCTGTTGTGAGTATACGAGTTTGATAAATTCCCGCTCCAGAGGTGATAACGCCTTATTCGGAGCCTTGTTGATGTATACGTACAGGAATCTGGACAGTGGGTAGCTGCCATCAACCGCATTTTCAGGTGTTGCCGCAACAACCGCTTCGCCGGGAATTTTACTCAGTGGCACCGCCTTAACACTTGACGTTTTATAGCCAATGCCTGAGTAGCCTATTCCATTGATTGAGGTTGATACAGACTGTACCACCGAGGCACTTCCTGGCTGCTCGTTTACAGTATTTTTGAAGTCACCCTTGCACAGCGCCTTACTCTTAAAATAGCCGTAGGTTCCTGAGACGGAGTTGCGTCCAAATATCTGGATATCACGCGGTTGCCAGGCTCCAGGAAGATCCAAATCACCCCAGCTGGCTATATCACTGGGCCCACCGCACTTGCGCGTGCTGGAAAAAATGGCATCCACATCGGCAATGCTCATGCCGCTGATGGGGTTATCCTTGTGCACGTATACAGCCAGGGCATCGATTGCTACCGGGACAGCTGTCGGTTTGTAGCCATAGCGGCTTTCAAATGCCTCGAGTTCCTTGTCTTTCATTTTGCGGCTCATGGGTCCGAGGTTGGAGGTGCCCTCAGTAAGCGCC
This sequence comes from Halioglobus sp., assembly GCA_036961345.1. Lineage (GTDB taxonomy): Bacteria > Pseudomonadota > Gammaproteobacteria > Pseudomonadales > Halieaceae > JBALVT01. The sequence continues at coordinate 28,979 of JBALVT010000021.1, forward strand.
GGTGGCGCTGTCGAAGAGCCCGCTGCCTGTATTTGAATATTGACGTTTGGGTAGGCTCGCTTGAATTCTTCTGCCCAGAGAGTCATAAGGTTGGCAAGGGTATCTGATCCAATACTGGAGAGGTTTCCCGATACGCCAGCAGCGCTTTTATAGTCGGTGAGACCGGATTCCGTCTCCGCCGACCAGCTAAGTGGCGCGAGCCCCAATCCGACTACCGCGCCTGTGACTTTCAACATAGAAGTGATTTTCATTGTAGTTCTAGTGCCCCGTTGGCTGAATTTGGAACCACAATAACGATGAAATGTGACAAGATTGTGACAACTTTACGGCGACACACGATTAATTTGACGCGTCGGCCTCACACAGCGCCTCTGCAGGAAAAACCAGGCTAAAGTTACTGCCCACGGACAGCACGCTTTCGATTTTGAGTTGGGCGCTGTGGGCCATAGCGACGTGTTTAACGATCGCCAGACCCAACCCAGTGCCCCCGGTTGCCGAGGACCTGCTATCATCCACTCGATAAAAACGTTCCGTCAAACGTGGCAAATGTGTGGCTGCGATACCTTGGCCGGTGTCTATCACCGATAATATGCATTGCTGGTCCTGCCGATACCACTTGACCGTTACTGTGGCCCCCTCTTCGCTGTACTTTATGGCGTTTAAGATCAAATTTGAGATTGCACTATTCAATTCTCGGTAGTCGCCCAGAATCTGTGTCTCAGAATCAATGACAAGATCAATGGGACACTGGGAATGGGTGTTTGACAATTCCTCGCGCATTTCTTCAAGAATGCCACGCACGCTAATAGGCTCATGTTTTTCGATATCGTGTACGCTTTCAATACGAGAAAGCCAAAGCAGATCTTTGAGCAAGCTCTCCATCCGCTCTGACTGTTCTGACATTTGTTTGAGAGGCTTGATAAATTTTGGGTCAATTCCCTGCGTGTTATCCAACATGGTGTCCAGGTAGCCTGAAATCACCGTCAGCGGCGTGCGCAGCTCATGTGAAACATTGCCTACAAAATCTCTGCGCATTTGCTCCATACGGGTGATATCAGTAACGTCTCGCGCAAAAATAAGGCGGTCGCCCTCTCCGAAGTGGCTTACATCAATCTGCAAGAACAAATCCGCTTCCGCACCGACGTTTATCAGCAGCCCAGAACTGTAATCCGCTGCTCGAAAATAGCGATGAAATTCGGGTATTCGCACCAAATTCAGTAGTGCCTGTCCACGGTCCTCGGGATAGCGCAATCCCAAGAGCACCTTCGCAGCAGCGTTACTCCATTGTATAGCGCCTGTTTCGTCCACCATCACAGTACCATCTCGCATCGAGGCAAAAGAGTCGCGTAAGTAATCAACGGTAGCTTGCAGCTGCGCCCGACCTTCCTTTTCCTTGCGCCTGAGATGGTAAATGCGGTCGAAGATATCGCCCCAGATACCGTGTCCTTCAGGGGGAGTTGTTTCGGGTTGGCTGAGCCACTCCTGAATGCGCCACAACTGCAATAGCCAGTGTGAAAGTATGGCGATTAAAGCTATGGTGAGAAAAAGGAGTGATCGATTTACAAAGCTACCAACCAATATCGCCAGGCCAAGAAGCAACAGAACCCGTCTGACCTCCGCCAGCCATATTTTGGACGCCTTCACGGCTATGTATTTTCCGAACTGGAGAAACGATAACCCGTACCGCGAACTGTCTGCACAAATTCGCTGCAGTTGGCTACCGGCGATTGCAATGCCCGTCGCAGGCGGCGGATATGGACATCAACTGTCCGCTCTTCAACGTATACATTGGTTCCCCAGACCCTATCCAGCAGCTGCTCTCTGGTAAATGCACGTTCGGGGTGTGTCATAAAAAAATATAACAACTTGTATTCAGTCGGCCCCATACTTACCGCTTCACCGCCGATGTAAACTCGTTGACTATCGCTGTCCAACATAAGATCCAGTACTTCAATACGCGCACCCGGCCCGCCCCCTCCGGAGCGACGCAATAAGGCTTGTACTCTGGCAATCAACTCGCGCGGGGCAAACGGCTTGGTGATGTAATCATCAGCACCTACATCCAGCCCCTGAATCATATTGTCCTGAGTTGTTTTCGCTGTGAGCATGATAACCGGTAGATCCAGGGTATTGTCATCCCGCTTGAGGCGCCTCAGCAGTTCGATACCACTACCACCGGGTAGCATCCAGTCGAGTAACACGATATCTGGGCGCTCATCGACGATACTGCAGTGTGCATCCTGGATATTTCCGGCTTCGCGCACGCGAAAACCAGCCATCTCCAGCGCCATTCGCAACATGTCGCGGATGGCGTCTTCATCGTCGACGATTAAAACCGTTTGATCAGCCATTAAGCCTTACCCCACCATTAGAACAGGGGCCATTTAAAAGGAGAATTATGACAATAATATGACAGAAGGCCCACAATAAAATGAGCCTGTCAGTTGGGACCATGGCACAACAGTGCCCATTTCCTCTAGCGGAGGCTTGCGTTGATGTTTGCCAGCATCTTGTTGCCAGGGCACAACTCCGATGCTCCCAGTTCATTGAGGGGCCGCTGGGAGGTATCGAGTACTTCATGCAACTCCCGGGAATTTTTATCCATGTAAAGAAGCCCGGTCAGTATATTGCCCTTGGATCGATGCTCCTCCATAGCCATCATCGCTGAACCGCGATTAAATGGATCGAACGCGTTGGACATCTTGTGTAAATGTAAAACCGAGCCGTCATGCATGGTTACTTCATGTGTGCTACCTGCCTGGTAGCTGGTAGTTATTTCCTGACGCATAGGTACAAAATCGACAGTACCGGTGGCCTCGGAATGATCGCGGACAAACTCATAACTCTTGGTGGATCCAACGTTATTATTGAATGTGACACACGGGGAAACCACATCAATAAGGGCAAATCCGCGATGAGTCATGGCAGCTTTAATGAGAGGAATAAGCTGATCCTTGTCCCCGGAAAAACTACGGGCGACAAACGTAGCACCCAATTGCAGTGCCAATCCGGCCAGGTCTATCGCGGAAAACGGATTGGCATCGCCTTTTTTACTCGCGGACCCCTCATCTGCCGTCGCGGAATCCTGCCCCTTGGTCAGTCCATAGCAACCATTATTCATGACAATGTAGACCATGTTGAGGTTGCGCCGCACCACGTGTGTGAATTGGCCCATACCAATCGATGCGGTGTCTCCGTCCCCTGATACGCCCAGGTAAAGTAAGTCGCGGTTGGCCATAGCGGCCCCCGTCGCTACCGAAGGCATGCGGCCATGGACAGAATTAAAACCGTGCGATTTGCCCAAAAAATACGTAGGCGCCTTGGAGGAACAACCGATACCAGACAATTTTGCAATCTTGTGGGGCGGTATAGACAACTCGTGTACAGCGCGAACAATGGAGCCACTGATTGAATCGTGGCCACATCCGGCGCACAGAGTAGAGATAGACCCTTCATAGTCTGCCTTGGTATAACCAAGGTCGTTTACAGGTAATGATGGATGACGAAATTTCGGTGTCTGATAGCTCATATTCTATTTACCCCTTCCGCTGGCTGCCGTGTCCTTACGCAATGGCGTGACGTTATGCCCCGGCATCTGTAGCAGTATCTGTTTACGAATATTTCTGGCACTGATTGGCGTACCGTCAAAACACAGTACAGATTTGAGTTTGTCAGGCCCCAGTTCAAATTCCGCCATCAGCAGCGTTCGTAACTGCGCATCGCGATTTTGTTCTATAACAAATACCCGCTCATGCCTGTCAATAAAGTCTTCTACCTCCTTGTTAAAGGGAAAAGCTCTTACACGCATTGCATTCAGATTGATGCCGTCTTCCACCAGGTAATCGAGCGCTTCACGAGATGACTCCTCGCTGGTGCCGTAGTAAAGCACCGCGATATCGGTTTTGTTGGAGCAAAGAACCGTCTCAGGCGCAGGCACATACTTCTTGATGGTTTCCCACTTTGCCATCAAGCGATGCATGTTCTTTTCGTATTCTTCACCTTTCTCAGAATAAACAGCGTATTCATCACGGGATGTACCCCGGGTAAAAAAGGCACCTTTTTCCGGGTGTGTGCCCGGATATGTACGGTAACAAATTGCATCACCATCGCTATCGAGATAGCGTCCAAATCGCTCCATGTTGTCGAGGTCGTCAGCGCTCAGTACTTTGCCACGGTCATATTCACGGGCATCGTCCCATACCAGCGGTTCCGACATGTTGTCGTTCATGCCCAGGTCGAGATCGGTCATCAATATGATTGGTGTCTGCAGGCGTTCCGCCAGGTCAAACGACAATGCGCCAAAATCGAAACACTCTTTTGGTGTCGAGGGAAACAACAGCACCTGTTTGGTATCGCCGTGAGAGGCATAGGCCGCGGAGAGAATATCAGACTGTTGAGTTCGCGTGGGCATGCCAGTGGATGGACCCGCTCGCTGCACATCAAAAAGTACCGTGGGGATTTCCGCAAAATAGGCCAAACCCAGAAACTCACTCATTAGGGACAGACCCGGACCACTGGTGGCGGTAAAGGACCTCGCGCCATTCCAGCTCGCGCCCAGCACCATGCCAATGGCCGCCAATTCATCTTCGGCTTGCACAATGGCGTAGTTCTTTTTACCCGTCCCGGGGTCTATTCGCATGCGCTTGGCGTATTTCTCGAACGCATCTATAACAGAAGTAGAGGGCGTTATAGGATACCAGGCAACGACGGAAGCACCTCCGTATAGGGCACCCAGCCCCAGCGCGGTATTGCCATCAAGGAGGATTTTGTCTCCGACTTTGTCAGACTTCCGCACACGAATGCCTATAGGGCATTCAAAATTTGCCTTGGCATACTGGTGGCCCAGCTCCAGGGCATGAATATTTGGCAATACCAGCTTTTCCTTGCCTTTGAACTGATCGCCAACCAAGGCCGTTAACACAGCAAAATCGATGTCGAGGAGTGCCGCGAGTGCGCCGACATAAATCACGTTCTTGAATAATTGGCGCTGACGCGGATCCTTGTATTGCTCATTGCAAATTCGAGTGAGAGGCAAACCGATAATCGTGACATCATTACGAAGCAAACGCAGATCGAGAGGTTTGGTATTGTCATAGATGAAATACCCCCCCGGTTCGACCTCCTGAATATCTTCCGCCATACTTTGCGGGTTCACCGAAAGAATGATATCGACACCACCGCGGCGACCCAAATACCCTTTTTCGCTAACTCTAACCTCATACCAGGTGGGCAGACCCTGAATATTGGATGGGAAAATATTTTTCGGGCAAACCGGCAACCCCATGCGGAACAGCGCTTTGGCAAACAGATTGTTGGCACTTGCCGAGCCGGTACCATTAACGTTAGCAAATTTGATGACAAAGTCGTTTACAGATTCGAGTGACTTCATGTTACTGGCCTGCCTTGCTGACGTTATAGAGAAATTTTTGCATGTCCCAGGCGGTTGTGGGACAGCGTTCAGCGCATAAGCCGCAG
>JBALVT010000220.1:0-6635 GCA_036961345.1 Halioglobus sp.
GGGATAGACCGCTTTGACAAAGCCGCCTTCCTTCGCCTCTTCGGGCTTGAGAATGTCTCCGGTATAGGTCCATTCCAGGGCCTGCGATATGCCAACGATTCGCGGTAAAAACCAGCTGGAGCAGGCTTCAGGGGTGATGCCAATTTTGTTGAATACAAAACCGATGCGAGCGTGCTCGGACGCCAGGCGAATATCCATGGCGCAAGTCATGGTTGCGCCAATGCCAACCGCAGCACCGTTTATCGCTGCGATTACCGGTTTGTTACAGTCGTAGATAGCCAGTGTGACCCGTCCGCCGGTATCGCGCACGCCGTAGATCATGTCGGGGTCGTCCAGCCGATTATGCATGTCATCCATGGTTGGTGACAGGCTTTCATCCAGACCGAACACGTTGCCTCCGACGGATAGATCCATGCCCGCACAAAAGGCGCGTCCGGAGCCTGTAACAACGATCACTCGCACGTCGTCATCATTACTGGCGCGCTCGAAGGCGTTGATGAGTTCTTCGGCCATTTCCACGGTAAAGGAGTTAAGCTGATCCGGGCGATTGAGTGTCAGCGTGAGAATGTTGTCAGCGACATCATACGAGATAGTCTTGTATGCCATGATTATAGGGTCTCCCATTAATGATGGTTAAAGAACTTGGATTGAAAGGGTTGCCAACTGGTTTGCGTATGACGTAATCGATCTGCCACCAGGTACCATACCGTTGGATTGAGGGTTAACCCGCAATGACTACCCACTACCTGTATATTCTGGGTTTGATGATGATCTTTTTCTTGAATGGCAGTTCGCCAGTTCACCACGCCATCTTCTTTGGTATAAATGGACGTTGTGGGCACGGGCGGGGCTTTCGCCAGCTCTTTTTTCTGGGCGACTAATTCCGGATCGGTCTCAGAATTCGGGTTTAGCCTGTTGAATAATTTGCTGGCATTTGAGCCGGTATCGCGCCCGTCACCAAAGGGGGAACCCAAAGAAATCACCTGACGAATAACACCCGGTTCCTTCCGCGCGATTTCCCTGGCGTAGATACCGCCCAGACTGTGGCCGATTATGGAAATTTGTCCGCCACCAGCGTTAAGTAAACGTTCTATTTTTACACGTAGATCATCAGAGGAAAAACTTGCCGGCCCCAGATTGCGGCCCATTTGCCAGCCGCTGGCGCGATAGCCAAGACCATTGAGAAAGTTTACCAATGCGTTGTTAAAGGGGTCATCGCCCATGAAGCCAGGAATTACCATTACCCCGTGACCGTCGCCCCGGGGCAGTTTTTCAAGTCGCGATTTAGTCAGCGCCAGGCTGGCAAGTTCTATAGCGACCCGAGGGGCCTCGGTGAGTGCTAGCGACCAATGAGGAGGTTTCATTTTGCTTTTTTCCGGGAGGTCTTTGTCTTGCGTTTTGTTGCTGGCTTACTCGCCTGTTCAGCCGCTGACTTTAGCTCGTCGAAACTCTCCTGCAGGCAATCGCGGTAGAAGTCGGGGTCGGGCATCATGTCCCTGCAGGATGTAGCAGATACCATGAACTGACCGCAGTAACTCCCTATGGCGTGAAACAGGCCCAGCCCGTCGAGAACCGGCCCGGTGCCGTAGTTAGATACCATTTTTGCCCCGGTGCTATACAGGGGGATGGGTGGTCCGGGTACGTTGGTTACCACACAGTTAAAAGAGGGTTTCATACGGCTCATCAAACCCCACCGGCTCGCCAGGCGAGCGGCCTGAGCGGTTAGTGTGGAAGGGATAAACTGGCTGTAGTCTGTCATGGCTTTGGCGCCAATGGCATTGGAAAGTTCTTTGGCATCTTTTGTCCCATTGTGGACGGCAGTCAAACGGTCGAGCGGGTCTTCTATATCGGTTCTGAGCTCCACTGTTAATGTCGAGACGAGATTGCCACCCGTTTTGTCTGAGTCTGAACGTATGTTCACAGGCGCCATCGCAGCCAGTGATTGCTCGGGTAGTTCGCCGTGTGCGCCCAGGTACTTGCGAAGTGCGCCGCCAACCAGTGCCAGAGCCGTGTCATTGACTGTAGCACCCGGCACAGCATTTTTGATGTATTTGATGTCCTGCAATGGAACGTTAATGGCCTGGAATACTCGGTGCGGAGAAACATTGCCGTTAAATCGGGTGCGGGGAATATTCTCGACTTTTTGCAGGGCGCCTTTGCGCGTCGAGTTATACGCTTTTGCCATGCCCGGTACAGTGTTACGGGCAACGCTGATAAAGTTAAAGGGCTTTTTGATGTTATTTAATTGGGCACGCGCCAGCAACTCAAAGCGGCTTGGTTGGCTGTCTACTTTTATGACCACTGGCTCGCCGGAGCTTGAATAATCCGGTGACAAATCGTGGATGGCTGCCGTCATCTCCATGCCCGAAGTACCGTCGACGGCAGCGTGGTGGGTTTTGGAAAATACGGCGAAGCTACCCTTGGGCACGCCCTCTACATTGTCTAGCCCCTCGATAACGTAGGCCTCCCATAGCGGGTGATTGCGGTCCAGCGGCCGGGCGTGTAATCGAGAGATCAAAATACACAATTGGCGCCAGTCGCCGGGACTTGGCAGGGCCAAATGTCGAATATGGAATTCCGGGTCATAATTGCCATCGGACACCCAGTAGGGATGATCAAGCTGCAGCGGGACCTCCACCAGCTTGCGGGTCATTGGTGGGAGACCACGAACACGTGTGCTGTAGTTATCGATAATATCCTTGAACCGCACCTTGCCGCCCGGCGCAGTAGATTGGTCATAAATTGCCAATCCGGAGATATGCATTGGAGCATTTGCCGTTTCGAGATACAGAAAGGACGCATCCATCCCGGTAAGTTGCTGCATATTATTTATCCTAAGGAAAGATTGAGTTTATGTTAATTTGATTACTGTATCGGAACACAGGGCCTACAGCGTGTCTCGCAGGTGACAAGCTGTTTAAACAAGTATGACAATTAATACGGCAGCGTAGAGTACTTGGATCCAATTTGCATATCCAGTGCCGTATTTATGGTTTGAGCGCTATTTTTTGTAGGCGTTAACGCTTTTATTTTCTACTTTAATACTTGAATATACACAAAACATACTATAAGTTCAAATCCGCTAATGGCACCTGCCATTCCACTACAAATCGAGTTCAATTATGAGTGCTGAAACCAACCCAACAATTGACGTACGCGAAGGCGAACAGCTGGATCTGGAAGTGGTCGATCGCACGCTCAAGGAACATATTTCTGGATTGCTCGGCAGGCCCATAATTACTCAATTTCCCAGCGGTGCGTCTAATCTGACCTATTCGATTAAGTATGAAAACCGTGAGCTCGTATTGCGTCGTCCGCCCGGTGGCACTATCGCCAAGAGCGCACACAATATGTTCAGGGAATATCGGATTATGAATTCGCTAAAGCCGGTATACACGGCCGTTCCTGAAACCCTGTATTACTGCGAGCAGGAATCCTCGCCGCTGGGCGCTGAATTCTACGTGATGGACCGAGTAGAGGGTTTTTTGATCAATAAAGAGATTCCCTCCGCCTGGGGTTTTGTGGAAGCGGACACGCGCCAGTTGTGCCTGGCAATATTTGACAAACTGATTGAACTGCATCAGGTGGATTATAAGGCGGTAGGTCTGGAAGACTTTGGACGCCCACAGGGATATATCCGCAGGCAGGTAGAGGGCTGGAACGGGCGGTTTGAAAAAGCACTTACCGATGATGTAGAGCCCTATGAGGACGTCAGGGCGTGGTTATTGGCGAAAATTCCCGCAGTGGAAAATGCCCCGGCCATTTTGCACGGAGACTTTCGAATCGATAACGTGATTCTTTCGCCTGAAAACCCGATGGAGGTGGTTGCAGTGCTCGATTGGGAAATCAGTGCCCTGGGTGATCCACTGATGGATCTGGGCAATACCCTGGCTTACTGGGTCCAGGAGGATGACTCACCTGAGTTGCGCGCATTGATAGCACAGCCCAGCGACGCTCCAGGCATGTTAAGTCGCCAGGAACTACTGGACTATTACGCCGAAAAAACTGGCACCGATGTATCCGAATTTGATTTTTACAGCGTTTACGGCTACTTCCGGAATGCGGTGATCATCCAACAGATTTACTACCGTTATTATCATGGTCAAACGAAAGACCAGCGCTTTGCCAGCTTTGGTATGGCGGTAAAGATTTTGTGTGATCACTGCCGAACACTTATTGCCCGTTCGGCACTGTAATATCCAGAAGCTTGCCGGGGTTTAGAAGGTTCTTCGGGTCCAGGGTGGTTTTTAGCAAACGCATAAGAGCCAGTTCTTCGGTGCTGCGGCTGTGGTGCAGGTAGTTTTTCTTTTCCAGGCCAATGCCGTGCTCAGCAGAAATTGATCCGCCATAAGTTTCCAGTGCACTGTAAACAACGTCTTCCACCCGATGCTTTTCTGCTACATGTTCACTGCCCGTGGTGACGACAATATGCAGATTGCCATCGCCCAGGTGACCGAAAACCACGTGGCGCTGCGTTGGCCACGTCGCGCTTAGCGTTTGTTCAATGTCCGCAAGGTATTGTGCCATTCGATCAAGCGGTAAACTGATATCAAACCCATAGAAAGGGTAGAGTGTGAACAGCGCTTCAATATTATCCCGGATTTCCCAGAGGGCGTTTCTCTCAGCATGGGATTTGCTTAGAACCGCGTCACAGATTAGCCCTTCTTCAAGCGCACCATTGAGTGCATATTCAAAGGCTTCGGTGTCTTTGTCCTGATCAGCTCCCGCGCTTTCTATCAGCACGTAGAACGGATAATTGCGATCCATGGGTGCCTTTTTTTGATGCGCTTCATCCCCGGTAACCAATTGGAAATAGCTATTCCACATAACTTCAAAGGCACACAGTTGGCCACCCAGCTCACGCTGGCAATGTTGTAACAGACTGATGACCTGTTCAAAACGCTCTAGCGCAACCAGGGCGGTTTGCTGGCTGTTTAAGGCGGGGCTGAGTTTTAGAACTGCCCGGGTGACAATTCCGAGAGTGCCCTCGCTACCGATAAACAATTGCTTGAGATCGTAGCCGGCGTTGTTCTTGATCATTTTATTCATAGAGCTGACTATCGTGCCGTCTGCCATTACCACCTCTAGCCCCAGGACCAGGCCCCGGGTCATGCCGTATCGGATGACCCGATTGCCGCCGGCGTTCGTGGATATGGTGCCGCCAATTGTGGCGCTGCCCCGGGCACCAAGATCCATGGGGTAACAAAAACGTGCCGCCTCGGCAGCTTCTTGCACGAGCTGTAAGGGCACTCCCGCCTGCACGGTGGCTGTGCCATTGGCCGTGTCCAGTTCTTCTATAGTGTTCATTCGCTCCAGTGACAGGGCAATGTCACCTGGGCTGGCGATGCAACCGCGTACCATGCCCGTTTTCCCGCCTTCGGTTACCACACTTTGATTGTATTGGTTGCACAGTTTCATTACTTCGGACACTTCCGAGGTGTTGCGGGGGCGAACCACGGCGAGTGCCTCACAGGCACCCTCGGCCCATCCCGCAACACGGCTGGTGACATCAACCCCTGTGAGTACGCCGCCGCTGTCAAGAATGTCCTTAAGTGCTGTGATGATGTCTGACATGTTTAAACTCGAGTTTGTTTGGTCACAATCTAAGTTTGAATGTTAGTCCAGTGAAGTCAATTTGAATAGTTTGGGGGTTTGCGGCTATGCTGCATTGGCCATACAAAAAAGAGTTATCACTTTATGAATGTTTCTGAAAAAGTCGTTATCGTTACGGGCGCCAGCTCGGGTGTTGGTGCTGAAGCGGCCGTCAAACTGGCCGAAATGGGGGCCAGGGTGGTTGTGAATTACGCCAGGTCAGCCCAGGGTGCAAAAGATACACTCGCCAGAGTGCATGAGGCGGGAGGGCAGGGCATTTGTTTTCAGGCTGACGTCAGTGATAGCAAACAGTGTGTGGCTTTGGTTGAGGCAGCGGTAAAGGAATTTGGGCAGTTAGATATTCTTATCAATAACGCTGGGACCACGACTTATGTGGAACACAAAGCACTGGACTTATTGACCGACGAAGTGTGGGAATCAACACTGGGTACCAATCTTCGTGGGCCGTTCTATATGAGTCGCGCGGCGCTGCCAGAATTGATAAAGCGTGGCGGCGGTGAAATTGTCATGACCTCGAGTATTGCCGGCCTAACCACCAACGGTAGTTCAATGGCCTACTGCGCATCCAAGGCCGCACTCAACAGTTTGACCCGGACACTGGCAAAGGCTCTTGGTGAACACAATGTTCGTGTCAACGCGATTTGTCCGGGCTTAATTGATGGCGATTGGGCCAGTGACGGTTGGGGTGAAAACTGGGAGGGGGTAAAGGCGATGGTTCGCGACGTGGCCCCCCTGAGCGCAATAGCAACGCCTGCCGATGTTGCCGACAGCCTTATATCAGTAATTACCGGCACCGATGTAATGACCGGTCAAATTATTACCATCGATGGCGGCTTCACCATTAACTAACCGCAGTGAGTTGCTTTAAGGTGAATGGCTCTTATTTAAGAGTAATGTGGCTTGCGTCTCCGCAGTCCCCGCCTGTCTTTACGCCTAGGCGGCCCCCCCCTTCATGCCCTGAGGTGTTCGGTCAAGCATATTTAAGGGTACCTTGCTCCGCCAACAGTGGTGAACCTTTGCGT
>JBALVT010000221.1:0-6633 GCA_036961345.1 Halioglobus sp.
GCGGACAAGAGCAGAGGCCCAATCATACACCCCGCGTTATCTCACTTATTCTCCCGACTGAGAACGGGCGGCATACCCGGGTCGACCCCGGCAATTAGTCCGCGACGTTCAGGCAGCATACGGCGGTCCGCAATTCAGATGCAAGGCAGGTTCGTCGAGGCTTCTGACAAGTTACTCGCCTCAAACTACCGCCCTTTCCCATTCTGTAGACGCACTTGTCCCCTAACAGGATCACTCGGTCCTGTCGCCCTGTTGGCGAATTTGCCATACTGGCCGCCAGCTTGCAGGTTCGCTTAAACGCATAATAGATTGCGGTGTTGACCGAGGTGATTGCTGTTGCCGGCATCTCCCTGCAGTGGGTTCGCGGTGAGGCCGGCTCAGATCCTTGTCGATGTTGATCGCGGCACTTCAAGATCTCGACAACAGTTCCATTTCTTCCCAGCCCATATAGCCGGTAAAGCTATCTTCCCCGTAGAACAGAATTGGCCCATTGCCGATGAAGAGATATTCGGTATCTTCAAGGGCGGTCGTTTCGTGATGAATCATGCCATTGGCTTCATAGATATAGTCGCCAGCATTCAGGACCCCGTCCCTCACTTGTAACTTTCCGCTGAGAATGAAAGTATGCGACGAGCTCAGGTGTTTATGTGGCGGCGCTGAATAGCCCTTTAGCCAGCGAAACAACACCACCCAGCTTCCGCTTTCGGCGCCAGTGTAAAGCACTTTGGTGAAGGATTTTTCATCGGTCTGTTTCCACTCCAGTTTTGAGCACTCAACAAGGGTATCCATCAACTCGCTATTGACAGGGTTTATATCCTGCGGCAAAGGCATCGGTTTATTCCTCATAACATTCAGGATTTTGGAGCAAACCATGAATACCCGCCTAAAACAATATATATTTATTTATTTATATGATTGGGTGTAGACTGCGGTCCTGGCCGAAGGAGAAATACGGTAAAACGCACACTGGCTATTCAATCGCAAGCGGACGCAACTCGGCATGACAAAGCAACTCAAGACATCTAATCCAACGTGGCAATCTCAAAAAAGCGCATTGACTCGCGATCGCATTATCGTCGCCACATTGGAGTGCATTGTAGATAGCGGCTATGAACGAACGACGATGGCCAAGATTGCCGGCATTGCAAACGTTTCACTGGGTTCCATGCAATACCACTTCAAGACGAAGCTGGAAGCCATAAAATCCGCAGTGAACTACCTGCACGCCATCCGATTGACCGAGCACCAACGCGATCTTTTGGACGTACCCAGAGGCATGCACCCTATGGAACACGCAGTAGATGTCTATTGGAGACATTTATCCGAGGGACATTTTGTTGCCTATCAGGATTTAATTATTGCGGGCAGGACCGACCCGGAGCTGGCCAAAGTCCTAAAGCCGGCCTACCAGAGATTCGTCAAAGCTTGGCGCAGAGTTACCCTGGTTGGAGACCCCCACTGGAAAGGAACGCAAGAACAATATGATCACATATGCGACGTCGGTCAATATCTGATGGAAGGACTGGCATACGGCCGGTTGAACAATCAGATTAATCAGGCGCAGACGCAAAAAGTTCTCGACAGGACCAAACGGATATTGCTGGCCATGATGTCAGATGCCGACGCAGGGATCGAATAGATACCCCTAAGCAATTCAATCGCCGTATTCATACCGCCTCTGCTGGTGGCCACGCGACCGGGAAGACATCGGGGAACTCAGATAATCGTTGGCCATCCTTTGGTTCGTGGTCATAGAGCTTCTGCGGATCGGGTATAGACTGGCTCCGTCGACGGAGATAGTGGATATCGGGCCCCGCCCACAGAGAACCATGCGCTCTGCGGGGCGTTGGGCTTTCGACATCCCCTCGAGCTGAATGAACAATGTGTCCGTGAAACAACAAAACGTCCCCTGGCGCATAATCCCATCCCACGATATCGAAGGAATCCCGAGCCTCTTCGATACGCGGTAAAGGCGGCAGCGACGGATCCAGAAAAGAATCAAAATATGTCCATTGCTCATGCGCATCCCGCCCAATCAGAATTTCGCCATCGGCAAAGGCCTTGTCAAGCGCTGCGGCACTTTCGGGGTCCTCTTGTGGATCCAAGCCGACAGGGGGGCGATAACATACGTTCCAAAGATGAGACCCCCGCAGCACTTCAAGGCTGATTTCCCTCGGCGCTGGATCAACACAAACCCATGCACGTATCAATTGATCGCCGTCAACATTGTAATAGTTTGTATCTTGGTGCCATAAACTGGGAGGCATAAATCCCGACGGCTTATAGAACATCTGGTCCATATAGAAGCGGACAGGTGCATCCAGCACGGTGCCAACGATTTCGGCTATTGGTGACTCATCGAGAAACCGCTTCAATTGTGGCGAGTGTGCCGCAGGAAACTGATCGATCCGCAGTGGCATGTCTACGCCGCCAGACATCCCCGTCGGGTTGTTGTTGGCAAATTCAAGACCCTCACGAAGTACTTCCACCCAGTCTTCGTTCAATATGCCCTTCAACAATACTGCGCCGTCTCGGTGGAAAGTCTCTATTTCTTCTGTGCTTAGTGGCCTTGGCAGACTGGATTGGGACATAGGGGGACCCGCCTCTTTCTGATCAATATTTGAATATATTAATACATTGATATTGTTTTCCGCAAGATATTCTGATTACATCTCTCTTCCCAGGGTATCTGCCCACCATCGTGTGGACCCGCTACTAGCGGAGTGCGACGAAAATGAAAATAGGATTGATCGGGTTCAATATTGGCACCGGTTCTGCACAAGAAGCCATTGGTGCAGCACAGGCCGCTGAAGCCGCAGGTGTTGAGTCTATATGGACCTTTGAACATGTGATGGTTCCACTCGCATACCGTTCCCGTTATCCCTATGCCGCCGACGGCAAGATGGCAGTGACACCTGAAACGATCATGATTGATCCACTCATTGCCCTCAGCGCGGTTGCCGCCGCTACGACCACCATCAGGTTGGGAACCGGTGTAAACATATTGCCTCAGGTTAACCCACTGCTGCTGGCCAAGCAGGTCGCAAGCCTGGATTTCATGTCAAATGGCCGCATGATGCTCGGTGTAGGACTAGGGTGGCTCGAAGAAGAGTTTGACGCGATGGGCGTCCCCTTTGCAGGCAGGGGTCGTCGCAACGACGACTATATCGAGGCCATGAGAAAAGTCTGGTCTGGCGAGGTCGTGGAACATGAAAGTGAGCACCTTTCATGGCATGGTTTCAAAAGTCACCCCATGCCTGTGCAGTCTCCACTGCCCATCATAATCGGCGGCTCAAAAGGCAAGGCTTTTGAGCGCATCGCCAAGTATGCACAAGGTTGGTATGCACCAATTGCAAGCGCTGACCAGCTGAAACAAGAAATGGTCCATTTGGCAAAAACGTGCGAAGCCCATGGCAGAGACCCTTCAGAAATTGAAGTCTCCACACTATGGATTCCGCAAATGGAAGCGGACCAAATTCATACCTACGAAGAAATGGGCGTGGACCGTCTTATCGTACCTATGGCCGCTCTGTCAGGCATGGGCGACAATATGGTCGACCAAATTCGACGGTTTGGAGACGAAATTATGGGATCAATTTCATAGACACCTTGGAACCATCCCACTGGCAACGCCCCGAGACAGCAATGCGAAAACCCCCATTGATTGATCTGAGAAGGAAATAGAGACCATGCAATCATTCCAGAACATCATCTACGAAGTGGACAACGGACGGGCACGAATCACCCTCAACCGTCCCCAGAAGCGCAACGCGCTGTCGATTGAACTGGTGGAAGAGTTACGCGACGCCCTGTGGGAGGCCGACAACAATAACGACGTCCACTGCGTCATCCTGAAGGGGGCTGGCCCTTCGTTCTGTGCAGGCTACGACCTGACACCAACACGCAGCAATACCGATGATGGCGTGCCTCGGCGAACAAGCGCCAGTTTTGACGATGACGCCTGGCGTATAGAGCGCTTTCAACGCAGCCTGCGTACAACGTTCGATATGCACAAGCCGGTGATTGCCCAGATCCACGGCCATTGCCTGGCGGGCGGGACAGATTTGGCGCTGTATTGCGATATTCTGATCTGTGCCGACGATGCCAATATCGGGTATTCCGCCCTGCGTAATATGGGCGCGGCTCCCAACCAGATGTGGCTGTATCACATTGGTCCACAATGGACGAAACGCCTATTGTTGACGGGGGATACCCTATCTGGTGCTGACGCGGCCAAGATTGGCCTGGTGCTGAAATCGGTACCCGCCGACATGTTGGAAAAAGAGGTAGAGGGCCTGGCCGATCGCATGAGCTGGATAGACCCAGAGATGCTGTCAGCCAACAAGCGGATCATCAATATCGGGATAGAGTTGATGGGATCGACGACCCTGCAGCGCCTGGCCGCTGAAAACGACGCTCGCGCTCATACGTCAGAGGCCGCCCGAAACTCATTCAAACAAATCGCTGAAGAAGGCCTGAAGGCTGCGCTGCATACCCGCGACGCCCCGTTCGGCGACAGCAGGGCCCAGGTAGAAGGCCCCGAAATCCGCGACGCTGAAGGCCGCCTGATCCGCGATTAGAACAGGCACTGGAAAAATTCTGCTTGAACAAACAGGGGAGCCAAATGGCCGACGAGAGAATTGACGTATATCTTGTATGCAACGCAAAGTATCATGATACAAATTTTGCGCGCCTGGAATTGCTCAAACTCCTGGCCGAGCACGATGATGTGTGGGTGCGCATCGCGGACAACTACAGTGATATTGACGCAATCAAGGCATCACGCCTACTGATCACCTATACCTGCGATCTAGTGCCAACTATTGAACAACAACATGGCCTTAGAGAGTTCGTGGAGCAGGGGGGCCGTTGGTTCGCGCTGCATGGAACGAACGCTATAGTAGACCTTGTAGACGGCAAAGCTGCCACCCCGGATCGAGCACCACACTTTATGGAAACACTGGGTTCTCGCTTTGTAGCGCATCCAGCTGTCCAGACATTCAATGTAAAAGTCACGGATGCCAACCATCCAATAACGTCTGGCCTCGAGGACTTTGAAATCGAAGACGAACCCTATTACTGCGAATTCATTGGCGAAAATACGGTGTTGCTTGAGGCATCCTACAACGCACCTTCAATCGGCTATGCACAGGAAACGTTCGGACTCGACCGCAGCACCCAACCACAGATGTATGTGCGCCCACTCGGCGAGGGCGGAGTCCTATACATGACATTGGGTCACTGCACGGGTAAATACGACATGCAACCCATGATGGAAGTCGCGCCTGTGGTGCGAGGTCCATGGAATTACCCCGTGTTCTATGAGCTACTGCGAAGAGGCCTGAACTGGGGGATCGCTGTGCCTGCTCTCTCACCCTAGTCGCTTCGTGCGATTGTTCAGCCCGATTAGCCTCATACTGTTCAGTACAGCGGGTGAACCCGCACCGGAAGATCAGTGATGCCGCGAACAAAGCTCGATTGTAATCGCTGAGGCTCACCTACCACTTCTATAGCGCTGAAGCGCTGAAGAATCTCCTCCCAGACAATCCGTAATTGCATTTCTGCCAGCCGGTTACCCATACAGCGGTGAATCCCAAATCCAAATGACAGGTGATGGCGCGCCTTGGGTCTGTCGATGAGAAACTCATCGGGACGATCAATCACATCACCGTCACGGTTGCCCGATACATACCACATCAGCAATTGATCCCCTGCTTTAATCTGCTTCCCACGAATTTCCACATCCTCATTGGCAGTTCGGCGCATATAGGGAAGAGGTGTTTGCCAACGGATTATCTCGGACACCATGTTGGGGATCAGGGATGGGTCATTTCGCAGCTTTTCAAACTCTGCGGGGTGTTGATGCAAGGCCAGAACGCCGGCACTGATGGAATTTCGGGTGGTATCATTTCCCCCAACAATCAGCAGTATAAGGTTGCCCAGGAACTCCAGTGGCTCCATATTGCGGGTGTCTTTGCCGTGCACCAGCATGGATATGAGATCTGAACCCGGTACTGTCTGCTGTGCTCTTTCATCCCACAACCTCGTGAAGTATTCCAAACACTCCAGTAGCTCAGTATTTCTTTCCTCAAAGGTATCGACTAGGCCCGTACCCGGAACAGACGTTGCTACATCAGACCAACGCGTTAGCTTTCGCCGATCCTCAAAGGGGAAGTCGAACAGGGTTGCCAGCATTTGCGTTGTTAACTCGATGGACACCAGGTCAACCCAGTTGATCGTCTCATTCATGGGCAGACTATCTAAGATGGCGCCCACTCGCTGGCGAATAACAGGTTCCAGATTCGCGAGATTTTTCGGTGCGACAACTCCACTAACGGTACTGCGTTGCAGATCGTGTTTGGGAGGATCCATTGCTATAAAATTGGGAAAATCCATTGCTGAGGGTTTTAGTGAGGCATCCACTTTCGGCCCAAGAACTATTCCATGTGCCGAGGAAAACAGCTGGTGATTGGTGTCCACAAACATAATGTCTTCGAACTTGGTGATAGACCAGTATCGGCCGGCGCCTTGCATCTCGTTTAGGTGGACCGGATCCTCCTCTCGCAACCGCTTAAAGTGACCCCAATGCAAATCACGCTCAAACAAACGTCCATCGATGACATTGATGTCCTC
>JBALVT010000222.1:0-6595 GCA_036961345.1 Halioglobus sp.
CGCAGTTGCTCGCCTTGGGTGACCAGCGCGGCGTAATCAAACGTCAGGGCATCGGCGCTGTGCAGCTTGAACCGGGGGTGAATGCTGAAGGCAGCCAACAGGCCCGGCACCAGGTCCCGGTCCAGTTCGATGACATCCAGTTTTGCCCCGCTGGTTATCAGCGATTCGGTCAACGCACCCTGGCCTGGGCCGATTTCTACCACATGGTCTGCCGCCTGGGGGTGGATGGCATGGGCAATATGGTTAATAACGCCGTGGTCGCGCAGAAAGTTCTGGCCGAAGCGTTTGCGGGGGGTGTGGCTGGGCGGTGTTTTCGACATGGGCGGCATTGTAGCGCTTTTTGCCGATGGCTATCGCCCTAGCGGGTGCATTGGAATCTAAAAAGTGGCTAGACCACCGCAAACCAGCGCTGTAGCTGGGGAACCACCAACACAATGACAATCAGCCCCAGCATCCACGTGTGGAGATTTACCTGGGACTTCAACGATTCCAAAGTGCCCAGTCGACCCTCGATCTTGTCAAGCCGGCTATCTATGTGCGCGAGGCGCTGGTCTATTTGTTGGAAACGTTGATCCACCTGCTCAAAGCGCTGATCTACCTGCTCAAACCGGTGGTCAATTTCCCGAAAGCGCTGATCCACCTGATCAAAACGCAACCCAGTGCGCGCAGCCTGTGCATCGAAATGCTCCTGGGTTACCAGAGAATCAAATTGCTCAACTACCATGATCATCACACCCTTCGCGATCGCCTCTGCCTGAGGCCTGGGCAGGCCGGCAGATTCCATGTCTCGGGTATAGGTTAGCACATCGAGGCTTTTTGCTGGCATTGTTGATCTCGAACTTGCGGTGGATCTTTAAGTTCAGGGTAGCTAGCTATGTCTGCTACTGGAACATCAAAACCAACCAGTAAAGGCTACAAGTCTAGACCTGACCCCAGACTCCCCATTGGCACTATCAGCGCTCGACAACTAAAAGTGGGCGATAACTGCCACCTGCGACTGATTATTGCTAGAATAACGCGCTAACATCCACTGCCTTGATAACAACCGACTACATCTTTAATGCCCCTGCCCCAATACTTCAGGCTCGTCCATACCATGGCTGTTATGCAGTTGCGCGCGGATGCCTCCAAATTCTTCCTGGGTTATCTCTGGTGGATATTGGAGCCGCTGCTGTTCGTGGGCGTTTTTTATGTGGTATTTAGTGTCATTCTTGCCTCGCGCACCGAGGATTTCCTGGTGTTTTTGATGTGTGGCAAGCTGGCTTTTATCTGGTTCTCCAAGTCAGTATCTCAGGCGTCAGGTAGCATTGTCGCCGCCAAGGGTCTGGTCGGTAAGATCAACGCCCCCAAAACACTGTTCCCCCTGGCGTTGATACAAGAAGGCCTGTACCGACAGGTGGTGGTATTCCTGTTGCTGTTTGTTGTGCTCTTTGCCTATGGCTACACCCCGTCTGCCAGTTGGGTTTGGCTGGTGCCCTTGTTAGTGGTGAACTACCTGATGATTGTTGCCTGCGCCTTTGTGGGTGCCTGCCTGGTGTGCATGATGCGCGACTTCAGCATGATTATTTCCCTGGGGATGACCTTTCTGCTGTTTACATCCGGTGTATTTTGGGATGTCCAGAGCCTGGGTAATCCGCAGATGACAGAACTGGTTCTCACGATTAACCCGGTGGCCTTCTTGCTGGACGCCTACCGGCAGATATTGATGTACCAAAGTGCCCCCGATGGCATGCACTTATTGCTGGTTGGCGTCGGTTTTGGCGCCCTCGCAATAATAATGGCAGCTGTGATGCGCAGGAACAGCCAGTTTCTCGCACTCAAGGCGCTGTCCTCATGAGTGTTGATGACCGGCCCGTTATGCTGGAGCTCGACAAGGTATCGCTGAGCTACCGCTCCAAAAAAACTACCTTTGAACACGGCCAGCACAAGGTGCTGGACGACGTATCCCTCAAGCTCTATGAGGGAGAAACACTGGGCATTATCGGCAGGAACGGGGTGGGTAAAACCACCATGTTGCAGCTGATGGCCGGCATACTCGCTCCCAACGAGGGGCGGGTCTGGCAGCGACCCGGTAAGTCATCGTCATTGCTGACCCTGGGCCTTGGATTCAAGCCGGATCTGTCGGGGCGCGATAATGCGCTGCTGGCAGCGATGCTGCAGGGCTCCACACAAAACCAGGCCAAATCATTCCTGGAAGACATCAAGGAATTTGCCGAGTTGGGGGATTCTTATGAAGAGCCAGTTAAAACCTACTCCGCCGGCATGCGCGCCCGCCTTGGTTTTACCACGGCGCTGCTCACGCACGTCGACATCCTTTTAATCGATGAAGTGCTCAGCGTAGGCGATGCCCACTTCAGGCAGAAAGCGCAACACGCGATGAAAGAGCGCATTAGCGGTGAGCAGACGGTGGTGTTTGTCTCGCACATGGATTCTCAGGTTGAGGAGTTGTGTGATCGGGCGATCCTCCTGAATCAGGGGCAGATTGCTGCAGCAGGGCAGACTGCCGAGGTTTTGCAGCTTTACAGAAACCAGATGGGGTCTAACAATTAAGTAGCGACCAGGTGTTCTGTACCACGCAACAACAATAGAGACGCATTATTTTGCAGCCCCCAAGTTCCGAAAAACCAAACGTTGAATCCCCCCCTATATTTATCACGGGCGCGCCCAGGTCCGGGACATCCTGGCTCGGAGAAATGTTGGCCACTTGTTCCGGTTCCCGCTATGTCTATGAGCCATTTAACCCGCAATGGAATCCCTCTTTGCAGGGGGTTCTTGGTCATTTCAGATATGCACGAAAAAACGATTATTTACCCGCACCGGTAGAAGATGCCGCGAGGAAAGCATTCATAGGTAAACAGAGCTCAAAGCAGCGGCTCAGGTCAGTATATAGAGGGTACTGGCGCACTC
The DNA here is from genome assembly GCA_036961345.1 of Halioglobus sp. GTDB lineage: Bacteria > Pseudomonadota > Gammaproteobacteria > Pseudomonadales > Halieaceae > JBALVT01. Next base: position 2,908 of record JBALVT010000222.1, read on the forward strand.
AGTTGGGAACCAAAGACCGGATTATTGTAAAAGATCCCACCGCTGTACTTATGTCCGATTGGGTAGCGCATAAATTCAATGCCAAGATTTTGACTATTATCCGCCACCCATGTGGTTTTGCCTCCAGTATCGAATCGCTCGATTGGAAGCTCAATGTAGATCACCTAAGAGTTCAGGATGAACTAATGAGTGATTACCTGGCGCCGTTTGAAGATTTGTTAATTGGTGCCAGGGCTGACCCCTGGTTAACAATAGGCGCATATTGGGCAGCAATTCATAGTGTATTATTCCAACAGATAGAGAATCACAAGGAGTGGATTTCATGCAGTTATGAGGATCTTTGTAATGATCCGGTTGGTCAATTTTCCAGGCTCGCAGGGCAACTTAATCTTAGTGTTCCTGATAAGAGATGGGACATCTTGAGAGAGAGTAGTACTGCAGCTGGAGACAATGGGAGGTCTGGTTCCGCCGCGACTCGACGTGATAGTGGGAGGATGCCCGAGATATGGCGGGAGAGGCTGTCGGAGCATCAAATTGATGCGATAGAAGGCATCGTGCGAGATTTCGGTTTGGGCGAATATGTATAGAGTCGGCTATCTACCAGGTTTACTGGATAGTAAAGGCAGAGTGCGCTGCCACGTTGTGCAATGGGCGTTTGACGAAGAGGTAGTCGGGAATTGAATCCTTCTCGAATCTGTATTCTGCTGGCCACCTATAACGGCGAGAAGTACTTAAGTGAGCAGCTATTGAGCCTTCAGAACCAAACGCTACAGGACTGGACGCTCATAGTAAGAGATGATGGCAGTACCGACGGTACCGTGGAGTTGGTCGCTAACCTGGCCGCAAATGACACTCGAATTACCTTACTGGTGCCTGATGGTGCAGGGGGGCTGGGAGCCGCACAGAACTTCGGCAAGTTGATGGAAGCTGGCCTGCAAACTGACGCTCAGATATTTTTCTTTTGTGATCAGGATGATGTTTGGGAAGCTGTGAAGTTGGAGCGACAGGTTTTGGATTTCCCGGGACATGGAGGTGAGGTGAGCCCGTTATTGGTCCACAGTGATTTATCGGTTGTCGATGAGGATTTAGTGCCAATACACCCTTCACTGGCTGATCATATGGCGCTGGATGCCTCGCCTGACAGGCCGTTGAATTGTCTGCTCACAAGAAACTTCGTGACCGGCTGTGCCACCGCCTGCAATCGGCGCCTTCTGGAGCAAGCTACACCAATTCCGAACGCTGCGATTATGCACGATTGGTGGTTAGCCCTGATCGCGGCTTCATCTGGGGCAATCCGTTACATTAATGAGCCACTGGTAAAATATCGACAGCATGAAGCGAATACCATAGGGGCGACGGGCTTTTGGCACCTGCTAAGCCCGCGTCGTAATTGGGCCAGAATTTGGCAGGCTGGAAATGGCGAGTTTTTAGCAACGTTTGAGCAAGCGGCAGGGCTATTGGACCATGCAGGTGCACATCACGACTGGCCCGAGGCAAATACAGCGCTCATAAATAGTTATAGTCAGTTATTGACCCTCTCTGCGGCTAAACGACTGTCTGCCGCAAAAAAGCTCGGTTTGCGCCAGGGCGAAGCCTTGCTAAAGCTCGTTTATTATCTGCGTCTATTAACCCTTAAGGTGGATTAGCACCTTTGGGGAATATAAAATCCTGGAGTGCATGAAGTGTCGCTGATATCAGCTTGGGTTGGCGTCGCCAGATGGCTCTTAGAGAGATTCCCAGTATTCGCGCGACCATCACCGATGGCAAAAACCATGGGTGGTAGCGCCGCGTGTAGTTAAAAGCGCTGAGCGTTGCATAGTACGTTGCCCGTTGCTGTAATTCCGGTGTGTTAGAGCTACCCCCCCCCTGGTGGGTAACGATAGCGTCAGCACAAACGCCGAGTTCCTCCCCGGGTTTCAGCCTTTGCATGAGTTCCAGTTCCTCAAAGTACAAAAAGTGTTCTGTAGGTAAGCCTCCAATACGGCGTACAAAATCGCCTGTGAGCCACATAGCTGCCCCCGATAAGTAGTCCGGCCTATGTTCAGTCGCAGCTTTGACCTGTTCCAGGCTCGCCCCGCCCATCAGCGGAATGTTATAACCCAGCCATGGGTAATAGCGATAACCGCCAGCGCACTGCACTTTACCGGTAAGGGGGTCCAGAACCGTTAATCCGGTTGCTGCTTTACTGTGATTTGCCTCAGAGAAGGCAAGAAGATGCGATATAGTGTGGCAGTCCACTTGTAAGTCGTTGTTTAAAAGAAAGAAATAGTCCGGCTGACTTTTCTGGGCGCTAGAGATGCCGGCATTCATTCCTGCTGAGAACCCGAGGTTTGTCCTATTGATAACTAGTGTAACTTGATTTGCGGGCTGTCTGTCACACCAGCGCTGTAGTTTGGCTGCGTCCTTGTTGCCAGAGCCGTTGTCCACCAGATATAGGTTTACCGCTATGTGAACAAGGTCTGGATTTTGTATCGCGGCCAATACTGATGCGGCGCAACAAATAGTCGCGTCAGCGTCATTCCAATTCAAAATTATTATGGCTACTACTGGCAATATGGTGCTCCAATCAAGTAAAATCGCGCTCTTGATAAAAGAATGTGCGTGGTTATCTGCCCGCAGTCCGTGCTATACAGCCGCCATCTCCAGGTCAGTAGACAAGTGTAACTCTCTTCATGGATTTAAGTGTACGTAATGGACTGCCCGAAGTGCTAGAGAAACCTGATCAATGACATTTACTCGATTTATGTCCCTGGTCGATATACAGGCGCGCATGTCATTACGGGCAGATGCGTCCAGGTTTTTCCTTGGCTATATATGGTGGTTTTTGGAACCACTCCTATTCGTACTGATTTTCTATTTTATTTTTGATATTGTTCTCGAGTCAGGCCGTTCAGATTTTTTACTATTTCTGATTTGCGGTAATTTACCGTTTATGTGGTTTGCCAGCAGCGTGAGTTCATCGGCTTTAAGTATATTGGTTAGCAAAGGTTTGGTCGGGCAGATTGATATTCCTAAAGCGATTTTCCCCATGGCGAAAATTCAGGAGGGCCTCTATAAACAAGCGGCAGTGTTTCTACTGTTGATAGCTATCGTACTGGCGTCCGGGGTATCACCGACCCTTCATTGGCTCTGGCTTTTTCCTCTAATTGTCGCCGAATATCTACTAATTGTGACCTGTTCTTTGATTGGGGCTACGCTCGTTTGCTTCGCTAAGGATTTCACATTACTAATTTCGCTCACTATCACATTTTTAATGTTTGTCTCCGGGGTATTCTGGGATGTTCGTACGCTTCCCAATCCTGAGTTTACCGACCTTTTTCTTATGATAAATCCACTGGCATTCCTGTTCGATGGATTTCGGCAGGTTCTGTTATATGACCAACCTTTGGATGTTGCGCATCTTGCAGTATTGCTGGTCGGTTGTTTAGTAGCGGCAGCATCAGTTCTTGGCATCATGTCTCGCCTAGATAGAGCGCTCGCTACAAAGGTATTGGCTGAATGAGTGAGACGCCACCTGTATTGCTATCTCTGCACGAAATAGGGCTGTGCTATGAACGTAGAGGCTCATTTCTTAAGAAGATTAGTCACGAAGTTTTGCGCGGCATCAGTCTAGATCTACACCGTGGTGAAACGCTGGGTATAGTCGGTCGCAACGGTTGTGGCAAAAGCTCACTTTTGAGGATTATGG
>JBALVT010000223.1:0-6569 GCA_036961345.1 Halioglobus sp.
TAATCAGGGCTTTGATGAAGCTTTGTTTACCCCCATGAACCAGATCAGCTCTTTGTGGAATCCAGGGGGTACAGCGGTTAATGCCATTCTTGGCATGCACCCTGAAATGTTACCGCCTGATCCTTATGCCATGGATAGCCCAGGCCTGAACCCAGTGGGTTGGGTGATGACGATTGAAGGGAAGAAAGGCGAAAAAGGTAAAGAGTTTTGTGGTACTTCTAATGAGTGTTACGACAAAATTGATACCGAATCAGAGAAGCGCACGATTGCTTTTATGCGTAAGAATGCGGAAGCCAAAAAACCATTCTTTGTCACCTACCAGCCAACCTGGTTGAACTTCTTACAGCCTGAGCCTAAGAAAAATACCCTTAACGGCGGCAAGGTGCCTAACTCCTACGCCAAACTGGATGATTTTGTCGGTACCGTAATGAAAGAGCTGAAAGCACTGGGTATTGAAGAAAATACGTTGTTTATAGCCATGGCTGATAATGGCCCAATGTCTCACGATCCCCCTCCAGGTTGGGCAATGACTGAGATTATGTACCGTGGCGGCAAAGGTGATTATACCGAAGGTGGTGTGCGTGTACCGGCTATGGCCTGGTGGCCTGGCATGATCAAAGAAGGTCAGCTGGTGGGTGATATTATCCACGTGACCGATTTATTCACGACTTTCGCTCGTCTGGGTGGCGCTACCAAGTATGTACCCACAGACCGAGTGATTGATGGTATTGATCAAACGGAATTATTGCTGGAAGGTGATACCCACAGCCATCGCGATTATGTGCATATTTATCAGGGCCACACACTTGCTGCAACCGTTAAAGGTCGCTACAAGCGTCATTGGATAGGGCTCAGTGCAGGTGCGGCTTCAGGCATTTCTCCTGATTATTACGATTTGTATCAAGACCCGCATGAGCACAACCCGCAAATGATCCCCATGATTCATTTTCAGGGGCAGTTTACTGCGATGCGCGAGCGTCACGAGCTGTTTAAAGAAGTTTACCCAGACTCTGAAAATGCTCATGGTATTCCCTACACTGGCTTGAGTAATGCAAGACCGGAAACAGTGGATATAACCAACCGCCTCAAGCGTGAGAAAGCCGCGATGCCCAGCAGTGTAAGAAAAATTATGCACTAATGTGGCTAATGTCATAACCAAACCCTCGTTCCCTACCTGCAGGTAGGGAACGAGGGTTTCGATATAGAAAACCGCCGACAATAACCGAGTTCAACTCACCGCGATCGCTGTAAATGCCAGGCTGTACCCTGTAATGTACATTGCAGGCAAAACTATATAGAGTGCTTCGAATATCCCGTATCGAAAGTTCGTCAAAATATGGAATGGGTATCCACAGGACTTGCATGAACCCGGTTTTAGCCACACATCAACATTTCTCCTCAGTAAGTGAATTTTCCGATACCGTTTCACAGCTAGGGTGGTTGACGCATTTTCGACAACTCGATTGCGGTACAGGGGCCACCAGCTTAAGCGCGCTTTTAAATTCTACTGCGATATTGCTTCGTGTGTGCTGTGATCGCCGCACGAAACAGGATGTAGTGCCTCCGCAGGGCTACCAAACTATTGGTTTGCCCCTGAGCTCGCTCAAATCCTCAACGATCCAGAACCGACCATTGAACAATGGGCAATTGCTTTACGTACATGAGCAAGAAGGGTTTTCCTGTGTTGGTGACCCCGGGTTTGACGCTTACACCGTATCCATTGCAAGCTCGCGAATGTCAGAGCTATCTCAAAATCTTCATTTATCCGACCCAGGCGATACCATTGATTTATGGGGGACTGAGATTCGACCTGATCCTAAACGACTGGCCACTGTTAAAGCGATCGTCCACAAAATTTTCGATTTGGAGCAATCACCTCCCCAGGATCTGGTGGCGCGATCCACGCTCGATGAACTGATTGAGGCGCAATTGCCCAGCGCGCTTCTGCAGATCGGTACGAGCCAACACAGCGGGAACAGGGTTCCGATTCGCAACAGGGAGCTTGCGCTTCAGCGTGCAATCAACTATGTCGAGAATCACTCCAAGGAAGCGCTGACTGTAGAAGCACTCTGCCTGGGGGCGGCGACAAGTTTAAGTACTCTGGAGCGTGCCTTTCGCGAAAGGTTTTCGATCTCTCCAAAGCGCTACATTGTTGTGCAACGCCTAAATCATGTCCATGCCGCGCTGCTAGATAACCATGAACGGCGAACTATTAGTGATGTCGCCAGTGAGTGGGGCTTTTGGCATATGGGACAGTTCGCCGCGGACTACAAATTACTTTTCGGGTATTTACCCTCAAAGACGAGCGTCAACTAATAACACGGATAGAATTCCATATGTTTGTTTCCACACCTGAATCACTTCGATTACCGGGGTTCCTGGCATTGCTGGCGCTACTGTCGCCATTCGCACTTATCGGCTGCAGCGACGGTAGCGATAGACCCGCCAAAATCGATCTATTACCCATCGCTGTACCAACTGTCTCTTCACCTCCACCTGAGGGGGAGCCAAGCTTGCTCTCCAGCACTTTTGCGCTGAGTGATGTCGGCTACGCACAACAGGAGTTTTTCATTACCGGGACCGCGAGCTCGTTTACCAACCTCAACGAGTTGGGTAGCGATGGCATGTGGAATGTCGAGCCGGGAGAGGAAGCTGAATATCGCACCCGGGTGCTGATGTATACCCCGGTAGACGCTGCGTCCTTTAGTGGCTCCGTTTATGTTGAATGGCTAAATGTCACTACTGGATTTGAGTTACCGGTAAGTTATGGCACGGCGCATACGCAACTGCTGCGTGAAGGGCATGCGATTGCATTGGTCTCGGCTCAGTATGTCGGTGTAGAGGGTGCTGAAAATCCCTTGCTACCACTGCACCTGAAGGCCGTGAACCCGGCTCGCTACGGTACCTTGAATCACCCCGGCGACAGTTTTTCCTATGACATATTCACCCAGGTCGCAGGCTTACTCAGCCAGACTGATAACAACGAGCTACTGGACGGCGAATCAGCCAGCCTTATTATTGCTATGGGACAGTCACAATCTGCATCGCATCTAGTCACCTACTTCAACGCTATACAACCGGTATACAAGGCCTTCGATGGCTTTCTAATTCAGAACAGAGGCGCAGGTAGCTCCAGTCTTGCCCAACAACCCCTGACAGACATTCCCACACCACGGCCTGTCTACCTGAGATCCGACAGTACTACGGTAGTAATAAATGTGCAGGGTGAATCAGACATACTTGGCCGCGACGGAGAAAATTCGCGCCAAGATGACAACGATAACTTTCGCCTGTGGGAAATTGCCGGATCTGCCCATAATGACGAATATACTTTTGTCTCCGGCCGCAACGACATCGGAGATGATCCACGCTTCGCGACGGTGGTAGAGCAGACCAGCATTCTTGGCTTTCAGGAATGTAACCTGCCTATGAACTCGGGATATCTGGCCTGGCCCTTGAACGCCGCAATCCACGCCCTGGACAGATGGGCCAGGGGCGGCGAGCCGCCAGCAGAAGTCGCCAGACTCGATCTTGATTCCAGCGGTTTAAACTTTTTGCTGGACGACGTCGGCAATGTCACCGGCGGCGTGCGCACGTCTTATGTAGAAGCGCCAGCGGCTGTGCTATCGGGATTGGGGCAGGAGGGCAATGATTTTTGTTTCCTGTTTGGCACCACAAAATTGTTCGATAAAGCAACGATGGCGGCGCGCTACATAGATAGTGCGGGCTATAAGACCGCTGTCAGTAATTCTGTAGCAACGGGCATTGAACAAGGCACCCTACTGCAGTCTGATGCCCAGCGTATTATCGACGCTACGGATCTGCAGTGGGAAATGCTTGAGTTTTGAGAAAGGCGTATGATTTTGACCTGCCACATGGTCGAGCCCTATCTAATATACATGGCGCTCTCGCCGCTGCGTAAGACGGAACGCTATAGGCCGCCGCATCGTCATGCATTAATACTTGACGGGGATCTTTTTCGGGATTTGTTCATGCTGGTGGGGAATGATAACGGCAGCCACCAGCAGCACAAACAGTCCACTGAGGCATATCCACTCGGCAGCCGCATAACTGCCCGACAGGTCCAGCCCGACGCTGAACAAGGCGGGCCCGATGGCGCTACCGAACACCATAGCTGACGTACACAAACCGCTGATTTCACCCAAATGCATCGCTCCAAAATTGCGAATGAAAGCCAGGTTTGAAAGCACGGACCACAGCCCCCCGGCGCCGCCAAATCCGGCTACCAACAGCCAGTAGCCCCATTGTGTCTCCAGGTGTAACAAACCCCATGCACCGCCGATGAAGCCGAGTAACATGGCGATCAGAAAAGGTTTAAGTCTGCGACTGTCAGCCATCCAACCCGCCAACAGATTGATTGAGGTGGAAGCAATGGCCATGGGTAAAAAGTAGCCAAAGGCCTCAGCCTGGCTGCGCCCAGCCTCGGCGAAAACTGAAACAATGTGAAAAGTGACTGCGGTGCCAAACAGGGCGTGAATCGACAGGCTCAGGGCAAAAATCCAGAACACAGGGCTGCGCCTTGCCTGTTCCAGATTGGCACTGTAGGGCTCAGAATTTTTACTGCCCAACTGCGAGCTCGCAGCACCGTCAATGTGCACGCCACAGTCCGTGGGATTGTCCCGCAGGAAGATATAGGCGATGACAGCGAAACCGACACAGCCCAGAGCCAGCCACCAAAGTGAACGGTACCAGCCGGCGCTGGCGATCAACCATGCCAGACCCAGTGGAGCCAGAGAAAAGCCGAGGCTAACAAATACACCGCGGGCGCTGCTGACCAGGCCTCGACGCTTTTCGAACCAGAGCAATAGCACATTGCGAGAGGCACTGGTCAGTACGCCCTGCCCAAAAAACCGCACACCGAAATAACCCAGCATGATTAATATGAATGCGGTGCCTGCGCCGCCACCCAACAGCTTCATCAGAACTTCTGTCGATGAGATAAATATCAACATCACCGCCAGTGCGACACTGGCCAGCGTTGTGATTACCCGGCCACCCATTCGGTCGTACCAGCGTCCAGCGCGGGTCAGCATCAGCGAGGAGCCCACCGTGCCGAGTAGGTAGGCGAGAGAGAGTTGCGTGCGGCTTAGGCCCAGAGCTTCGATCAGGGGGTCTGTAAAAACGGCCAGGCCCATTGTTTGGCCTGGAATACTGAACAAAAACCCGAGTGTGCTGACGAACCAGATTATCCAGCCGTAAAAAAACGGCAAGCGCTTGATACTAAAAGGCCAATCGGGAGCAGGAGAGAGTTTATTCACAGGGGCGCTATTCTAGCGTTACTGGCTTAGAAAGCCAAAGGCAGTAGACCCGAAACAAGCGTGTCTACGATCACAAGTCCGATCTAACCGCCCAGCACTACTCGTTTACTCTCATACGGGATAGTACAGCGGGTAGCGCTGCCCTGGGATATAACAGCCAGGCCCTACTTCGGGAATATGAGTTTCAACTGAAATTCTGCAAACCAATCGGGCGCGCTATCCGGGGCCTGGATATTTTTATAATCTGAGATCCTCATGTCGACCGCCGTGTCACCGAAGCGGCAAATCCTACCAAGGCTGTCATCCGTGCTGGTCGGAATATTCAAAGCGCGGCCGAGACCCCAGATGATCTCGCCGGGCTCTGCCGGCGAGAAAAAAGAACTTACATCCTCTTACCGGAAAGTAAGAGGGTGAAGTGTACTACTTGTTAAAGAAAGGTTTAATTACCAGCACCCCAATTACGGTCGACATTGTCCCACTCGGGAACTTGCATGATCGCTTCACGCGGATCAAAGGGCAGTTTCTTCGAATCGAGACGCGGCTTCGATGCCTCGATAGTTTCTGGACGTGCATTCACCACATTCTTGAACGGGAAGTCACGGTTTTGTCCTTTGTCCGGATAAGCCGATTTCATCATCAGATGACGGGTCTTCATGATGCTGAACATAGTCTTCGCCGGGAATAGCTGCAGCATCATTGGATACACTTCACGCGGATCGTTGTAGAGGTCGTAGAACTCTGCACCGCTTAGGCCCGGTACTGCGTTGCGCCAATCACGTTTATAGCGGCCTTTCACAGTTGCAGCGAGCTGGTCACCCGTGTAAACGAACACATAGTCACGACGGCTCTGGGTATCGCCTTCCAGGAATATCGCAGTCTGGTCTACACCGTCGATAATACGGTCTGTGGGGATATATTTCTTGGCACCACCCAGGTTGGCAAAAGTCGTGAACAGGTCGGTCTCGTGGATAATGTCCCCGACAATCTGCCCCTCTTCGATAACCCCAGGCCAACGCGCATGCGCAGTAACCCGAATGCCGCCTTCAAGGAAGTCGCCTTTACCGCCACGATGCAGTGTTTCGACCATTCCAGTAGGGCCATTGTGTGTCATAGGGCCGTTATCTACCATCAGGATAACCAGGGTATTTTCCTCGATACCCAGTGTCTTCAGCTCTTCCATCAATTGGCCGACGTAAATGTCAAACCGCGCAAGTCCCTCTTGCAGCATTCCGGCAGATGCGGTGATTTTTTCGGGAAATCCTGTAAAAGGAGTAATTTGTGGCCAATAGG
>JBALVT010000224.1:0-6455 GCA_036961345.1 Halioglobus sp.
TATAATTGACGAGGCCGATTTATTCAAACCAGGGGATTTTCATGAAAGCAGCCTTTATCCTTTAGAAGCAAATTATAGAAGACATGTCGCAGGAGCGATCTCATGAGACAGAAAGTAGAGTTTTCCAGCAACGGCCTGCGTTTAAGCGGCGCATTAGAGACTCCGGAAAGTAACATCCGCTGTTATGCCCTGTTTGCACACTGCTTTACGTGTGGCAAAGACGTTGCCGCTGCATCCAGAATCGCTCGAGCCCTGACCAGCGAAGGCATCGCCGTACTGCGATTTGACTTTACCGGGCTTGGCAATAGCGACGGCGATTTCGCCAATACCAACTTTTCCTCCAATCTGCAGGACCTGCTGGCCGCCGCAGATTTTTTGCGTGAAAACTATGAGGCGCCCGCGCTCCTGATAGGTCACAGTCTTGGGGGAGCAGCGGTGCTTGCAATGGCGGCCGCTGTGGCTGAGGTAAAAGCGGTAGTGACAATAGGCGCACCGCACAAAGCAGATCACGTGGCCCACAATTTTTCCGCGTCGCTTGAGGAGATCAAGAGCAAGGGCGAGGCACAGGTGGACTTGGGAGGCCGCAAATTCAATATCAAAAAGCAATTTCTGGATGACCTGGAAAACCAGACGTATGCAGACCTGGGCAAGTTGCGCAAAGCCCTGCTGATAATGCACAGCCCGGTGGATTCAACCGTTGGCATTGCCCAGGCGGAGAAAATTTACCTGGAAGCGCGGCATCCCAAAAGTTTTGTCTCCCTGGATGACGCAGACCACCTGCTAAGCCGCAAAACAGATTCAGAATACGTGGCCAGGACAATAGCTGCCTGGGCTGACCGGTACCTGCCCGCCCTCCAAACTCACCGAGCCAACGTCACCAAAGGCCACGTTAAAGTCGAGGAGAAAGATCACAAGTTTACCCAGCACGTTAACAGCGACAGCCACTACTGGCTGGCAGATGAGCCAACATCCGTTGGCGGCAATAACGCGGGGCCCGACCCCTACGAACATCTACTTGCTGCACTTGGCGCATGTACCTCGATGACGTTGCGCATGTACGCAGAACGAAAATCGCTACCCCTGGAGCACGTGGCGGTTGAATTGCGACATTCGCGTGACTATCTCGAGGATTGCCAGGACTGTGACGAAAAGCCAAAACAAATCGAGGTACTGGAACGGCTGGTAACGCTACAGGGTGATTTGACCCCAGAGCAACGGGAGCGACTACTGCAAATCGCAGATCGCTGCCCAGTGCACCGGACCTTGCACGGCACCTTGGAAGTACGGACAGCATTAAACACAGAATCTGGCTAACATTACCGCGGCGGCGAGGGAATCACCGGCAAGAGAATGTGCCTATATGAACTCTACTATGCGGAAGTAGCACTAAGATAGTGCACGCTGAACAACGCTTCATCATCCAACCAGCTGTGATTCACAGCTAAACCTGCCTGGCTTGCAAGCTCGGCGAATCCATCCAGAGTATATTTGTAGGAATTCTCTGTGTGAATCGTTTCGCCTAGATCGAAGTCGATATGATTACCATTGCAACGCACTGTCTGTGCCCGTTCGCTGACCAAATGCATCTCTATCCGTTGTTTTCTGTCATCATAAAAGGCGTGATGCGCAAAGGCTCCCGGATCAAACTCTCCATCCAGCAACGTATTGACGCGCGACAGTATATTGCGATTGAAAGCTGCAGTGACACCGTCGGCATCGTTGTACGCCGCGTTAAGAATAGCGCTGGACTTGTGCAAATCCACTCCGATCAGGGCACCCCCATCGACGCCCATTGTTTCCTTAACGCGCTTGAGGAAGCTCACCGCAGCTTCCGGTTCCAAATTGCCAATGGTTGAGCCAGGATAAAATACTACCCTTTTGCCCGCGGGAAGCACATCAACAAAGGACCAACTGTGGTTAAAATCAGCGCACACTGCATGAATGGGTAACCAGGGATATTCACTGCCCAACTCCGTTGCTGCCTCCAGAAGAAAATCGTCAGAAATATCCACTGGAACATAAACCGATGGCTGCAAATCATCCAGAAGTAACCGGGCCTTTTCACAGCTGCCACTACCGGGCTCAATGAACACGCAACCGCTTCCGCAAGCCGCACTGATCTCACCTCGGTAACGGGTGAGAATGTCAATTTCCGTTCGTGTCGGGTAATACTCAGGGAGACGAGTAATACGATCGAAGAGCTCGGAGCCTCGTTGATCATAAAAATATTTTGGGTTGATCACTTTCTGCGCCTGCTGCAGGCCCAGAAGAAGCTCTTTCCGAGAGTCCCCCACGGCAGGATGTTCATTGCGAAAGCTGACGTTGCCGGCTGCTGCTTCTGTTTGAGTCATTTTACTGAATTCTGCCTTATTCATACTTAGCTGGCCAGGTTCCGCGCCAGCCGGATTCCGCTGAACTGCCAGCGATCTTGTGGGTAGAAAAAATTTCTGTAGCTGGGCCGCAATTGCTCCGACTTGGAAACACAGGAGCCTCCGCGCAGTACCCACTGGTTACTCATGAATTTTCCGTTGTATTCGCCGATCGCGCCCGCCGAAACCGTGAAACCTGGATACCCGGAGTAAGCACTTTGTGTCCACTGCCAGCACTCGCCGTATAGCTGTAGCAGCCCTTCGCTGTGTGCCGCCGCCCGCGGGTGGTAATAGCCTTCATCAACTCCGCCTTTGGTCGCAGGGGCGCCGGCCGCCGGAGCGCCGGCCGCAGCATCGGTTGCCGCAGCATATTCCCACTCGGATTCTGTGGGTAGGCGGGCGTCGGCCCAGCGGGCATAGGCATCGGCCTCATAACCACTGACATGACACACCGGAGTCGCGCTCAACCTGGGCTGCAAGCCATGTAAAGTATACTCTAGCGCTTCCCCCTCTCGCTGCCGCCAATACAGCGGCATCTGCCAATCCTGTGCCTGCACGGTAGCCCAGCCATCCGCCAGCCACAATTCAGGACGCCGATAGCCTCCGTCATCAATAAACTGCTGATATTCTCCATTACTGACCAGTCGGTGGGCCAGTTCAAAGGATTCAAGAAAGACTTTATGTCTGGGCAATTCATTGTCATAACAGAAGCCATCGCCATCAAACCCTGTTTGCACCACTCCACCAACATAGCTGCACCACTGCAAAGGCAATGCTTCTTCGGCCTTATTTTCGAGTGCTGCCTCAGCGAAAGCTGGCAACATAGGGTTCATCGCCAACGAGTACTTGATATCTGTAAAAAACAGCTCCTGATGCTGACGCTCGTGCTCTACACCAAGTACTGCGCGGACTAAAATTTCGCCTCGATCCGGGTGAGACCCCACCGCCAGTAACCTTGCCATGGCGTGATCTACGTGTGACCGGTACTCAAGTACCTGGGCAACAGTGGGTCGCGATAACAGGCCCCGTCTATGCCGCGAAAACTGCTCCCCGATGCCATTGTAGTAGGAGTTGAACAACACCTCGTAACGCGAATCCGGAGTGACATAATCTGTGAGAAATGGCTTGAGTAAAAAGGTCTCAAAAAACCAGGTGGTATGGGCCAGGTGCCACTTGGGCGGACTGACAAAAGGTTCGGCCTGCAGTCCGTAGTCTTCAGTATTCAATGGGCCACAAAACGCCAGAGACTGGGCCCGTGTCTCACGGTAGAGCTTCTCTATTGCATCACTCAACTGTGTCAGCTTCCTTTGCCATCAAACCCTCAAATGTGCAGGTATGCTAGCGCGTTCGATACCCTCGAACAACAGTTCTACCACAATTGCGAGCAGCGCGGCGGGGATAGCCCCTTCAAGAATAAGGCGGTGATCATTTAGGGTCAGCCCGGTAATGATAGGCTCACCCAAGCCGCCGGCCCCAACAAATGCTGCCAGGGTGGCAGTGCCAATACTGATAATTGCGGCGGTTTTTACACCGGCGAGAATAGTGGGAACCGCTAGCGGCACTTCCACTTTCCACAGTTGTTGCGCGGGCGTCAAGCCCATGCCTGCGGCTACTTCTTTCAACAGAGGGTCAACATTGAAAATGCCGGTAAGGGTATTGCGTACTATGGGCAGCAGGGAATAGAGAAACAGGGCAATAATCGCCGGCGCTTCGCCCAGTCCGACCAATGGAATCAATAGCGCAAGTAGCGCCAGCGCTGGAACCGTCTGGATCAGCCCGGTGACATAAAGTAGGCTGCGGGAAATACCGCTGTATCTGGCCAGGGACAGGGCCAAGGGTATGGCCACCAGGCAGGCGAGAAAAAGCGCGCTCAGGGTTAGTTTCAGGTGAACCAGGGTGTAGTTCGCGATACGCTGCGCTGTTCCGGTAAACGCCACAGTGGCCGGGCCGTCTACTAGACCGCTTGTTCGAAGAAACTGCGAGGCCACCTCCCGCGGTTCCAGGTTTTCATCGGCCAGCCGGCGATTCAGCGAGCGCATGGTTGGCTCATCGATACTGTCGTGCAGGCTGTGCAAAACAACTGCCGCAGCCTCTGGCAAATCATTGCGAGTCAGAAGCACCGCCTCGTAGCCGGGAAAAAATGAGCGATCATCCTCAAGAAGGCGCAAATCGTAGGCGTCAAGCTCACCATCAGTGGTGTAGGCATCTGTCACATCGAGTTTGCCGCTTTCAATTGCCCGATAAGCCAGGGCATGTTCAATGCCGCTGGCATGCTGGGGAAGCTGGTAGGCGCTCTTCAGCACGGGCCAACCGTCACCCCGGTTGAGGAACTCCAGTGAGAATCCAAATACGAGATCTGGATGCTGCGCAAGGTCACTGATAAGTTCGATATTCCGGCCCTGGGCAATCTCCCGTGAAATAGCAATAGCGTAACTGTTATTGAACCCCAGCAGTACTTCAAGATTCAAATTGCGGCTGGCCAGGGCAGAGCTCAGTTGCGCTCGGGTCATATTCGGCTGTCGCAAAACTGCCTGACTCAGAGTCCCCGTATACTCGGGATAGATATCGATAGAGCCATTTTGCAGCGCCTCATACGCGATCAGAGTGCCTCCCAGTCCTGTCTTGCGCTCAACCTTAAAACCATGACTTTCGAGTAATTGGGAGGTAATTTCTGCAAGTATGTAACTCTCGGGGAATGTTTTTGAAGCGACACGAAGTGCCGCTGATGAGCTATTTACCAATGGCGTATAGAGCGCGATGGCCAGCAAAATGCACGCCGAAAACCCGGACAGAAAAGTTCCTCGGCACCTCATTGCACGGCCTCAACGAGCAGTGACTGCAGCAGCTCGTCCGGGTCTTGCTCAGGCGAATCCTGCTTCAGAGCCGCCGTTGTTTTACTATAAATGACGCGTCCTTGCTCCATAACAATAATATGATCTGCCAGCCGCATGGCCTCGCGCATGTCGTGTGTAACCAGCACGGCAGTGGTCGGCTCGGCCTTGTGTAGTGCCAAAAACTGGCGGTGAATGTCTATCCGGGTTATAGGGTCGATAGCCGCAAAGGGCTCGTCCAGTAGCAGTATTTCCGGGCGCAGCATCATAGCCCTGCACAAGCCGACACGCTGCTGTTGCCCGCCACTGAGTTGATGGGGGAACTTGTCCAGCTGCTCCTTTTGCAACTGGGTGAGCTGCAGCAACTCTTGCAAGCGCAACTCTATCGCCTCCTCGTCCCAGGCTTCCAGGACGGCCAGCATAATAATGTTCGCCCTGGCATTGAGATGGGGGAACAGACCGGTGCGCTGCACCGCGTAACCCATGCGCCTGCGGAGCACCGGCAGATTGCTGTAATCCAGAGGCGCCCCGAACACCTCCACCGAACCTGAGTCAGGCACAACCAGGCCGTTGCAGATTTTAAGCAGGCTAGATTTTCCGCAGCCGCTGCGGCCGATAATTGCAGTGATGCTACCGGCTGCGAATTTCAGGCTGACTTTATCCAGCGCAAAGGTATCAACATACCGTTTGCCTACCGATTCAAAGCTTAGTACTGACATGGGCACCATCTAAACATGGCTACCGAGGAATTGGAAAGATCATAATGCACAGCCCACTAGGTGAGCGATGCCTTTTGGGCTTCGTGCTCAACCAGTACATCGATGAGACGCCGGGCCAGGGTGTGGGCATCACCCGGCCATCGCGCCGACAGGTAATTGCCATCGCGCACTACCCAGGCTGGAGTCTCGTCCTGCAAACTGTCTCGCGCGATATTGGATGTTTTCCGAAAGTGGTTTGGCGCCGTATCAGGCACCTGAACAAAATCCTCTGCCTTCTCCAAGGCTCTTGTTACTTCCATTTCAACACTGCGGTAACCAGGCTCATCACCCGCCTGTTCGGCATAGGTCCGATAATAGCCAGGATCCCAAAACCGGGCGAAATATCTGGTCAGCGACCAGGCTGCCTGCTCCTGCTGCCAGGTGAGAGCCGTCGTTTTTTTGCCGTACAGAACCGACCTCCCCGTCGCCTTTGAGATGGAGCGCGCCGCAAGCACCACGCCATGGCAAATGGCGGCAACCGGCTTTTCATAACCGTG
>JBALVT010000225.1:0-6350 GCA_036961345.1 Halioglobus sp.
GTAGCGGAGGCGATACTCTCTTGCTCGGGTGAACTAGCGGTAGGCATCTGGCGACCGTTCAGAGTAACCAGGTTAAAGTTAGGGCCCAGGCCACGGACGGTTATCTGGCTACCTTCACCCGACGCACGATCAATTGAGACACCCGTAATGCGCTGAAGCGATTCAGCCAGGTTGGCATCTGCGAACTTGCCGATATCTTCTGCAGAAATAGCGTCAACGACACCACTCTCATCACGTTTAATATCCATGGCGCGCTGCAAGCTGCCACGTATACCGGTGACGATAACCTCCTCCAGCACTGGCTGCTGAGCTTGGACAGTGGCACTAACAATCAGGGCTACGCTGGCGGAAAGTACTCTCTTTCTAAATTTCATGGGCAACTGCGCTCCAAATATGATTTTTATGTAGTGGTCCTAAAGTGAAAACACGATGGGCCGGGAGTAAGCAATTTGGATACTAGTGGGATTACCTCGACAAAACCTATGCCTTTGCGATAACGAGGGCATAATTTGCGCCAAGTGGGACTACCAACGCCGGCAGAAAATACTCCGCTGCACAATTGCTAACCGACCTACGGGAATGCAGTCGCGCTATTCGACTAGCTCCAGCGCACCAAACAGCCCAGCATCAATGTAACCACGGTCTTTATCGTTTCCCGATGCATATTCAGAGCCAATGAAGTTTTCCCGTAGTTTACTGCCATCGTTATCACAATAGGCCAGCATAAACCCCAGTATCTTTCCGGCGACCAGGATTGTAGGCCTATTGTCGGTCGACCCGTCACGATAGTCATCACTATAAATATCGATACTCACTTCCCACGTTAACTTGTCACCGTGCTGCTGCCAGCGACTCTCAACATGACTTGTGTATGAGCGAGCCTGTTTATCCGTGCCTATATCTATGGCTTGGTTGTCCAGGGATAAGTGATAGGCAAACGCATTGTGATTGTATTGATGCTCTCCCCCCGAATGATCTTCGTCGACAAATATCTCCAGGCAATCATCGTCCCAATACTGCTCAAGAGGATTGCGGTGGGTATCAATCAAAATATCATCAACGATTTCTGCGAGTATATAGAGTTTGTGCTCCGTCCAAACGACTTTATAGCGACCCTGGAAATCGGCATTAGACATTTCGGGGCCCAGCCAGAGATGCTCGATCTGCCGCCACTGCGCCCTCTCCCACGCAGCCTCATCCGCCACACCATCCACAACGGGAGCCTGCTTGGCTTTCGGAGCGGGATAGTACGACCTATCCGGGTCATGGTTGCTCTGCGCTGCTACTGCACTCGCCGCCGCTACAAAGAAAAATTGGAACATTGCCATGACACGAAACTTATCCAGGTGAATCACTGTGTTCTCCTCACAAAGTATTGAACTTCAGATCAACCGCCCGTCCTCGAACTCATAAATCAAACCCAGATCATTACGCAGAGCATCCATCACTTTCATTGTGTCCAGAGTGTTTGCGTGCGAGATTTCCGGGCACTCAATTAGACCTGATTGAATGCAGCGTTGGGCCGATTCAATCTGATATTCCAGGCCAGTTGCACGAAAGTTGCGGACCGCGCTAACCGGCGGGCTGGAAACGCTATCGGGCTTGACCGGAGTCAGTGTCGCCCGTGTCGCGCTCCAAAACATAGTATCCAGGCGTATCCGGCCCTGGGTGCCGTAAATGGTGAGGGCATTGTCTAACTGACGCGTCAAACTGTTTTCAAAGATCGACCAGCGGTCATCTGAGTATTTCAGCCTGGTTTTACTGTGCTCATCTACGCCGCTATCACCAATGACCCCTTCAATTGAATGCCCCACAGGGTTTGATCCAAACACCCACTGAGACATGCTTATATTGTATACACCCATATCGAGCAATGCTCCGCCCGCCAGAGCAGGATCAAACAATCGCCCGCTACGGTTTTCCCCAATGGCAAAGCCAAATGAAGAGTTTACCGAGGTAACCGTACCGATCTTGCCAGAAGCCAGCCACTGGTTAACCACCTCGTAAATGGGAAGAAATCGTGTCCACAGGGCTTCCATCAAAAACACCCCGTTGGTGCGCGACAGCTCGATCAATTCGTGGGCTTCGCGCGCATTGACACACATCGGCTTTTCACACAAAACAGATTTGCCTGCCAACAGGCAGTCCCGTGCCTGCTCGAAGTGGTAGCGATGAGGTGTGGCGATATAAACGGCATCTACAGATGAATCATCAAGTAGAGCAAGATGACTGTCGTAGTAAAATTCAGCTCCGTGATCCTGGGCAAACTGCTCCGCCTTGGGCTTACTTCGACCGGCCACTGCATGCAATCGCGAACCGGGAATTACTGTTAACGCCTCGGCGAATTGTTCTGCAATGTTGCCCGGGCCAATTAATCCCCAGCGTAAAGTCGACGTCGTAGATATTGCGGTCATCTAATGAGTATTCCCCAGGCACTGAAAACCCTGCTATCACTTTGCGATCAAAAGGACTTTCGCCGAGATGAGAGGGACTTTTTCTTGCATTGTGGACTTAAGGAGCAGCGTCGACAATTCAACTGCGAATATTCTTGGCTAGGTTAGTGGAGCAGACCCCCTTATACTAATAAACAAAGCCGGAGGGCCCATGATTCCAGCAGTGATGCGCCCAGTGGTGCAATTGTTCTATGAAAACCGAAATTACAGGTTCTGGCTATGCCAGCTCGCTGGCTGGAGTGGTTATTCACTGGCCACCTTCCTGAGCATCACTTTAATCGAAGGCAACGTGACCTGGCCCCATGTGGGGCATATCGGTCTGTCGGCTGTGCTGGGCATGTTAACCACCTGGCCATTGCGCCGTCTGTATCACCACACATTGACTCTTTCGCTGCCTCGAAGGTTGTTTATTTCGGTTTCAGCGGTGATTTTTCTTAGTGGTCTTTGGAATGTTCTTCGAATCCTGGTGTTTGCCTGGTTGATCGGCAAGGAGGCAATCTGGAGTGAATTCAACTACTGGTACTTTGGCTCCTTATCCATATTTTTAAGCTGGACCGTACTGTACTACGGTATCGAATATTACGATTTACTGGCCCTTGAGCACCAAAAGCTACTGGAGGAATCTGGTCTCAAGCGGGAGGAGCAACTGGGACGCCTGCAAGCAGAGGCTTCAGCACGCGACGCCCAACTGCAAATGTTGAGGTATCAACTCAATCCGCATTTTTTGTTCAATACCCTCAATTCAATAAACGCACTGATCAAACTGAATGAGAACAACAAAGCCAGGGAAATGATCCAGCAACTCAGCGAGTTCCTGCGCCATACATTGGATTACGAAGGCATAAACAATGTGAGTTTTAGCCAGGAATTGGAATCGCTAATGCTATACCTGGATATTGAAAAAACGCGATTTGAAGATCGACTCAATCTTGAATTTGATATTGAACCACAAGCACATCAGGCCTTGGTACCCAGTCTTATTCTACAGCCGCTGGTAGAAAATTCGATGAAACATGCCATATCAAACAGTGAAGATGGCGGTACGGTTCGGATATCAGCGAGGGTGATGGCAAAAGAACTTGAGCTTGAGATCTCCGATTCTGGTCCAGGAATGAAATCAGAAGAACTTATCCAGGGCCGAGGAATTGGTTTACGCAATACACGGCAGAGATTGGAAACCCTCTTCCCAAACAACTATACCTTTGAAATTACGGATGGCAGCCCATCAGGTGTAACCATTCAAATTCGAATTCCCTATCAAACAGCTCCTTTGGCCAAACTAGATGCTGGCGGTGATACGTGACGGATCCTTCTAGCCGGCTGAGAACCGTTATCGTTGATGACGAACCCCTAGCGAGAAGGTTACTGTGCGCCCTGCTGGCTGAAATTCCCGAAATCGAGTTGATAGGAGAGTGTAGAAATGGCCGCGAAGCTATCCAGGTCACGCAAGAATTATCTCCCGATCTTCTAATTCTCGACATTCAAATGCCCGGCACAAGTGGCTTTGACGTGGTTAAGGAATTGCAGGCCGACATAATGCCCATGGTGATTTTCTGCACTGCCTATCAGCGTTATGCGCTGGATGCCTTCGACCTTCACGCGGTTGATTATGTATTAAAACCGGTCGGCTCGAAACGTCTACACCGGGCAATACTGCGCGCATTGGAGCGCTTTCAACCTAACGAGGGAGCTGACGATCACAAAACTCCATTGTTGGGTGCAATCGATGAGATTGCCAAAAAAGTGGCCGGTAGAACCAACGCCCGAAACCCGGAGCAATCAAGCGACGAAGCATTAGCTGCCGACAGAAAAATTGCGATAAAGGACCATGAGAGCACCCTCCTAATTGACATCGACGATATAGATTGGGTGGATGCGGCAGGGGACTATATGTGCATACACGTAAAGGGGAAAACGATGATAATGCGCAGCACCTTGAAAAGTTTAATGTCGCGACTGGATGAGGAAAAATTCAAACGTATTCATCGGTCTACTGTGGTGAACCTCGATCGTATTGCGAAAGCGACGCCGCTGCACAAGGGGGAATATATCCTCGAGTTGGACTGCGACGAACAGCTCAAAGTTAGCCGCAACTACCGCCAAGAGATTAAAACATTTTTGACGGAAAGATAAAGGATATCACCGGCGGTCGCCAAAAGCTCGGTTGAAACCCTCCGTGGTATTAACATCCGCAACTCGCAGATGATCCACTTTATCGCAATCACAGTCCGTCCTGCCGTTTTAACGTTGTTGTATCCCTACTCATTTTACAAAGTAAAAAAACGACTAATTGATGGTCTGATATCCGATCACCGGTTTTCGAAACTAAAAGCTCGAAATTAATAATATGTACAGGTTAAAACTTATCAAATGATACCAAGAGTGTTCAGAGCCCTTTTTATATCGAGTTTCCTCGCAGGATGCAATGCGGGTGCTAACGACCAAAAAGACAAATTTCCCATGAAAAACACTGCTGTGCTATTTGCCAATGACTCTATCGTTTTCGCGCTCAACGCAGGTGGTAAGGCGCACACCGGTATTGACGGTGTGCGCTATCAAGCTGATGAAATATTCACGGCTGACTCTCGTGTGCCGACGGGCGAGATACGCGGAGCGCAAGATGGCACCATTTATAAAAGCTATAGAAGCGGGCCACTAAAAATCCAGCGACAGGTGGCAAACGGCCGTTACGACGTTACGTTCCAATTCGCTGAGCTCGAAGACATTGCTATGGGTGAGCGGGTCTTTGACATCGTAGTGAATGGTAAAAGAGTTATCGAGTCGCTGGATGTGCGGCGTGCTAGGGACGGCAACCATCGCTCGGCCCTAGATCGCACTGTAACCGGCGTGCTTGTCGACAAGGGGGAGCTCGACATCGAGCTGCAACCGATTGTCTCGTCACCGATTCTGAATGGCCTTGTCGTTCGTCGGCAAAAACCCGACAGCCGCTCCTGGGATTTGATATGGGGCGACGAATTCGACAGGGGCGACGCCCTGGACCGCAGTAAATGGAATATCGATATCTGGCGGGCGAGAAAGGTCAACGACGAGGATCAGGCTTACACCGATCGCGAGAAAAATATTCGTGTAGTGGATGGAAAGCTTATCCTCGAAGCCCACCGGGAGTCTTTTGATGACGCTGCGTACACGTCCGGAAGAGTTCAATCCCAAGGTAAAGGAGACTTTTTATACGGGCGGGTCGACATTCGTGCAAAATTACCCGCCGGGCAGGGAACCTGGCCGGCTCTCTGGATGTTGCCCAGTAATCCCTATCGCTACGCTACTAGCTGTGGTGATAGTGAGGATTGGCACGGTAGCACCAGTTGCGACGCCTGGCCAAACTCTGGGGAAATCGACATTATGGAGCATGTCGGCTACGACATGGGCCATGTGCATGGCACAGTACACAACCGGGCTTTTTACTGGGCGAACCAGGAGCAGCGCAAAGGCAGTGTGGAAGTTCCAGATGCCGACAAAGCCTTCCACATCTATTCCCTGGAATGGGCACCGGAACACATCCACATCTATTTGGATGGCAGTCTCTACTTCTCTTACTACCGTCAACAAGCAGCCTGGGAGGCATGGCCCTACGACCACCCCTACCATTTGATTCTAAATCTGGCCGTTGGGGGGATGTGGGGTAGAGCCGGCGGCCCAATTGATGACGACATCTTTCCGGTGAGCATGGAGGTGGACTATGTGCGAGTGTTCAAGGCTCGATATAATGAAACACGCGGCGAAGGCCCGTAAGCTGTTTTTTTGGTACTGACAAGTTAACTTATTTTTGCTCGAAAAGTGGATATTCGTAGCAGAAAACCCTCACGAATAAATCTTAAAGTGGGGGCCGCTGACGCATTTCCGATCAGTGGAGCCCGACTTGTGTATCGCCAGCCCATG
>JBALVT010000226.1:0-6348 GCA_036961345.1 Halioglobus sp.
CCCACGGCGCCTCCCGCTGCGGATACTACAACTGTTTCTCCGGGTTTGGGTTTGCCAATATCGGTTAACCCAAAATATCCTGACATACCGGTGTCACCCAGCACGCCGAGATGATAGCTCAAAGGCAATTGATGTTCGTCGTCTATAGCTACCCACCAGTCGGTGTCTCCGACCACGGAAAATTCCTCCCAGGCAAGGCGAGCCATCAGCGTGCAGCCCACCTCAATTTCCGGGTTGCGGGATTCGATTACCCGGCCGAGAATGAGGCCCATTACAGGCGCCCCTAACGGCATCGCCGGCAGTACCTCATCGCCGGAGTCTTCATCCATCCAGTTCCGAAAGCCCGCATCCAGGGAAATGTAGAGGTTTTTGACCAGAGCCTGTCCTTGGGCCAATGGCGCGACTTGAGCGTCCACGATAGCGAAATCTTCGGCTAGTGGCGGGCCATTAGGCCGGCGCGCCAGCACTACCTGGGTGTTCTTCATTGTTGCCCTCATTGTCTGTACTCATGGATGGTGCATCAGTGCGTCTTTAAGTCCGTTCTTCAAAAAAACAGGACGTATTGCTTTTTATATCATGAAATACGCGGTGCAGCCTACTCTAACGGGGCTTTGTTCGGTAGTAGATGCTGCTCAAAAATTCCGTTCAGCTCGCCTTGAGGTATTTGGTCTTGGGCATATGAGAACGTACCCTGAACAAACATTTCCCTTCTGCCAAGGCGAGCTTCTTCAGCGCAGAAAACGTTGTCTGGCCGACCCAGGGAAAATGCTATGCCCGCGCTTGTCGTGCCAATTGCTTCCAATCCGGCCGCCACCAGAATTTTTGTACTGCCAAGGTCCCTTGCATGTGGCATGAAAAAAGCAGCCACTGTTGTTGTGCATGGCATAAAATTTTGCGGCTTTTTCACGCGGGGTCTTATTCATTTTCGCGTCCTCGAGCCAATAAATATTATGACGGGGAGGCAGGCGCGGCAAAAATATCAGCCGCCATTGTGCGTGCAGCTGCACTCAGATACGGTGCCATATTTTTACATAAGTTATTCAGATTTTTGCCGTGTTCATTAACAAAAGACGGATTATCCAGCGCAATTTCAATTTCGTTTGCGGCGGTTAGCTCACAGAAACTAATGAGCATTTCCTGGGATAGGTAATAGGATTCACCTGAGAAGCGATTTTTGAACCTGGGGTTTTGCTCGGTCCCAATTTGTGCATAAAAGTCCTGCCTGGAACAGGCGCAATATTGAAAGACGATTTCCTCCGCGGCGGCGCCAATAATATCGGCTATTTCGCCTCTCTGGTCGATAGACACAAGACGCTCATCAAATCCTGCCGTGCCATAAGCGGCGTGATAGAGCCCTGCATCTGCGAGCGCCGTGGATGCATTCCATTTTATCAATATGTCGTGTGTGCCGATCAGGTGCTCTATAAGTGTTCCATCTAGATGGGAAAACTCTCCAGCGCCAAGTTCAGACAGTTTTTGAAATTTTTCATTCATGCCTATTCTCTCCTGCTTATATTCGCCTACAACGGACGTTTTATAATAACCGGGCGGCACCAATTTTTCTGCCATCGATCTTGTTTCTGTTGGGTAGTTTGGGAACTGAAATCGACGATAAGTGGGGCTGAGAATCCCTGTGTATTATTGAGATGCGTTGAATTCAACACGCCGTACAACTCACCTGCCATTTCCCAGGTGACAAAAACAAGTTGTTCGCAGTTGGTACATTCATGAAACAGAGCACTGCCGGAGCCATGGCGAACGGTTTTGTGCTGACTTTCCTGGTGAATAACAACTTCAAATCGGGTGCCGGACTTGCTGACATAGGCGGCTGATTTCGAAACGCAATAGTCACATTGGCATGCTCTCGGGACCAGGCTTCGATCAATAACATGCCATGCGATTTCGATGTTGTTGCAGTTACAGCTGCCCTTCATGACCATGTTAGTTGTCTACAACACCTCTGTAGGTATCGGTAGTGGCCAGAGCGGAAATTCTATTCATTAATCTGCGTCCGGTGAAATCTCCCACGGCATAATGCTGCACTGCCTGTTGATCCCAGATCAGGAGATCACCTTCGCACCAATGATGACGATAATTAAATTCAGGTTTTTGCATTTGTTGTAACAGCATATCCAGCAGCATTTTCCCTTCCAGGGGATTCAGCCCTTCTACAAATCGTGTATAGGTGGCATTGACGGTGAGCCATTGCCTGCCGGTAACGGGGTGAGTTTTAACAATGGGATGCGAGTGAATCAAGCCTTTTACCAGCGCGTCACCCACCATTTCGCCCAGTGGAATACCGCTTTGCCAGCCCAGCTCGTAAAGGTGTCCGTAATCGTGAATAGCCGTTAAACCTTCCAGTAGCTGTTTGATTTTATCTGACAGTCCTTCATAGCTGGCTGCCGCGCTGCGAAAGGCTGTATCACCGCCATAATCGGGTATTTTTTTTGCGTGAAGTAAGTTCACCAATGGCGGGTCTTCGAGAAAGGTTTCATCCGCATGCCAGGAATCAGCTCTGTCTCCCTTTTCAGAATCGATCACCGTTAAGTACTTTGCCTCATCGTCTCGTTGAAACTGATCGGTAGCGTTGTGTTCAGGCTCACCAAATCGAAGTGCAATTTGTAAGTGTTGCTCAAGGGTCATATCCTCAGCTGGCAGGGATATAACCTGGTGTTTATACAATGCGTCAGCTATGTCTTCGATTGTCTGCTGTGAAAGTGGCGATTTAAAATCAACGCCTTCGATTCGAGCGCCGAGGAATCCACCCAATTGTTTAATGCAAAGTGTCATTTGTCACTCCAGTTTGAATCTTGAAATTCCTATTCGATGAGGGCTGGTATCACAATTAGTATGCCCCGGGGCAATTGGAAACATCAGCTCATGGCGCTGACAAACGTAGTCATGTCGAAGTAATCCCGCCAGATATGTATTTTGCCCTCACGCATTTCGAAAACGCCGAAGCAGGGCAGATCAACATCGCCGTTGCTCGTTTTTGTGCGGTCTAGTCTTTCACAAAAAACAGTACTTCCCTGTTCTGTGATGTTCATGATTTCCCAACTTGTTTCTGTCCAGTTGGCCAGAAAGCCTGTGATGAATTTTTCAATATTAGCGCGACCCGATATCGGTTTGGCCGGCATGTTGTGGTAAACCCCGTCATCGGTAAAATAGTTTGAAAGTTTGGAGGAATCCAGGCTGCTCCAGCAGTTTATAAACTCCTCTATAGTCTCGATATTTTTTTGCATAACGCACCTCACCTTTGTATTGGCTGAATATTTTAGACGTAACATTTGTTGACCAGTGGGCTCATGATAGCTCTCGTCTATCATGGTAAACCCGTACTGAGAGTAAAATTGACGGCCAATTGGGTTTTCTTTGGCCACTACCACCTCAAGGTCTCCATGCAGATCTTGAGCCTTATCCATTAATGCTTTTCCTATGCCTCTTCCGTGAAAATCCGGCTGGAGGAATAGTGCACCCACTTCATTGCCCATCAATGCAATAAAACCCTCAACTTCACCGTCGATGACGGCCACCCAGGTATCTGTATTGGGCAAATATACCTCGGCGACATTTTTTCTTTCCCCGTCAATAAATTCATCAGTCATAAAAGAATGGGCCAGTCTGGTGGCACTTTCCCACGATGAAAGAACGGCCTCCAGATCAGTATCGCTATACTGCCGTATCTGCATTGTTGCAGTTGCCACTACAGCTCCCTCGCTATTAGCAATACTGCGATAATGCTTGCTGCGCCAATTAGAACCAGAGCGCTCCAGACTTTCCAACGCGAGAGTTTTGCCAATTTGGTCTTGGTAGGTTTGGCGCGGCCTGTATCTATACCCCGTTCGGTGGGCTGGTAAATCCTTGTTGCTGGATCTGCATCCGCATCTGCATCTGCATCGTTGCCGTGTGGGTTTTCGTCGATGAACTCAAACTCCCGTCTGCCCAGCTTAAACTTATCTCCATTTGCGAGGATCACTTGATCTATTCGATTGCCATTCACCAATACGCCATTGCTTGAGCCCAGATCTTCCAGGCTCCACTTGCCCTCAATGAAAGTAAATTGGGCGTGTTGCTTGGAGACACTCTTATCTTCCAGCACAAATTCACAAGCCTCACTGCGGCCTATCTGGTGTTGCTCTTTTTCCAGCGTAAACTGTTGCGCTGGGGCGTTACGGCCATGTTCAACAATATGCGCGATTGTTGGGGCGGGGTTATAAAAGCGGGTCTCCTCATCATCCAGCATGACGGTATCGCCACTGGGGCGTGTATCGGCGGTGGGCTCTGAAACTGTTCTGTAGGCCGTGTCGTCGGTTTCCGTGTGGTGGCCT
This sequence comes from Halioglobus sp., assembly GCA_036961345.1. Taxonomy (GTDB): domain Bacteria; phylum Pseudomonadota; class Gammaproteobacteria; order Pseudomonadales; family Halieaceae; genus JBALVT01. Next base: position 4,329 of record JBALVT010000226.1, read on the forward strand.
CTCACCTCGGTTTGATTTTCCTCCAGCTGCCCTGGTTGCTGTTGTGGGGTTGGGCCAATTACCACAAATTTCTGTTGGTCGAATCTGATTTCGTCCCCGGGGTGGGCGTTTGTCTCGGTAATTCGTATGCCGTTGACGTATGTGCCGTTCGCTGAGTCAAGATCAATAATACGCAGGTGTTCCTCATCGATTATTAGTTTCGCGTGACGGCGGGAAAGTAAACTACTGTCGATTGTCAGATCACAGGCCGGATCTCTTCCCACCACCGTTTCTGCCTGCAGTGTATAGAATTGACTTGCCAGTAGGTCGGACTCCGTTTTTAGTGCCCAGTCCTGGGGTCTATGGCCATTGGGGTCTGTCACCTCCAGTTCTACTGAACCCAGGCGAATAATATCCCAGGCTTGTAGCGGAACTTTCCCCGTTGTTCGATGCTCGTTAACAAAGGTGCCTGTTTTACTCAATAAATCGATTATGCGGGGTTGTTTCGCGTCTGTGGTTATTTCCGCATGAAAGTCGGAGACCGAAGGTGACGCTATCACCAGGTCATTGCTCTCATCTCGCCCCAGCGTAACCGTTGCAACAGATAGCTTGACGAAGGTTCCCGGTTCGCCGCGAAATTGCAGCTTTAACATGTTAATTCCTCAGTTTTACCAAGCATAAGCTAAACTATTATGCATTGGCACTAAAGTCGACATTACCGCTTGCCTTTCAAGCGTGCCGTATTGTGCTGCGGTAAGTCAATGTTTGGTGCTGGGCCGGCAGTGGTAGCCAGGGCGAACTGTGTACGACTTAGTGTACCCACCTACAGACAAGAATGGGGCAACTGATGGGGAAAAGCGAGGAGCTAGCTGGAATTCTTGAACAGCATCGACGCTGGCTGAACTCGGGCAGGAAAAGTGGCAAATGTGCAGACCTGTCCGGTGCAAACCTCAATGGTGTTGATTTCTCGGGTGTCGATTTAAGTGGCGCGGCGATGCACGGGGTCTCACTGGAGGGTGCCAACTTGTCGGGTGCACGATTGGTGCATACCGATCTGCGAGATGCCTCACTCCGCGGAGCCTGTCTTGTTAGAGCCAATCTCCTGCTCACCGACTTCACCGCGGCCGATCTACGCGGAGCCGATCTTGGCGATGCGATGCCAGATGCGCCAGATCAGGAGTTGGGTAAGACACCGCGTGGTCCGCGATTTAAAGATGCCGACTTAAGAGGTGCCAACTTACGAGGCGCCTATTGTTATATCTCCGATTTTTCCGGCGCGAGTTTGTCAGATGCCGTGTTGGCAGGCGCAAATCTGGAACGGGCGAACCTGTCCAGCAATGACTTGACTACTATTGACCTGTCTGGTGCCAATCTAGCCAACGCCAATTTGCGGAGCAGTGATCTTGCTGGGGCAGATTTAAGGGGAGCAGTGCTGACGCATGCCAATTTGCACAGCGCCACACTTAGCGGTGCCGATGTCTCGGGTGCATCGATGCAGTCGGCCAACTTCGCTGATGCCAAAGTAGATGGCATTCGCTATGACCGCAAAGCCCGCTTCCGGGGCATTCGTGTGGGGGGTTGTTATGGCAGCAGCCGATTTCGGCGCTATGCTGAAGATCAGGACTATATTGAAGAGTTCAAAGAGGCTCATCCGGTTTACTACCGCTTGTGGCTGGTGCTGACCGACTGTGGGCGATCCATGTCTCGCGTTGTGATCTGGTCGCTTGCTCTGGCGGCTTTTTTTGGCCTTATATTTTTTGCGTTGGGGGAGGACGCTTTTGTTATCGCGCAAAAAGACAGTCTGGGCTGGGGCCCCTTCACTATGTTTTATTACAGCCTCGTTACATTTACCACTCTTGGATTTGGCGACATCACGCCCAGAACTCCTCTGGCCGCCGCTTTCGTTATGCTGGAGGTGGTGGTGGGTTACATGATGCTCGGTATTCTTATCTCTATACTCGCCACCAAAGTGGCGCGGCGAAGCTGATGGGGGGGAATGCATTGTGAAGCTTCGCCTCACGCCGCTGGTTAAGGTTAAAGG
>JBALVT010000227.1:0-6283 GCA_036961345.1 Halioglobus sp.
CGGCTGGAGAAGGTGATTGAACAGCGAGCAAGCGGGGTGGTGCCTGCGCAGAACATTGCAGACTCTCGCTACCAGGACCTTATGGAAAACCCGATGTCTTGTATAGAGAAACTGTACCAGCATTTCGCTATGGATTTATCTCCCTGTGCGAGGGAGGCTATGCTTGCGTACCTTGAGGAAAAACCCAAAGGGAAATTTGGCAAACACAGTTACGATGTAGACCAAAGTCGCAGTGCCGACAGGCAGTTTTTTCGTCGTTATCAGGACCTTTACGGGGTGCCCAACGAAATCTAACTATAGCCCGGCGCTTTCCAGCCTGATGGAATTGCAGATTGATCTGTAATGATTTCTCTGTGACCACTCCATGTCTGGATGATTGCCTCGGGCGTTCCAATACCAGCGGCACGCGGGTCGCCACAAGGGCCAAACCAGTGGTTTTGCGGAGCACCGGTGGTTCTCGCTCGCATGCCGCAATAAGTTGTACCGTTGACCGACGCCTCCAGGATGGTTCTTTGAAATTCGCTGTTGTCGCTGACCACCGCAGCGGTAAGATGGTGCGAGATTCCCTCCAGTACTTCCAGGACAGTGCCTATTTGCTTGTCACTGTAGCTGACTATTATCTGGAATGGTCCAAATAGTTCCGACGTGATTGTGTGGGAGTGCTCGCCTGATAGGCTTTCCAACGGCACACGTATTGCGGTGGGTTCGAGTGTGCCGTAGCAGTTTGGAATAGAATGCTTCTGCAAGTGTCTTCCACCAAAGAGCAGCTCTGCGCCGGGTACGGCGAGAACGTGTTTTATGTGCGCGTCGATTTTGGTGTCGGTCCAGGACAATATGGGCCCCACTGTTAAGTCTTCAAGCTTGCGCCCTTGTGCCAGGCTCGACAGCTTTGGTAAAAGATGATCCACCCAGTTCTCGTGGACGAATAATATGCTTTGAGCGGAACATTTTTGACCGCTGGCGTTATAGGCATCCTGATCGGATTGCCAGGCGACATAGTCCAGCCAATCAGATTGGTAGTCCGGGCCGATGATCTTCCAGTCGAAACCGGCATCTTCAAGGCGCACCCTTCCGTTCATGGTTTTAGATATGGCTTCGCCCACGGTGCTTGAACCGGTGAATTGAACCAATCGAATATCATTCTTGGCCCGCTCCAGGAGCTTACCCATATTTTCCCCTCGGCAGTGCACAAGATCTATTTCGTTGGGAGTTAACCCCGACTGAATAAGCATCCGGATAAATTGCTCTACGACACAGCTCACTTTGGAATCAACTTTGACCAGGGGCCTGTTGCCCATAAAAAGCGCTCCCATCATCTGCAATACGGGAATCTCAAACGGGAAGTTAAAGGGAGCAATGACCACAACCGGGCCGAATGGCCAGCGATAGCCTCGGGACTCCTGACCTGTGTGATCACCCGGATTCGTAAATCCGCGACCCAGAAAACGCACGCCATCACCTGCAAAGTTTTCCAGAAACCGGCGAGTAACAATCACTTCATTCAGGCATTGCTGATAACTTTTGGGCATTACCCGCTGAATAAGTTTGGCAAAATAGGCTTCTACCTCCTGCGTTGCAAGTAAGGCTGCGGCCCTGGCACAGACCTCGCCCAGATAAACGTATCTCTGCGGTTTGTACAATGGGTTGTGTTTTCCATATTTGGGACAGCTGAGTATGCCCTGATAAAAATCGCTCATGTCGATGGTGTCGGGAATTTCCAGGAAGGCATCGCCGGTCATTGGGTCGACTATGTCGTCGCGGGTGAGGTCGGCGGATTGCCAGATACCGCCACATAAGTTGCTTACTTTGCCTTTGTTATCCGGTGTCATACCCGTGTAAGGGTCAATGCTGGCAAAATCTAAATTGGAAGTTTTCATTGGGGGGTGCTCTTCAAAAATGAACCTGTGGGTTTAGGTTGGCAGTTTTTGGTTTTGGCGATACATTCTCATATCGTATACTATGTTATATTTATAGTATACTTTTTAAAAATTATCAATTAACATCAACTCAATGTCCTGGTCGGGTCAGGTTGAATGACGTGGAACAGTATGAAAAAAATTGAAGACGTGGAAATTGCAATAATCGGCGCGGGTATTGTTGGTATCGCCACTGCTTACTACCTGTGCAAAAAATATCAGCGCAAATCGGTGATACTCATCGATGCTCGTGACCCGATGAGTTACACGAGCGCGCAGTCAGGGGATAATTATCGCAACTGGTGGCCATCACAGCCAATGACTGAATTCACAAATCACAGTATTAGTTTGATGCACGATATTGCTCGAGAGTCTTCAAATGTCTTGCAGATAAAGCAGCGAGGCTATGCTCTTGCCACGCGTCGCAGAAATATAGACGACCTAATGGAGGCGTTGGAATCCAACTACAAAGCTTCAGAAGGCTTGGTCCGGGTCCATAATAATAGTTCCAGTGACAGCTACGTAAACCCGCACAGCGACGACTGGACGAGCTCTGTAAACGGTGTGGACGTGGTGTCCAGTAAGGCATTGATTCAAAAGACATTTCCTGCTTTTAGTTCACAGATCGAAAATGTTTTGCACATTCGCAGGGCCGGTGACTTCTCGGGCCAGCAACTGGGTGCATACATGTTGGAGCAGGTTAAGCCCTTGGGTTGCCGGAGGCTGCGAGGTCATGTGGAAAGTATTGTAAAAGATGATCGCTACACCTTGGAGGTCAGCACTCAAGATGGAACCGTGTCGCTCAAAGTAGATAGAGTTGTTAACGCCGCAGGCCCCTATGTAGGCGAAATCGCAAAAATGCTGGGCGCCAAACTGCCGGTAGACAATGTATTCCATCAAAAGATAGCATTTGAAGACACTTTGCAGGCGGTGCCCAGAAACCAACCGTTTTCGATCGATATGGATGAAGCCTGCCTCGACTGGAAAGACGAAGAACGCGCTGCACTCTATGAAGACCCGAACCTGACCTGGCTAACCCAGCCCATTGAAGGTGGCACTCACTGCCGGCCAGAGGGTACTGGGCGTTGGATTAAACTGGGTTGGGCCTACAACCGAAACTCAAGCCTGCCAAACAACCATCAAGAGCTAATCAATGATCCGATGTATGACTCCAGCTTTCCCGAGGTGGTACTGCGAGGTGCGGCGCGGTTAAATCCAAACCTGAGTCCATACATAGAGAAACTACCGAAAGGCCTTGTTCACTATGGTGGTTACTACACAATGACAAAGGAAAACTGGCCTTTGGTAGGTCCGCTTGATCACCAGGGTGCATTTGTTGCGGGTGCCTTGTCAGGCTTTGGAAGCATGGCCTCCTGCGCCGCAGGATCTCTGTGCGCCGACTGGGTTTGCGATGGTGAGTTGCCTCCATACTCGCACGCATTGGCCATGAGTCGGTATGATGATCCAACATTGCGGGCACAAATGTCCCAGACCAATATTGGTCTGTTGTAGATGTTTGATTGCCAGTGTAAGTGTCGGCTTAAACATCTCACGTTAAAACGACCAATATCGGGGCGATAACAAGCGTCCATTAAGTTAACATCACCGAAACCCAAATATAATTGAGATTCAACAAACCGTGGTCCATTCAAAGGTCAAGACTGACCCAATATACGACACGATCAAGGAAGGCATTATGTCCGGCAGGCTGGTCCCTGGAGAGCAGCTGAAGCAGGATGATATCGCCAGGCGTTATGGGGTAAGTAAAATTCCCGTTCGTGAAGCTCTGGCTAGGCTGGAGGTTGACGGTTTTGTTCTGTTTCGTAAAAACAGGGGCGCAACGGTGCGCGAGATGACCGCGGACGAGCTTTTGCAGTTGATGGATATTCGCATCGCACTGGAATGTAAAGCGCTGGAAACTGCGGTTCCACATATGGTTGCATCTGACATTTCAGGTGCAAAACAAATTCTCAAGGAGTGCGCCAGTAAAACTGAACTGGAAGATTGGAGCGATCTGAATGTTCGTTTTCATCAACAGCTATACGAACCGTGTGGCAACCGGCAATTAGTGCAGATGATCTCAGACCTGCGGCAACGAATGGGGCCACACATCAGACTGCTCGTAACCGAGGCGAGCGGTTTAACCCGGCCTCAGGACGAGCACCATGACATTCTTAACGCTTGCGAAACGGGTGATGTCGACACGGCTGTGAAATTGTTGTGTGCACATATCGAAACAACGAAAAAGGAAACGGCCGCCAAGCTTAGAAAAATGTCCTAATACGCCTCCCATGACAATGTAACACTGCCATTTCGGGCCAGGTATACCTGAAATGTACTCGGCCACTCTCTCCTCCCACAAATTGTAAGATAATTGGCTTTTTGCGCCATCTTGCGCGATTATTACAGCTATGGCCGCATCTGTTCCCCTCATAAGATCATCCTTTTTAGCTGGATTTCCAGAATTGGTCACGGATCTCGGTGGTCCGCTGGACGATATTCTTGAGCATGCGGGGCTGGCTCTGGCGCAATTTGAACAACCCACACTCCTGATTCCTTTTGACCAACAGATTCGTCTTTTACAGGTCGCCGCTGATCGCTGTAGATGTGAGCACTTCAGCCTGGAATTGGCTAGGCGGCAGAATATAGCGGTGTTCGGAGCATTGAGCTTGTTGGCAATGCAATGTCCCACGGTGCACGCAGGGCTTATGATTTACGACCGGTATCTGCATTACAGCGTCCAGGGGGTGGAAGTTAAGCTGGATACCCGGGGCAAACAGTCCCGTTTTACTATTGACACCAGTTTAGAGGGTGCAGCGGCCAGCGCCCAATTCTGGGACCACGGTGCAGCTCTGGGGTTTCTTGTTGTCAGAATGCTGTGTGGTGACGATTGGCGGCCAAGCTCAATTTCGCTCCGACGACCCCAGCCCAATGATGCCGACTACTATAGGCGCTATTTCGGTTGCCCGGTTATCTTCGATAGCCCAGTCTCCGAGTTGGTATTTGATGGCTCGGTACTCGATTTTCCCATCGGTGATTCCGCCAATGCGGTTCCCCTGCAACTTCATCAGTATTTACGTTCAAGCTTTGCTGGAGATTTCCTCGAGCAGATGCGGCGCGTGATTATTAGCCTGCTCTCTACCGGAGATTGCAACGCGAAAATGGTGGCGCAGTGTATGGGGTATAGCCTGCGTACAATGCAGCGCAAGTTGCTTCAGGAGCGCACCAGTTTTCAGCAACAGATTGACCGAATCCGGTCTGAACTGGCAATCAACTACATAGAGCAACATCAATTCAGCTTTACAGACATCGGCGGGTTGCTGGGGTTTGCCGAGTTGAGTATTTTTACCCGGAGTTTCAAGCGCTGGTTTGGTGTCACCCCGTCGCAGTGGCGAACACGGCGTTTTTCTTACCAATAAAAATTGCTTTCCAGAGTGATGACTGTCCCCTCGGCTTGATGATGTATGTCAACGTTAGGTTATAGTGACCATAAAACGGGTGCAAAAATTCCAAATATGGCGCATATAGTCAAACTGGTCTGTTTACTATGTCTATAATGAATCTACAATCCTGTTTTTTGTAGGCGCTGTTGGGCCCGACCCTCAAGGCAACCATGGCCGCAGAAATCAATAATATTAAAATGGATACACAGGACTCGAAATATGAACAGAAACTTACTCGCGATATCTATTGCTGCCGCACTCAGTTCCAATGCGATGGCTTTTGAATTTGATACACCCGACGACTGGGAGATTCGCTGGGACAACACTTTCAAGGCGAACCTTATGTCGCGGGTGGCGGCGCAGGACAAGGATGTCTATGCGGGTTCGAGCCGTAATGAGTCATTTTTTATTGCCGATGATTCCGATCTGTCGGTAGACCGTAGCAATCTGGGTATTGTCAGCTCCCGTCTCGATGTGTTGTCCGAGGTGGATTTTATCTACAAACAAAATTTTGGTTTCAGGATGAGTGCTTCTGCCTGGTACGACCACGCCTATAAGGACAGTGATCACCCAAAGGATAGGCGTTACACCTGGGCTTCTCCGAGCGTTGAGCCGGGTGAGTACAACGATGAAGCGGAGAAGATGCATTACAAAGGCGCTGAATTGCTGGATGCTTTTGTGTTTGCCAATTTTGATATTGGCGAAACAGCACTAGGCATTCGGGCCGGTCGGCACACGATTTACTGGGGCAATAGCCTGTTGGCAGGTGGTGCCATTAGTGGCGTTGGCGGGTCGATGGCGCCAATAGATTTCTCCAAGGCATTCGCTGTGCCGGGTACCGACGCCAAAGAGCTTTTCATGGCTACCAGCAAGCTTTCTACTGTCTTCCAGGTAACGGATAACATGACCCTGAATGCTTATTAT
>JBALVT010000228.1:0-6181 GCA_036961345.1 Halioglobus sp.
CACCAGTTATGCTGCCTTTGGCCAGGCTAACTGGACTTTCGCGGAAGCCTGGAAGCTGACCTTTGGTGCACGCTATACCTATGAAGAGAAGACACGAGTAGGAACGCAGATTTCCAGGCCCGAGCCCGCCTTCCCGCTTGACGCTCCACCTATTGCGGGCCCGGACTCCAGTGTCGATGAAGACCGCTCGTCCAATGATGTATCTCCTTCCCTGAGCCTGAGCTGGTTTCCAAGAGAAGGCATGATGCTCTACACCAGTGCCAGCCAGGGCTTTAAGTCGGGCGGTTTCAATCAGATTCGCACGGCAGTTGGCGTGCCTGGTGAATTCGAGGATGAGCGCTCGCGCAATTATGAAATCGGGGCCAAAACCACCTGGCTCGACCGGCGCTTACGGGTCAATGCCACGGTGTTTTTTGTAGACTACGATGATTTCCAGGCGCAGGGCTTTGACGGCGCCAACATTACGGTGCGTAATGCCGGGGCTATGGAGAGTAAAGGCGTCGAATTCGATTTGATCTATGCGCCCAACGCATTGGTTTCACTGGGCATGGCTATCGGCTACAACGATGCTACCTATTCTGACTTTAAAACAGGCGAGTGTACTGCCGCGCAGGTGTTTGCGGTTACCGGCGGCAGCCCCTTCGTGCTCCCTGATTGTGTGCAGGATTTAACTGGCAAGAGTATCGACAATGCGCCGGAGTGGACTGTCAGTAACTTCGTGCAATTCAACGACACTTTTGGCGACAGTGACATAAGCTGGTTGGCCAGGTTTGAATACAACTTTATCGACGAGCTCTATATGGCCCAGGATCTGGATGAGGCTCTGCGCCGTGACCCAGTACACATGGTCAATGCCCGTCTTGGTTTGTCGGGTAAGGACGACCAGTGGCAGCTTACCCTGTGGGGCCGTAATCTGCTGGATGAAGAATATAATGTAGTCGGCTTCGATGTTGCCATCATGGGCGGCTTTGCAGGCATCAACGCACCACCGTTGACCTATGGTTTAACGCTCAACTACAGAACGAACTAAAGGGTATCAATTTAGTCGTTGGCGTTTGTATGTGTTCATACCCAATAAAGCGGGGCAGGCCCTCCGCCAATTCTAACAATTATGGGTTGCTATCCTGGCACTACCATTATTTGCAGTATCCTGCTGCTCTAGCATAAGTGAAACTAATAAGCCGAGGTGAATATATGCCGACCCTACCCACCAGAACTCGCCACTACCAAAATGCAGTAATGAATAGCGTCAAATGGGATGCATTCGTCCCGCGGACCGACGACATAATCATAACGACATCCTATAAGGCCGGCACTACATGGATGCAGGGTATCTGTGCCGCTTTAGTTTTCCAACAGCCACAACCACCGGTTCCGCAAGATGAATTAAGCCCCTGGTTTGACTCAAACTTCGACCCTCTTGACGTCGTTGTGGATCAAATAGCCCAACTACAGAACCGTCGTTACATCAAAACCCACTGTCCCCTTGATGGGGTTAAGTTTTTCGAGGATGTTAAATATATTTTTGTGGGCCGAGACGGTCGCGATGTTTTCATGTCCATGTGGAACCACTGGAATAATATGACCCCGGAAGTTATCTCAGAGCTAAACAATGCAGCTGATTTTCAGGGCCAGGAACTTCCCTCTCCGGGGGAGTCTGTGAACGACGCTTTTGACGAATGGCTTCGCAGAGGCAGCGTGGAGTGGGAGCAGGACGGCTATCCTTTCTGGTCGCACCTGCGCCACGCTCAAAGCTGGTGGGATTATCGTGAGCTTCCCAATATTTTATTTGTACACTTCTCCGACCTACTGAGTGACCCTGACAAGGAGATTCGACGAATTTCTGCCTACCTCGATATTCCAATAAACGAAGAAATATGGCCAGAACTTCTGCAGGGGGTAACCTTCAAAGAAATGAAAGCGAACGCGCTGAAAATGGCGCCGGGTGCAACCCACGGCACCTGGAAAGACAATAAAAACTTCTTTCACAAGGGCACTAACCGTCGTTGGGAAGGTGTATTTACTCAGGCTCAAATTGCGGAGTATGAACAGTTGGCTGCCCGGCAGCTGACGCCCGAGTTAAATCGATGGCTGGAATATGGAGCAAGCGCCATCACAGACCGCTGAGCCGGACTAACACACTTCAACCGGCGCAGCGCCATCCAGATTTTGCCGACACAGCGAGAGTGATTACCGTGGCTAAACGCAGACATTTTCGACAGCATAAAAAAACGGATATTATCCAGGCAAGAAAAATTGATTTCCAGATTGAGAGTATCGACGGCCTGGGTCAGGGCGTTAGCAAGTTGAAGGATGAAGTTCACTTTATCGCTAAAACCCTGCCGGGTGAAACCGGCACTGCCCGGGTTCTAAAGCAAAAGAAAAATGTAAGCATCGCAAGGCTCGAAGCATTGGACATCACCTCCGACCAACGCATCGAGCCTAGTTGCGCGCATTTTCAGGAATGCCCCGGCTGCCATTTCCTGCATACGGATTACGCCACCGAGCTGGCATTGAAAAAATCCGTGTTACAAAACTGTTTCAGGAATATTGCACTGCCACAGTGCGGCATCGACGTTAGCCGGGCACCGCAGCGCCAGCATTATCGCAACAGGCTCCAACTGCATTACCGGCACAAATACCTAGGCATGGTAGACGGTCTGAGGGATCAGGTTGTCGAGATCCCCGAGTGCCAAATTCTAATGCCACAGTTACAGGCACAGCTACAGGCCCTGTATCAGGATAAAAACTGGACCAAGGAACACAGCGGCAATGGTCACTGCGAAATCTACTGGCAGGATGACAGGGTCAATATCAGCTGGGACCAACCCTATTCGGACGGTGGGTTCACCCAGGTTAATCAGGCCGTTAATAAGATACTAATTGATCAGGTAAAACAGCGGGCTTTGGCTGTGCCGTTTGAGCATGTGCTGGATATTTTTTCCGGCACCGGCAATTTATCCAGCCCCATCATCGCCGAAAAACGAGTACCCCGGCGCATGGTGGATCTGAGTAATGTAGAGCATGCCGACTTTATGACAATGAACCTGTATGACGAAGATGCCCTGCCGCGGTTTCTGCAGCGCCAGAGTCTAAAGCAATTTGATCTAATGCTGGTAGATCCGCCCCGCAAAGGTTTTCCGGCACTAAACGACTGGGTTAATAAATTGAAGCCAAAACGCCTTATCTATGTCAGTTGTAACCCGGCGAGCCTAGCGGCCGACGTGCGAAGTCTCACAGGCAAGTTCACATTGTCACATTTGAGCCTTCTGGATATGTTCCCCTCTACCTACCATTTTGAAACCGTGGCCACGCTGGACTTTCCAAAGCACTAACGGCGCTGCTGAACAAGCTGGAGGGTTATACCTCATTCGGTTAATAGGCCTTCAATTTCCCGATGATTGTCACCACGCACCTCAAATTTAAGCGATAGTTGAGCCCGGCAAGGTAAGAAATAATGTACGGTGGGTCGAAAGTCCAGTCGACAGCAATTACAGAACCGTGAACTGCCGATCTTCCGTATACTAAGCAACAAATTACTGCGGCCAACCGCCGCCGATTGGAGAAACAATGATGCGCAAAATTCTGGGGACCTTGGTCGGGCTTTTGGTGGCAGCCTGTATTGGCGTTTACATGCTTACCCTACCCGAGCCTATGCCCGCCAAGCCCCCTGCCCCACTTGGCGCTGATATTCTCGATAAATTGCCCAAGGACCGCAAAGGACAGGTTCTGATTTACGGTGCCTACGGTTTCACAGGCGCGGGTATCGCCAGGCTGGCGGCCGAATACGGCATCACTCCAGTCCTGGCTGGACGTAACGAATCCAAGCTCCGACCACTGGCCGAATCACTCGATTATGACTACGTGGTACTAAGTCTCGAAAATAACCACGACAATCTGGTAAAGGTGCTAAGGCATTTCGAAATCGTTTTGCACATAGCCGGTCCCTACACCTTTACCGGCAAGCCCATGATCGATGCCGTCGTGGAAGCCGGTACCCATTATGTTGATCTAACGGGTGAAAACCATGTGATTCAAGCCGAATTAGACAGGGATGAAGAATTCAAACGCGCCAATATCATGGTGATGCCCGCTGTTGGCTTCGACGTCGTACCCACCGACTGCCTCAATGTATACGTGGCGGAAAAGGTCAACAAACCGACCCACTTAAAGGTCATACTAAATGGCGACTACACCTCGGTAGCCGGTGCAGCCGCCAGTCGCGGCACTATGAAATCCGGACTTGAGATGCTGGGCAGACCTCTTCTGAAACGCCAGAATGGGCAAATGGTTCCCATGTCGAAACCCAAAGTGATCCACCGAGAGGAGAAAGGGCAGCAACAGACCTTAGTGCAAATTCCCTGGGCCGACATGATGACGAGCTATGTCAGCACTGGCATTCCGAATATCGAGGTATTCCAGGTGCAGCAGGGAGAAATCCCACCGTGGATTCTGCGAGTGACGCAATTGGATTTCGGCCGACGAGTTCTATCCTGGCTTATTGAAGAGTTTGCACCTGAGGGCCCGCCACCCGAAGCACAGGCAAGACGCCAGACACAGATTGTATCAACTGCCAGCAATTCGGCTGGCGACACTGCCAGCGCAGAATTGATTACGCCAGAGGCGTACCTGCTTACTTTTCATAGCACTTTGATTATTGCCAAGCGGGTGCTAGACGGTCACTGGGAGCCCGGTTTCCAGACTCCGGGCAAGGTCTACGGCGCGGACTTGGTGCTTGAGGTGCCGGGAGTCACCAGAACCGACATTTAGGCTGCCTTCTACAAAAAGCCATTGCCAGCTTTTGCTCAATAGCGTTCAATACCAGCTAATAACATGCCTATTTGACGCCCAAAGAGAGCCCCTCATGACCATCATGCAAAAGTTTTACTGGTGCGTTGCCAGTCTGGGCAATGCGCTGACACTGATTTATTGGCTGACCGTAGGGGGCGTCTTCCCAGGCCTGCTTTGTATCGCTTGCCTGGCTTATACGGTTATCGGCTTTTACGATATCTTTATCAGCAAGCACACCCTCAATCGCCTGTACCCTGTAGTAGCGTATCTCCGTTATTTTCTCGAATCTTATCGCGTCGAAATCCAACAATACTTTATCGCCAATGATACAGAGGAGCGCCCATTTAGCCGCGAGCAGCGCTCTTTGGTCTACCAACGGGCCAAAAATATTCGAGACACCATCGCTTTTGGCACCCAAAGAGATTTACTGGAAGATAACTACCTGAGCTTGTGGCACTCCCTACACCCGAGAACCGTCTCGGACAGCGCTAAAAAAATTCGCATTGGCGGCCCGGATTGCACGCAGCCTTATGAGGCCTCCTACCTCAATATCTCTGCCATGAGCTTCGGCTCTCTCAGTGCAAACGCAATCGAAGCGCTCAATTTGGGTGCGCTGAAGGCCGGCTGTTACCATAATACCGGGGAAGGAGGCGCAAGCCCATATCACCTCAAGCACGGTGGTGATGTGGTGTGGCAAATCGGCACGGGGTTGTTTGGTTGTCGCGACGCAGAGGGAAATTTCGCTCCCGATAGTTTTTCCGCCATGGCGCAAAAGCCACAGATCAAGATGATTGAAATCAAATTGTCGCAGGGGGCCAAGCCCGGCCATGGGGGTGTGTTGCCCGCAGCAAAAATTACCGATGAAATTGCCGCCATTCGCCATATTGCCACCGACCGCGACTGCGTATCGCCTGCGGTTAACCCCGAGTGCACCACGCCGATGGAATTGCTGAATTTCATCACCAAACTGCGACAGTTAAGCGGCGGCAAACCTGTAGGCTTTAAGTTGTGCATTGGCAACCCGGTAGAATTTCTCAATCTTTGTAAAGCCATGCTGGAATCGGGCATAACACCGGATTTCATCACTGTGGATGGTGCCGAAGGCGGCACTGGTGCAGCCCCGGTTGAGTTTACAAACCGCCTGGGCATGGTGTGCCTGGAGAGTGTTTTTCTTGTTCATAATGCCCTGGTGGGCACTGGTCTGAGAGGCAAAATAAAAATTATTGCTTCCGGAAAAACCGCTTCCAGCTTTGACTTATTGTCGAAAATAGCGGTGGGCGCTGATAGCGTTAATGCCGCCCGCACCATGATGATGGCGTTGGGATGTATTCAGTCGCGGCACTGTAATACCAATAAGTGTCCCACCGGTATCGCCACGCAAGACCCCGCC
>JBALVT010000229.1:0-6053 GCA_036961345.1 Halioglobus sp.
GGGCTAAAAAGACGCACTATACACAGTACTGATTTTGCCTCTTATCTGCTAGGATTACGCCACCTGAGCGCACCACTGGCTAAGGCTACTAACAATAAGAACCGCGCAGCAGCGAATCGTCAAATCGTCTATAATTGAAAGGCTGTGCCAGAATCCGATAATCCGACTCCGATCCGTGTCCCGCTCCGCCGATCATGTTGAGTGTGAACCTGTTATTGGATGAACCCTCGTGGAGAATAATATGGATGAACCCAAAAGAGCGTCAGATGCCCCATTTCCCGTAGACGTAGAGGCCGGTAAGGCCTACTTCTGGTGCGCCTGCGGCCTGAGTAGCACTCAGCCATTTTGCGACGGCTCCCACAAAGATACCGGCTTTTCGCCGCTGCGCTACGACGCTCAGGAGGCCGCTACGCTGTATTTCTGTGGCTGCAAAGCAACAGCTTCCCAGCCGCTTTGCGATGGCAGCCACAAAAACGACTAAACTGAGTAACCTGGAGCTATTAATGGCGCGATCACGAGCGTGCGGTGTCTTTTATATATTGTTAACACTGCTTACCACAGCGTGCACTTCCCAAACCGAACTTATTAATCAAGGTCAACAACTGGAATCCTCTATTGACCAGTGCCTTAGTAATCAGGAGCAGAGCACCCAACTTATCACACAGCAGCAGGGGCAGATTACTGACATGTTGTCTCAGCTTTCCCTGATTCAGAAAGACCTCGGCCAAATTGCCGCCAGGCCCCTACCAGTTGTCTCCACCCAAGAGCAGGAGGTCGCGTGCCTGCCCGTTGAAACTGTCACTCCGCCGCAAGACAGCGCCGGCAAAATGGTTGTTGGACAGCGAGAACAGGTCTGGCTGCAAGACCTTCAATTAACATTACCGGCGCGCATAGACACCGGTGCCGAAACCGCCTCTTTGGACGCTCGAAATATTGAGCTGTTTGAACGTAATAGCCGGCGCTGGGTACGATTCGAAATTGTGCACCCCGAGAGCAACGAGCCGATTGAACTGGAACGCAAGCTGGTGCGAATGGCACTCATCATCCAATCAAACAATAGCGAACCAGAGCGCCGCCCAGTCATAAAATTAGGACTTACGGTAGGTCACGTTTCACAATCCGCCGAGTTTACATTGAGTAATCGCGGCCATCTGGACTACCAGGTACTCATTGGTCGAAACATACTACAGGACGTCATGGTGGTAGACGTAAGCCAACAAAACATTGCGCCGGTTACCGGTTCTGCTTCTACAGCAACTGCAGAAAAGGATACCTAATGGCACGTCAGGGTGCATTCTACGCCATGGTATTGATCATCGCGCTTGCCGGCCTGATCTTTGCCTGGTTGCGCCACGTAGAAACGGGAATTCCGTTCAATCCCGGTAAGGAAAAAGCTGTCTGGTTGGTAGAGGCCAGAATCGACTTCAAAGCCATCGGCGAGCCCATTACCGCGAGCCTGGGATTACCCGACGCCATTCCCGGTTTCAATCTGTTCACCGAGCAAGCAGCATCTCCAGGCTATGGCTTTTCTATCATCATGGACGACGGCGATCGCCGCGGGGAATGGACAAAACGAATTGAGACAGGCGATCAGTCTCTTTATTATTCCGCGCAGTTTGTTGAAACTGCCGAACAAGCCTCTCCGCCCACCACGGCACCCGATGAGATCGCCACCGTATTCTGGGACGACGCACAGCGAATTGCTGCAAAGCACATATTAAAACGTGCTCAGAGTACATCAAGCTCCCCCGACAGCCTGACCCGAGAACTCATTAAACTTCTCAACATGGACCAACAGGACCAGAACACCGCTTTGTTACTCGCCCAGGACGAGACCAAGGCAGACCTTTTAATAAAGTTCCTGAGCCAGGCAAAAGTACCCTCGCGCTCTGTGCTGGGGCTCTACCTGGAGGATGCACGACGCCGCCAACAGCTAACTCCGATGGTGGAAATATACACCGAGGCAGGCTGGTTACTGTTTAACCCGGAAACCGGCGATTCGGGGCTACCCGACAACCTTCTACTTTGGCATCGCGGCGGCAAATCACTACTGGATGTTACCGGAGCCCGAAAATCACGTGTTAGCTTTTCCATGATTCGGCAAACCGTTCCTGCATTGCAAATGGCACAGGTTCAGGACAGCCAGAGCGTCTTTTCTATCATCGGCGTGCACCACCTGCCAATCGAAGAACAAAGCATGTTCAAACTGCTGCTACTACTACCACTGGGCGCCGCCGTTGTAGTATTCATGCGCGTCATCATTGGCTTGCAAACTGCCGGCACATTCATGCCTATACTGATATCGCTGTCTTTTTTGCAGACATCGCTAATTCCCGGATTAATCGGTTTTATCAGTGTCGTCGGCTTTGGTTTATTACTGCGCACATTCCTGTCCAAGCTCAATCTACTTCTGGTTGCACGTATCGCCACACTGGTGGTACTGGTCATATTTCTAATTTCCGCCATCAGTATTATTGGTTTTCAGTTGGGTTACAGCACCGGGATGACGATCACCTTCTTCCCGATGATTATCATTGCCTGGACCATCGAGCGCATGTCTATCCTGTGGGAGGAAGAAGGCCCTCACGAAGTATTAATACAAGGCGGTGGAAGCTTGTTAGTGGCCATTATCGCCTACCTGTTAATGCAGACAACCATAGTTAATCACCTGAGTTTCAATTTCCCGGAACTCAATCTTGTCCTGTTGGCAGCCATACTCACCATGGGGCAATACACAGGCTACAAACTGTCCGAATTGCGCCGCTTTCGCGCTATGGATGAAGGTTAGTCGGCGTGGCCTGGATAAGCCCGAAACGGCTTCAAAACCTCGGCATGCTAGGCATGAACAGTCGCAACCTGGATTATATAGGCCGCTACAACAATCGAACTTTGTATCCACTGGTAGACAATAAACTCAAGACAAAAATACTTGCTCAAGAGTTTGGTGTTCCCACCCCTGCGCTGCAGTTTGTAGTTCGAGAGCAACATGAAATCAACCATATAGAAGACCAGCTATCTGAACGCGAAAGCTTTGTATTGAAGCCTGCCAAGGGTTCCGGGGGCAAAGGTATATTGGTTATCACTGGAAGAGACGGTGATATGTTTGTGAAGAGTTCCGGTGCAAGGCTGGATATTTCCGACGTGCGTAGGCATATGAGCAATACCCTGGCTGGTTTGTACTCTCTTGGGGGCACCTCGGACATTGTTCTTATTGAAGACTTGATATCCTTCGACCAGAGTTTCGCGGGCTTTTCCCACGAGGGTGTGCCGGATATTCGCATCATAGTGTTCCAGGGTTACCCGGTGATGGCCATGTTGCGACTGGCAACACACGCCTCGGATGGCAAAGCCAACTTGCACCAGGGCGCGGTAGGGGTTGGCCTGGCACTGGATGATGGTCGCTGTCTTAATGCCGTTCAGTTCGCCAAGAAAATCCTTGCACACCCGGACACCAAGCGACCACTAGACGAAATTCACATCGCTAACTGGCGCGAGATATTGCTACTCGCCGCCCGTTGCTGCGACATGACCGGGCTGGAATATCTCGGCACCGATCTAGTATTGGACAGCGAACATGGCCCACAGCTATTAGAGCTAAATGCCAGGCCGGGGCTGGCCATACAAATAGCCAACGGCATTGGCCTGCTACCAAGATTGCGCCACATCGAAGCGCTGTCTAATAAACTGCATACTACCGCAGACGAGCGGGTAGACTACGTAATGACGCAGTTCACAGATACACCCCACTGAAGCACTGAAAACTCTGCTGATGGAGTACCAAAACAACATGCGGGGAAATGTTCTGGTAGTAAATTGCGGAAGCTCTTCTGTCAAATTTGCAATAATAAGGCCTGAGTGCGGCACCGTGATGGCGCAGGGGGTGGCTGAGCGCCTACTGTCCCAGAACTCAAATCTGAAATTCTTCGGCGATGGTGCCACCAAACAAACAGTGCCATTGGGTAAGGAAGCAAACCATCACAGCGCCATACTGGCAATCGTGGAACTTGTGAAACAAGCGCAGCTCGATGAAACCATTATAGCGGTCGGACACCGAGTAGTGCATGGCGGCGAAGCATTTGCTGAATCTGTCCTTATTGATGAAGAGGTTCTGGAAGCCATTGCCGCTCATCAGCACCTGGCACCACTGCATAACCCGGTAAACTTACAGGGTATCTCGGCCGCAAAGACGGCGTTCCCCGCACTTCCCCACATCGCTGTATTCGATACCGCCTTTCACCAGAGCATGCCAGAAACAGCATATTTATATGCGCTACCCTATGAACTGTACTCAGATCACGGGGTACGTCGCTATGGATTTCATGGCAGCAGCCACCGCTATGTGACAGGCGAAGCGGCAAACATGCTGGGAAAAGCACCACAGGATAGTAATTTCATCAGCGCACATCTGGGCAATGGCTGCAGTTTGTGTGCGGTGGTCGCCGGAAAATCCGTTGATACCAGTATGGGGTTCACCCCTTTGGAGGGCCTGACAATGGGCACACGCAGTGGTGATCTGGATCCCAGCCTGACGCCTTTTCTTGAAGATCACCTGGGATATACTGGCAAGCAGGTGAACACCCTTTACAACAAAGACAGCGGGCTGCTTGGACTTTCAGGGCTAAGTAATGACTGCCGAACACTCGAGAGGGCAGCGGCCGACGGCAATACGCGCGCACAGTTGGCTTTGGATATTTTCTGCTACCGACTGGCCAAATATATCGCCAGCTACATGATCGCCGCCAGCCCGCTTGACGCGCTCATTTTGACAGGCGGGATTGGTGAAAACTCCGTATACATGCGGGCCAAATTATTACTGTTACTGCAACCGCTGGGCTATCAACTCGACCCGGATGCCAATGAAAACCTCGGTTCAGGTGCAGCCGGGCATATTCACCAGGAAAATTCACCTCCGGTACTGGTAATCCCCACCAATGAAGAATGGGTTATCGCAGCGGACGCGGCCCGAATAGCGACAACCCAAAGCCACTAATTCAGGATCCAACTTTATGGTACGCAGTGTAATCCTTGTCCCTGTTAGCGAAAAAGTTGGTCTCACAACCGTCAGCCTGGGCCTTGTCAACGCGCTTGAGCAGACCGGAGTCAAGGTCACTTTTTTCAAACCCGTGGCTGAGAAAACTGAGGGGTCAGATTACGCCGACCTCTCTACCGCTATTCTCAACGAGACCTGTAATATTCCTACCATACCGCCTCTTGACCAGAATCATGCGGAAAAATTGATCGCCAGCGGTAACGGCGACGACCTGCTTGAAGAAGTCATAGCCCGCCTGGAAGCACATAAAAACGACGCTCAGCTCATTGTAGTAGAAGGAATGGTGCCCAATCGCGATATCGCATTCGCCAACCGATTCAATCTTGAAATCGCCCGGACCCTGGGATCAAAAGTTGTTTTTGTCGGCACACCTGGAAATCATGGAGCAGCAGAGATTCTGGAACGAATGGAAATCGCCGAGAATTACTTCGGCGGTAAAAACGGTTGTACTGTTAGCGGCTGCATTATCAACAAGATCGCCGCTGACTACGATGACGCAAAGAACACCCCTGACATCGTTAGCGGGATAGCTCCGCCTACCACAGTCACTCGTGAGCAATTGGAAGAACGTTTTGGTAACGGTGAGATGAAACTTCTGGGGGCCATACCCTGGAACAGGGCGATAAGTGCACCGCGTGTCAGTGACCTGACGCAATACCTCGGTGCTCACTGTATCAATGTAGGTGAAAGCCAGTCCAGGCGCATACGCAACATCAAAATGTATGCGGCGGCACTATCACAAAACGAATTCACAGCGGGCACGTTCATTGTCACCCCCGGGGATCGCAATGATGTGTTTGTGGCCGCGGCACTTGCCTCTATGAACGGGGTCGATATTGCGGGAATCTTACTCAACGACAATCGCCTACCCGAACCCGCGATTATGGAACTTTGCGAGGAAGCCATGGCCAGGGGCTTACCCGTATTGTCTACTCCCGCCGATACCTGGAGTACAGCTTCAGCATTGCAAAATTTCAATCTCTCATTAGCGGTAGATGATTTC
>JBALVT010000022.1:0-33589 GCA_036961345.1 Halioglobus sp.
CGGACTTGATGGTCCGACATTTCGGCCGGCACGCGGGCACGGTTGTAGATTACAGAAATAGAAATGGTACCGGAGGCCGGACTTGAACCGGCACGCTCTTGCGAGCATCGGATTTTGAATCCGACGTGTCTACCAATTTCACCACTCCGGCACAGGAGGGAATATTCGGGTCATCAACCAGATGGCGCTGGCCCGATTTGGAGAGCGCGGCATTATATCAATCCGTCTCCAAAGTTCAATGTTTTCCTTAACCTGTGGCGAATTTGGCTGTACACTGCGCGCCAGTTGAAGCGTCAGCTATCACTTTTAACTGTGTCCCCGGCAACGGCGGCGCAAAATCTGAGTATCTTGGGAGAAAAGAGCATGGCCATGAAGTTGGTGAAAAAAACAGCAGACTACGCAATTTACAAGCGCAGTGATGATCGTTTTGCCGTTAAGGACGGCAATAAAAACGCCGTAAATGGTGAAGACAAGATTCGAATTCTGGCAGAAGAGGGCCTTATCAAAGTAGCGGCACCTGCTGCACCCGAGCCGGTAGCCGAGGAAGCCCCCGCTGAAGAAGTGGCCGAGGAAGCTCCCGCTGAAGAAGTAGCGGAAGAAGCACCTGTAGAAGAGGCAGCAGCTGAAGAAGCGCCCGCCGAGGAAGAAGAGAAGTAAGTTCTTTCAAGCACGCCAAAGCCGGCTACTAGCCGGCTTTTTTGTCCCGGTAATTTATTGTCAATATGAAACGCACGGATTTTTCTTACCATTTACCGCCTGAACTGATCGCACAGCATCCGCTGGCGGAGCGCACAGATAGCCGCCTTCTATGCCTTGATGGGGGCAGTGGCGATATCGCGCACCATACGTTTTCCGAACTGCCCGACTTTATCTCGCCTGATGATCTGCTGGTTTTTAATAATACCCGGGTAATTCCCGCCCGTCTCTGGGGCCAAAAATCTACCGGCGGTAAGCTGGAAATTTTGATAGAGCGGCTTACCGGTACACATACCGCGCTGGCGCACGTGCGCAGTAGCAAATCGCCCAAACCCGGTGCGGATATTTTATTGAGTGCGCGGGAAGGCCTGGAACCGGGTGATTTTCGATTGCAGGTTACCGGCAGGGAAGGCGCACTCTTTTGTCTTTCCAGCGAGGATGGCCCACCATTGGCGCAGATACTGGGTGAGATAGGGCATATGCCCTTGCCTCCTTATATTAATCGTGAGGATGTCATAGAGGATCAACAGCGCTACCAAACTGTCTTTGGTGAGCGAGAGGGCGCTGTTGCTGCGCCAACGGCGGGCCTGCACTTTAGCGAAGAACTTATTGCGCAGTGTGATGCGCAGGGAATTCACCGTGCTACTGTCACATTGCACGTTGGGGCGGGCACCTTCCAACCGGTGAAGGCTGATAATATTCAAGATCATGTGATGCATGCGGAATATGTCGAAGTGGACGAATCTGTTTGTGAAGCCGTCAGGGCGGCAAGGGCGCGCGGCGGGCGAGTAGTCGCGGTGGGCACTACCGCGGTTCGATCGCTGGAAACCGCAAGCGCGCAAGGGGGAATCATTCAGCCCTTTTTTGGCGATACCAATATTTTTATTTACCCGGGATACCGCTTTCACAGCGTGGATGCATTAATAACCAATTTTCATTTGCCAGAGTCTACGCTGTTGATGCTGGTGAGCGCTTTTGCGGGGCGGGAAAATATTCTGGAGGCCTATCGCAGTGCCATCGAAAACCGTTATCGATTTTTCAGTTATGGTGATGCAATGCTGATTACACCGCAAAAGAGACAAAAGATAGAGGAAATGGCATGACCCGTGAGTGCGCGATGAAATTTGAACGCCTCGGCAACGACGGACCCGCTCGTCGCGCCCGACTGACTTTTCCACGTGGCACCGTGGAAACCCCGGCTTTCATGCCCGTGGGAACCTACGGCACGGTTAAAGGCATGCTGCCGCGTGATATTCACGCCACAGGGGCTGAAATTCTGTTGGGCAATACGTTTCATCTGTGGCTGCGCCCGGGCACGGATATCATCGAGCAACACGGTGATTTACACGATTTTATGAATTGGTCCGGGCCTATCCTCACTGATTCTGGCGGCTTTCAGGTTTTCAGTCTGGGAGAGATGCGCAAAATCACCGAGGAAGGGGTTAAATTTCGCAGCCCGGTGGACGGCTCCCCGGTCTTTTTGGATCCCGAGAAGTCTATGGCGATTCAGCGCAGTTTGGGTTCCGATATTGTCATGATTTTTGACGAGTGTACGCCTTATCCCGCCACCGAAAAGGAGGCTCGCATTTCTATGGAGTTATCCTTGCGGTGGGCGGCGCGCAGTAAGTCAGGGCACGGAGAAAGTACCTCTGCGCTGTTCGGTATCATTCAGGGCGGAATGTTTCCCAACTTGCGGCGCGAGTCGCTCGCCGGGTTGGAAGGCATTGGTTTCGACGGTTACGCCATTGGTGGCCTGTCGGTAGGCGAACCAAAAGAAGAAATGATCAATGTGCTTGATGCCATGCAGTCGATCCTCCCCGAGGACAAACCGCGTTATTTGATGGGAGTAGGAACGCCTGCAGATTTGCTAGAAGGTGTCCGTCGTGGTGTGGATATGTTCGACTGTGTTATGCCTACACGCAACGCGCGTAATGGTCATATTTTCACTTCGCGCGGGGTGCTAAAGCTGCGCAATTCGCGCCATAAGACAAGTACCTTGCCAGTGGACGAGGCCTGCAGTTGTTACACCTGTGAGAATTTCAGTCGTGCCTATTTGCATCACCTGGACAAGTGTAATGAAATTCTCGGATCGCAGCTCAATACGATCCACAACCTGCATTATTATCAGGACCATATGGCGGGGATACGCGGCGCTGTGGAGAGCCAAACTCTGGATGAGTTTGCCGGCCGGTTTTATGAAGAACAAACCCGTGGGGTCTAGGATTTTCCTTCTGGTGTGCCTATGTCCTTAAGCGCAGGGTCATCATTGCAAGTATTTGCAAGACTTGGCGCCCAGCTGAAATTGCAGGCAGCGCCCTGGACGGGGCAGGGCGCGCAGGCAGGGGTGCTCGTGGCGCTAACTGACGAGCCTGAGCCCAGGGTGATATTGGGTCGGCGGGCTTTGCATTTGCGATTGCATCCCGGGGAGATTGCTTTTCCGGGCGGCAAGCGGGAAGTGGAGGATGTATCGCCCTGGGCCACTGCGATTCGCGAGGCAGAAGAAGAGGTTGGTATCGCTCAGGAGCTCCCCGAGGCTCTTGGCCAATTGGCCCCCCTGGTGACCCGCACCGGTTTTGAAGTTTATCCCTGTATTGCTAAAGTGCCAGCTCAGCTTGATCTAAGCGTTGATCCGGGGGAATTCGCCAGCGTATTTTTGCCACCGCTTGCGCATTTTGCCGACCGGCACTGCTATCGCCTGGAAGCAATGTCTGATGGCAAGCGCACGGTAATGGTTCCACACTACCAAATAAATGACGATAATGTCTGGGGAGTAACGGCTGCGGTCCTTGCTCAACTGGCAAATATGGCCCTCGATGCGGGCCTGGATCTTGAACCTTACGGGAAACATAAACCATGAAGTATAGCCTCGGCGACAAACACCCAACCCTTCTCGGTGAAGGGCATTTCATTGCGCCCAATTCGGCGGTCATCGGTGATGTGACCTTACATGATCGCAGCAGTGTCTGGTTTAGCTGTGTATTGCGCGGCGATGCGGAGCGCATTGTTGTAGGTGCTGGCACTAATATTCAGGACGGCGCCGTGGTGCACGCCGACCCGGGGTCTCCTGCGATTCTGGGTGAAAATGTGACGGTGGGGCACAACGCCATGATTCATGGCTGCACTATTGGTGATGGCACTTTGGTGGGTATTAATGCGGTGGTTTTAAATAACGCGAAGGTGGGCAAGTCCTGTCTTATTGGCGCCAACGCCCTTGTGACAGAGGGAATGGAAATACCTGATGGCAGTATGGTGTTGGGTTCTCCCGCAAAAATTAAAAAAACCTTTACCGCGCGAGAGCAGGAAATTCTGGCAACAAACGCCGAGCATTACATCGCCAATAGCGAGCGTTTCCTGAAAGAGCTCAGCGAACCCTCTTGAGCACTGCAGATCCACAATCGCCGTGTATTTCAATCTGTGTGCTGGATGAAAAGGATATTTGTCAGGGTTGTTTTCGCAGTGCGGCAGAAATTACCGACTGGTTTATGGCCACAACGGAGGAAAAGCAGGATATTCTGAATTTGGCCAAAGAGCGGCTCTCCGCTTCCAGGACTATTTTTCTGAAGTAGTGGCCGCTGCAGAAGCGCTGGTTCTGCCTCTAACCGCCTGTACCACGTTACTATGGAGCTCTAGCACTTCCAGCTGGTAATCGCCTATGGATAGTCCCACGTTGGCATCGGGGAAGCCCTCCAGGTATTCCAGAATCAAACCGCTCAGGGTTTTTGGCCCGTCAGTTGGCAATTCCCATTGCAGTGATTTGTTCACCTCGCGAACCGTAGCCGTGCCACTGATAATAAAACTACCGTCGCGCTGGGGAAAAATATTGCCCACGCTTTCGGCCAGATTGGAGGTGAATTCCCCGACAATCTCCTCCAGAATATCTTCCAGAGCGACCAGGCCCATTACTTCGCCATACTCGTCGACGACGACGGCCAGGCGGTGTTTCTTTTTTTGGAAGTTCAGCAACTGCGTATGCAGTGGGGTACTTTCTGGTATGAAGTAGGGTGGTTCCATTTCGCGTTGTAGGGCTGCTCGGTCCAGCCCGTTCCTGTCGAGGATTCTGCTGATGTTGCGCATGTGTAGAACCCCCGTGATGTTGTTCACATTCTCCTGCCACACCGGTACGCGAGTGTGGGAGCTGCCCTGGATACGGCGCAATATTTCTTCGTCGCTATCATCCAGGTCGATGCCGTAGACCTCGTTGCGCGGTACCATAATGTCATCAACTGAAACTTCTTCCAGGTCGAGAATGTTAAGTAACATCGCCCGGTGGCGCACAGGAATGAGCTGCCCGGCTTCTGTGACGATGGTACGCAGCTCATCGCTGGACACATTTTCATCGCTCTTGCTTGAAGGGTCGATTCCAAAGAGCCCCAACAGGGCATTGGTGAAGCTGTTGATCAGCCACACCAGTGGATGGAAGACCCTCAGCAAAGGTACGAGGATGAAGCTTGCGGGAAAGGCGACTTTTTCCGGGTACAGTGCGGCGATGGTTTTAGGCGTTATCTCCGCAAAGATGAGTATCACCAGCGTTAGCAGGAGTGTGGCGACAAAGATACCGGCGTCCCCCCAAAGACGTATGGCGATCACTGTGGCGATGGCCGAGGCGAGAATATTCACCAGGTTGTTGCCGATTAATATTAGCCCGATCAGCCGGTCAGGACGTTCCAGCAGGCGACTCGCTCTCTTGGCGCCCCTGTGATTGTTTTTCGAGAGGTGTTTCAGACGGTAGCGATTGAGGGACATCATGCTGGTTTCGGAACTGGAAAAGAATCCGGATAACAGGATGAGCGCTACCAGTACTGAGAATAATAGACCCAGCGGTGCTTCGTTCAATTGGGGTGTTAACTCTGTGGCTGTTGAGAAAGGTATCTTGAAGAAAAATGGTGTTGGGGGCAAGGCCCAATATTAAACCCGCTGCAACACCAACTCCAGCACCATCTTGGAGCCAAAATAAGCCAGCATGAGCAGAATGAAGCCTGTGATCGTGAAACGTACTGCTGTTTGGCTGCGCCAACCGAGTTGGTAGCGTCCCCAGAGCAATATGGAAAAGAGTATCCACGCGAAGATTGATAACACAGTCTTGTGGACCAGATGCTGTGCAAAAATGTCTTCGACAAACACAATGCCGGAAACGATGGAGACGGTGAGCAAAATAACGCCGGCCCAAATGAGCTCGAACAACATGGTTTCCATGAGCTGCAGGGGTGGCAATACCTGAATAATACCCCGCGTGTGTCTTTGTTTTAGGTGTCGGTCCTGTATGGCGACCAACCCGGATTGAATAGCTGCCAGCGTCAACATCGCATAGGCTAGAACCGAGCTGCCTATATGCAGGAGGATACCGCCGGAGTAGGCGTTAAGATCTGTGCCACTCGAAGGCGCAAATGCTGATATCAATACAGAAACAGCAGACATCGGGAACAGGACTACCAACAGGTTCTGCAGCGGTCGGCGCAAGAGGCTGAGTATGCAGGCCAGATTGATTACCAGAAAAATCAGTGCCGAGACTTTATAAAACCCCAGATCCAGGGCGCCGTTGTAAAACAGATTCTGCCAGGCCGTTACACCGTGGCACAGCAGTGCCGCAGACCCCAGCCAAAACACCGCGCGGTCTATTTGTTGCCGCTGCTGGGAAATGTGCAGAATCTGCAATCCGGTAGCGGCCAAATAGAGCACGGCTGAAATCAGGGCAAGGATTGTAACTGGCATGGGTTTCGGGCTTGGGCTCTGCTGGCGTATACTTCGCACCTTTGTACCGATTTGTCCCGCTTTAAGCAAGAGCTGGTCCGCAACTGCGGCCACCAAAGGGGTCTGATCAATAGCCATGTCATTGTAGAGAGATAATCATGTTCGAGAGCTTAAGTGACCGCCTGTCTAGTAGTCTGCGTAGTATTACAGGCAAAGCGAAACTGACCGAAGATAATATTCAGGCAACCTTGCGTGAAGTGCGCATGGCGTTATTGGAAGCGGATGTAGCCCTGCCCGTGGTGAAGGATTTTGTAGAGTCGGTCAAGCAGCGGGCGCTTGGGCAGGAAGTCATGAAGAGCCTCAGTCCCGGGCAGGTCTTTCTTAAAATCGTCCAGAGCGAACTCGAAGCGGTGATGGGTAGTGCCAACGAGGGGCTCAATTTGGCCATGCAGCCCCCCGCTATTATTCTGGTTGCGGGCTTGCAAGGTGCCGGTAAGACGACCTCTGTCGCGAAACTGGCCAAATTCCTTAAGGAGCGGGAAAAGAAATCCGTAACCGTGGTCAGTGCGGATGTGTATCGTCCCGCTGCGATCAAGCAGCTTGAAACGCTTGCCGGCGAAGTAGGGGCAGACTTTTTCCCCAGTGATATCAGTCAAAAACCCATTGCTATTGCCAAAGCTGCCATCGCCCACGCCAAAATCAAGTTCAGTGACGTGCTGATTATCGATACCGCAGGGCGTCTGGCGGTTGATCAGGACATGATGAAGGAGATCGCCGATTTACACGCGGCGGTTAATCCTATCGAGACCCTGTTTGTTGTCGATGCCATGACGGGTCAGGATGCGGCCAACACCGCCAAGGCATTCGGTGAAACTTTGCCCCTGACGGGCGTAATCCTCACCAAAGTGGATGCTGATACCCGGGGTGGTGCGGCATTGTCGGTGCGGGCGGTGACAGGCAAGCCGATCAAGTTCCTGGGTGTGGGCGAAAAAACAGCCGCACTTGATCCATTTCACCCCGATCGCCTGGCCTCCAGAATCCTCGGTATGGGCGATGTTATGTCCCTCATCGAGGAGGCAGAGCAAAAAGTCGACAAACAAAAAGCCGAAAAGCTGGCGCGAAAGGTCAAGAAAGGGCAAAAATTTGATCTCGAGGACTTCAGGGATCAGTTGCAGCAGATGAACAATATGGGGGGTATCACCGGCATGCTGGATAAACTTCCAGGCATGGGCAATATGGCCAATATGGCGCAACAGAATCTCGATATGAAGCTGTTTGCCCGTATGGAGGTGATGATTAACTCCATGACACCCAAAGAACGTCGCAATCCGGAACTGATCGCAGGGTCCCGCAAACGCCGAATTACCCAGGGATCAGGGACTCAGGTTCAGGACCTAAATCGTCTTTTGAAGCAGCATAAACAGATGCAGAAGATGATGAAAAAAATGAAGGGCGGCGGTATGGAGAAGATGATGCGTGGGCTAGGCGGTATGATGCCCCCCGGCGGCGGTGCCGGTGGCCCGGGCGGCGGCTTTCCCTTTCGATAGGTAATTTTGCCTAAGGTACGGAATCTATTAAATAAATCCGCTTTCAGGGTTTAATACTTCGGTGTTTTTACGTATGATACGCCACCTTTCCGGCCCAGGTGTCGGATTTTGTCGTGGGTGTCGCGCGCAGTTCGGCGCATATCCCAGCTAATTTTTAGGAATTTATAGAAAATGGTAACAATTCGTCTTTCTCGTGGTGGCTCCAAAAAACGCCCTTTTTATCACTTTACAGTGACTGACAGCCGCAATGCACGCGATGGTCGCTTCATTGAGCGCGTGGGATTCTTTAATCCTGTTGCCCGAGGCCAGGAAGAGCGTCTGCGTATCGACACAGATCGCATTGAGTTCTGGCAGGGCCGTGGCGCGAAGTTATCTGAGCGCGTAGCCAAGTTGGTTAAGGACGCGGCTGCGGCAACTCCAGTCGCCGCCTAAATAGCGTCACGGCGGGTTTGGCTCCGGAATGAGTGACCCCACCTCCAATGTGCTCGTCATAGGCCGTATTAGCGGCTGTTACGGGATAAAGGGCTGGGTCAAAATCCATTCCTTTACAGAGCCTGCGGAAAACTTTCTGAAGTATGGCGAATGCATGCTTAAAAGGCGTTCGGGCCTGGAGTTGGTTTCGTTTGACTCAGGAAGGCGGCAGGGAAAGGGTATCGTGGCTCACATCAAGGGCGTCGATGACCGCAACCTGGCGGAAACGTTTAAAGGGCTGGACATCGTTGTTGATAACAAACAACTGCCCACTCTGGAAGCCGACGACTATTACTGGCGCGAGCTAGAGGGTTTGCAGGTTTGGTGCAAAGACCGCGAAGACCCTGGCAAAGAGCGGGTTTTATTGGGAACAGTAGACTATCTGATTGATACCGGCGCCAATGATGTATTAGTGGTGAAAGCCTGTGAAGGAAGTTTAGACAAGCAGGAGAGATTGATACCCTATTTACCCGATGACGTTGTTACCCGGGTTGATGTGGAAAAGGGCCTGATAGAGGTGGAATGGTACCTCGAGGTTTGATGAACGCTGAATTGGGCGTTCCCGGAGAGGCACAATGCACATTGCACTGGTAAGTCTTTTCCCGGAAATGTTTACGGCCGTTACCGAGTATGGGGTAACGGGGAGGGCGGTGAAGCTCGGGGTTGTAAATATCGCCCTGACCAACCCAAGAAATTTTACCGTGGATAAACATCGCACGGTGGACGACAGACCTTATGGCGGTGGCCCGGGAATGTTGATGAAGGTAGACCCACTGCGGCAGGCCATCGCTGCAGCAAAGGAAACTGTCGGCAAAGAGGCCAGGGTGATATACCTCAGCCCCCAGGGTCGGCAGTTAACACATGACAAAGCCGTTGAATTGGCGCGGCACGAGGCCCTGGTTTTAGTTGCGGGGCGGTATGAAGGCGTTGATGAACGTTTGATAGAGGCCGAGGTGGATGAGGAATTGTCCATTGGCGACTATGTACTGAGTGGCGGCGAACTAGCGGCTATGGTGGTCATAGACGCTGTAACCCGGCAGTTGCCCGGTGTGTTGGGGCATGAGCTATCAGCTGCGGAAGATTCCTACGCTGACGGCTTACTCGACTGCCCGCATTATACGCGTCCAGAAAATCTGGATGGAGAGCAGGTACCTGA
The DNA here is from genome assembly GCA_036961345.1 of Halioglobus sp. GTDB lineage: Bacteria > Pseudomonadota > Gammaproteobacteria > Pseudomonadales > Halieaceae > JBALVT01. The sequence continues at coordinate 9,559 of JBALVT010000022.1, forward strand.
AGTTTTACTCAGTGGGGATCACGAAAAGATCCGCCGCTGGCGCCTTAAGCAGGCATTGGGCAGAACGCATGAGCGGCGCCCCGACCTGCTGGAAGGAAGGGTGATGACACCCGAGGAAGAAGATTTGTTAGCGGAGTTTCTCCGCGAACGTGATTTACCATTAGACTGCCAGCTGTGAAGCTGGGAAAGAAATTAACAGGAGTGCGCCATGAACACTAACAAGATAATCTCTGAGCTTAATGCGCAGCAGATGGAAAAAGAACTGCCTGAGTTTAGCCCCGGTGACACCGTGGTTGTTCAGGTTAAAGTAAAGGAAGGCACCCGCGAGCGACTGCAGGCGTTTGAAGGCGTTGTAATCGGTAAGCGTAACCGCGGTCTGAACTCTGCTTTCACTGTTCGCAAAATTTCTCACGGTGTGGGTGTTGAGCGTACTTTTCAGACTTATAGCCACGTTGTTGACAGCATTAGTGTTAAGCGTCGCGGTGATGTTCGCCAGGCGAAGTTGTACTACTTGCGCGAACTCAGTGGACGTGCAGCTCGTATCAAGGAAAAGTTGGTTCGTTAATTCCAGCTTTATACGATCTGAAAAGCGACCCGGGTGGTCGCTTTTTTTTTGTCTTGCGGTTCCAGTATAAGCCCGCCATACCCCGCGTAATTCAGAAAACGTGCTACCGTTGTGACCATGCCTGAAACAACCACAGAACACCCTGAAATTGAGCGCTACATCGACGCAATGTGGATGGAAAAGGGTCTGAGCGACAATACCTTGTCGTCTTACCGGAGTGACCTGCGGCACTACAATATCTGGTTGGGCAAGGAGATGGGGAAATCAATATTGCGCGCTGACCGTGCCGATTTACTGGCCTATCTGGGTGCTCGTCTCCACAAGGGGCAATCTCAGCGATCAACGGCCCGGTTCATGTCCTGCGTCAGAGGTTTTTACCGGTATTCACTCCGCGAAGGCCGCCTGACGGTAGACCCCACACTCGATGTCGATAGCCCTAATCTGGGAAGGCCGCTACCTAAATCATTATCGGAGCAGGATGTAGAGCGGCTTTTGCGGGCCCCGGACACCGATATAGCTCTGGAGTTTCGCGATCGTGCCATGTTGGAGATGTTGTATGCCTGCGGCCTCAGGGTTACCGAGCTGACCAGCCTGCAAATCGTTCAGGTGAGCCTTAATCAGGGCGTTGTGCGGGTCTTCGGTAAAGGCAGCAAGGAGCGTCTGGTGCCAATGGGAGAGGAGGCGCTAATGTGGTTAAAGCGTTATTTGGCGGGTCCGAGATCAGAGCTATTGAAGGGAAACTTGAGTGATGTGTTATTTCCGAGCCGGCGGGGCACACAAATGACTCGCCAGACCTTCTGGTATCGTATTAAAATCTACGCCGAGCGAGCGCAGATTAAAAAGGACCTGTCACCACATACACTCAGGCATGCCTTCGCGACACACTTGCTAAATCATGGTGCAGACTTACGCGTGGTGCAGATGCTACTCGGGCACAGTGATTTAACGACAACCCAGATTTACACACACGTGGCGAAGCAGCGCATGCAAGAGCTTCACGCCAAGCACCATTCACGCGGTTAAGGAACTAACGGGACAACCGTTGCTCCAATACCCATACCGGCATATTGCCTACATTATTTGAGGACAGAACATGAGTTTCCGATTATCCAGATTAGCACTGCCCGGCATTTTCTTGTTGTGCGGCGGATTATTCATGGCAGGCTCGTCGATTGCCGGTACACCGGCAGATACTACCGTGGCAAAACAGCTCAGATCGGCACTTGAGGCCTCGAGCAATGGGCTGACGGTTGAGAGCATAGAGGTGAGTGAAATTCCCGGAATATATGCAGTACAGTTTGCCAATGGGCCATTGGTTTATTCCACTGCGACAGGGGATCACTTTGTGCTTGGTGATATGTTCCGAACGGAGCCCGGTGGATTTATCAACCTGGCTGAATTAAGGCGCGACGATGTCCGAAAAAGGAAAATTGGAACGATTGAAACGGAAGATATGATTGTCTTTTCGCCGGCTACGCCGCCAAGGGCGACCATTACCGTATTCACCGATGTCACCTGCTTTTACTGCCAGAAGCTTCACAAAGAGGTGCCTGAACTTAATAAGCGCGGTGTAGAAGTTCGCTACCTGGCGTATCCACGGGCCGGATTGGCGTCAGATGGTTATCGTCAGCTCGCCAGTGCCTGGTGCAGTGATAATCCCCAGGAGACCTTGACCAAGCTCAAAAACAAGCAAAATGTCCCGGATAATGTCTGCTCAAGTAACCCTATAGCCAGTCAGTACGAGCTGGGTCAGGAAGTGGGTGTACGCGGTACGCCGGCTATTGTCATGGAGTCAGGGAAAATGCTGCCCGGTTATCAAACCGCAGATGAGTTAATAGCGACCCTTGGTCTGGACTAAATCGGCAAAAAAGCCATAATACCCCGTGTTGCGTTGACAGCATGGGGTGGAGTCAGTAGTGTTTGCGACCCACGAACCGCCACACTTTCTCCGGTACAGGACTTCTGCAAGTGGACGACCAGTTTCAGCGTATTGCGCGCCTTCCCCCTTACGTATTTAATATTATTGGTGAGCTCAAGCAGAGCGCGCGAGCGGCCGGCGAAGATATCATTGATTTCGGGATGGGGAACCCGGATCAGGCGACACCTGAGCATATTGTAGACAAACTCGTAGAGACTGCCCGGCGAGGCGATACCCACCGCTATTCACAATCCAAGGGCATTCCCAGGCTGCGCAAGGCGATATGCGATTGGTACCAGCGCCGCTACGATGTCACCCTGGATCCAGAAACAGAAGCCATTGTCACTTTGGGATCCAAAGAGGGATTGGCTCACCTGGCTTTGGCCACCACCGGCCCGGGTGATGCGATATTGGTTCCCAATCCTTCTTATCCCATCCATCCCTATGGATTTGTTATATCTGGAGCGGACATTCGGCATGTGCCTATGGCGGCCGATGAGGTGGAATTTTTTAGTGAGCTGGAAGATGCTATTCGCAACAGCTGGCCCAGGCCAAAAATGCTGGTGCTTAATTTCCCCTCCAATCCCACGACCCATTGTGTCGACCTGGAGTTTTTTGAAAAGGTCGTAGCTATCGCTACCGAGCATGAAATATGGGTTGTTCAAGACCTGGCATACGCCGATCTTTGTTATGACGGCTATGAAGCGCCCTCTATCTTGCAAGTGGAGGGTGCTAAAGACGTGGCGGTGGAATTTTATAGTATGTCCAAGAGCTACAATATGCCGGGTTGGCGCGTGGGCTTTTGCTGTGGCAATCCGCAGTTGGTCGGCGCGTTGGCCAGGATGAAGTCCTATTTGGATTACGGTATGTTTACCCCCATTCAGGTTGCAGCGATAACGGCCCTGGAGGGCGACCAGACCTGCGTAAGTGAAATCAATGCGCTCTATAAGAGTCGCCGTGATGTATTGTGCAGGGGGCTCAATGCCGCTGGCTGGCCTGTAACGCCACCGCGGGCAACCATGTTTGTCTGGGCTCAACTTCCCGCCTGTTATCGAGAAATGGGATCGTTGGAATTCAGTAAGAAATTACTTGCTGAAGCAAAGGTCGCGGTATCTCCCGGGATTGGTTTTGGCGAGTATGGGGAGGGTTATGTTCGTTTTGGTTTGATTGAAAATGAACATCGTACCCGGCAGGCGATCCGCAGTATTAGGCGTATGATGAAACAAGATGGCTTTGCATAAAGGGCGCATAAACAGTGCATGAACTGTGCAGGCGTAGGGTCTTGTTGAAAAACTTTAACTTTAAACAAAGGGTTTGGACATCGTTTTGAAATCAGTAAATGTGGGTATTTGTGGCCTGGGCACTGTGGGCAGCGGCACATTCAATGTGCTTCGGGAAAATGCCGACCTGGTGGCCGCCAGAGCGCTGACCGCCGTAAATATCGTGCATATTGGCGCCAGGCGCGAAAATCCGGCATGCAAATTGGGTGATATTAGGGTTAGCACTGATATTTTTGAGGTGGCCCGTGACCCACAGGTCGATGTGCTGGTTGAATTGATTGGTGGTACTACGGTTGCTCGCGAACTCGTAGAAGAAGCTATTCGTGCGGGTAAACATGTAGTGACTGCAAACAAAGCGTTAATTGCAGAGCATGGCAACGAAATCTTTGCGCTGGCCGAGGCGCACAACGTAGCTGTTCGCTACGAGGCTGCGGTTGCGGGTGGGATTCCAATTATCAAGGCCTTGCGCGAAGGTTTGGCCGGCAATCGGATAAAATGGTTGGCGGGAATTATTAATGGTACCGGGAATTTTATTCTCAGTGAGATGCGAGAAAAGGGTCGTGATTTTTCCGACGTATTGGTAGAAGCGCAGGCTCTGGGTTATGCCGAAGCAGATCCAACCTTTGACGTTGAGGGGATAGATGCAGCCCACAAACTTGTCATCCTCGCCGCTATTGCTTTTGGCATGCCGCTGCAGTTCAGCAAGGTCTATACAGAGGGTATTACCAAGCTGACCCCCCAGGATGTGGACTATGCCGAGGAACTTGGTTACCGCATCAAACATTTGGGCGTTGCGAAACAATCTGCAGCCGGTGTTGAATTGCGTGTTCACCCCACGCTTATCCCGGAAAAGCGCTTGCTGGCCAATGTCGATGGCGTTAAGAATGCAGTGCTTGTCGAAGGTAGTGCGGTTGGACCTACGCTATATTATGGCGCGGGAGCGGGTGCCGAACCCACCGCTTCAGCGGTCGTTGCGGATATCGTTGATCTGGCAAGAGATCTTGGGGCGGGGCAGCAATCAAGGGTGCCTGCCTTGGGTGTTGCGTTAGACTCAATTGAAGATTACCCGATTGTTCCAATGGCCGAGGTTGAAACCCCTTGGTATCTTAGAATGGAAGCCGAGGATAAACCCGGTGTTATGTCTGAGGTGGCCAGTATTTTTAGTGATCAGGGTATTTCTATAGAAGCTCTGATTCAAAAAGCGCCCACACCGGGTGAATCTCGCGTGCCGGTTATCGTGCTGACCAATTGCGCTGCTCAGGGGCGATTGGAAACGGCGGTAGCTGCGATTGAAGACCTCGCGAGTATCGCTGGGAAAATTGCATGTATTCGCGTTGAACCCTTAGACGGCTAGATGATTTTAAGGCATCCATTTTGGGGATGCAGATGAAGGTAGGAAAAAGTGAAATATATTAGTACAAGAGGTCGGGCTCCAGCGCTCAATTTTGAAGAGGTCTTGTTAACGGGGCTTGCGTCCGATGGGGGGCTGTATATCCCCGAAAGCTTGCCTACGTTCACAGCGTTGGAAATTGCAGAAATGGCCGCCCTTGATTATCCGTCGCTGGCTGAAAAAATTATTGCGCCTTTTGTTGCAGACAGCATTCCAGCACAAGATCTGCGAGAAATCATTCAGGAAACCTACCGTGAGTTTCGACACGATGCGGTAGCACCCATGGTGCAACTTGCGCCAAACCAGTGGGTGCTGGAATTATTTCATGGCCCCACACTGGCATTTAAGGATTTTGCCCTGCAACTGCTGGGCCGGCTGCTCGACTATATGCTGGAACGCAAGCATCAAAAAGTTGTCATCATGGGAGCCACCTCGGGCGACACCGGGTCGGCGGCGATTGAAGGCTGCAAGCGCTGCAAAAACATCGACATATTTATATTGCACCCGCACGGGCGTGTATCAGATGTGCAGCGCCGCCAGATGACTACCGTCAAGGGCGACAACATTCATAATTTGGCAGTGAAGGGTAACTTCGATGACTGCCAGGCGATGGTAAAAGCCAGTTTCGCTGATAAAGGATTTTTGCCCTCGGATCGCTCCCTGGTTGCGGTAAATTCGATTAATTGGGCGCGTATCATGGCGCAGATCGTCTATTACTTTTATGCGGCTGTAGCACTGGGTGCACCGGACCGTAAAATTGCCTTTTCTGTTCCCACTGGTAATTTCGGTGATATCTTCGCCGGCTATTTGGCTCACGAGATGGGTTTGCCCATCGATAGATTAATTATTGCGACCAACCGTAACGATGTGTTGCACCGTGTGCTGACAACAGGCAAGTACGGGCGCCAACCACTGGAGCACAGTTTGTCGCCGAGTATGGATATCACGGTCTCCAGTAATTTTGAGCGACTGCTTTTTGACATGTACGACCGTGATGGTGCAGCAATCAGTGATCTTATGAGCCAATTCGAATCGGGTGACATCGCATTTTCAGAACAGGCAATGAAGAAAGTCAGCACTCTTTTTAGTTCTCAACACGTCAGCGACGATGAAACATGTGCGCAGATTGCCGCTACCTGGAATAGCTGTGAATATCTTCTGGACCCCCACAGTGCCATCGGCGTGAAAGCTGCGCTGGAGAGCAATGTGGCCGCCGATATACCGATTGTAACGTTGGCCACAGCGCACCCTGCCAAATTCCCCGATGCCATTGCCAGCGCTGGACTGACCCAAAAACCGGGTTTGCCGCTGCATTTGGTGGATTTATTCGAACGTGAAGAGCGTTTTGAAGTGCTCGATAACGAATTGTCAGCCGTACAGTCTTTTATGGCGGATAACATTAACGCCTGAGAGATCTCTGGCGCAGGGAATCGGATATGGAAAAGGCCATTGTTCGGCGCGTGGTTCCTGAGGCAGGCGATCCTGCGGCAGGCGTCCCTGAGGCAGGCTCCAGATTCGACACGGCATTACATCCGCTGTTAGCGCGTGTTTATAGCGCGCGAGGTCTGACTTGCGAAGAAGAACTGGACCTTGGCCTGGCGAAGTTACTGTTGCCCACCGACCTTCTAAATATGCAATCGGCCGTACTACTGCTGGTTGACGCTCTCGCCCGAAAACAGAAAATTTTAATCGTTGGGGATTTCGACGCCGATGGTGCTACCAGCACAGCGTTGGCAGTTTCAGCATTGCGTGATATGGGGGCGGTCGCTGTCGATTATCTGGTACCTAACCGCTTTGAGTTTGGTTATGGCTTAACCCCGGAAATAGTAGAGCTTGCCGCGGGCAATGAAAACGGCAAACCCGATCTCATTATCACTGTGGACAATGGTATCTCCAGTATCGAAGGCGTTGCTGCGGCAGCGGCTCAGGGTATTGCGACGCTGGTTACGGATCACCACTTGGCCGGTGACCGGCTGCCAGACGCCGATGTAATCGTAAATCCCAATCAACCGGGCTGTTCTTTCTCCAGCAAAAACCTGGCTGGCGTGGGGGTTATTTTTTATGTCATGTTGGCGCTCCGAGCGCAACTGCGGAAGCGCAACTGGTTTAACGGTGAGAATCCTGCGGAGCCGAACCTGGCCCGGTATCTGGATTTGGTGGCCCTGGGCACGGTCGCGGATGTGGTGCCACTTGATCGAAATAACCGAGTATTGGTGGCCAACGGCCTGCAACGTATTCGTGGAGGACAGGCCAGACCGGGCATAATGGCACTTCTGCAGGTGGCCTCAAAAGATTACCGGCAGGTGGTAGCCTCTGACCTTGGCTTTGCAGTTGGGCCAAGGCTCAATGCGGCGGGGCGCCTGGAAGACATGTCTATTGGTATCGAGTGCCTGCTTTGTGAGAGTGAATCGCAGGCTGCACTCTATGCAAAACGCTTGCACCAGCTAAACCTCGATCGCCGGATTATCGAACAGGATATGCAGCAAGAAGCGCTTGTTGCTCTGGCACAGGTGCAGCTCGATGGTGTCACCGATACGCCCGTGGCCATGACGCTGTATGAACCGGGCTGGCATCAGGGTGTCATCGGCATTCTCGCTTCGCGTATAAAAGATCGCATCCATCGTCCTACCATTGCTTTTGCCGACGGCGATCCCGGTCAGATCAAGGGCTCAGCGCGATCTATACAGGGTATTCATATCCGCGATATTCTCGACGGGGTTGCCACGCGCAACCCGGGTTTAATCGATAAGTTTGGTGGTCATGCGATGGCAGCGGGGCTGACCCTGGCCCGTGACGCGTATCCACAGTTCGCCCGGGCATTTGTCGAAGAAGTGGAAAGGCATGTCGACGACGTGAACCTGCAGGCGATGATAGAGTCGGATGGCGAGCTGGCAATTGAGCATTTTGATCTTGAACTGGCGAATCAACTGCGTTTTGCAGGCCCCTGGGGGCAGCATTTCCCGGAGCCGGTTTTTGACGGCCGCTTCCGATTGTTACAACAGCGATTGGTGGGTGAAAAACATTTGAAAATGGTTCTAACGCCCGCCGGCAGTGACACCGCTATCGATGCCATTGCGTTTAATATAGATCTGGAGCGTTGGCCCAATGAGGCCGCCGAATGGGTGACCATAGCCTATCGGCTGGACGTCAATGAGTTCCGGGGCAACCGCTCTTTACAGTTGATGGTAGAACACCTGGAGCTCTCGGTTTAACGCGTTTGACCGTTTAATCCCCTTTAAATTCAGGCGCACGTTTTTCCAGAAAAGCCTGCGCGCCCTCTCTTGAATCTGAGGTGCCAAGCGCCAGTAAAAACTGGTCAGCGTCCATGAAACTGGTGGCGTTGTTGAGCGCATTGGCGCTGTTGTTGATGCCCTGCTTGATCATGCGTACAGATATGGGAGGCATGGCTGCCACCTTGTCCGCGAGCTCCCGGGCTCGGTTTAATGCGCCTTTTGAGGGTGTGAGGTGATCTACCAGGCCCCACTCGGCGGCCTTCGTTGCCTTCACAGGTTCAGCGATGATTAACAATTCTTTGGTTTTGGCCGGTCCAATCAGATTGATGAACCGGGGCACGCTTTGCCAGCTCATATTCATGCCGAGTTTGATCTCGGGTACATAAAGCGAAGCATCCTCGGCAGCAACCCGCCAGTCGCAGGCGCTGACCAGTGCCATTCCGCCACCGATGCACCAGCCTTCTATTGCCGCGATAGTCACAGGCTCCAGGGCCTCCCATGCAGCACACATTTTTGGCCCAGTTTGAACCAGCTTGCGCTTTTCGGCGGTACTTTTGCTAGCAATTGCTGCCCCCTCTGGATCTTTCAAATCCATCCCGGCGCTGAACATTTGCGCCTGGCCTGTAAGAATTATTGCGCTGAGCTCACAGTCGTCTTGCAGCTGCGTGGCTAATTCGGTTAGCTCGCGCATCAAGGCATAGTTCAGGCAATTTACCTTACTCCCCGAGTTGAATTGCACTGTGAGCACCCGGTCCTGGCGAGTGACATCCAGATAGGTCCAGTCTTTGTTCATTTTTCCGCGCCTCGATGAGTCTGTGGCTGTGCATCATAAAGTAAGTGGCGATGGAATATTATCCCCTTGACCTTCCAGTAGCTGTAAGGTTTATATTGGAACTATGAACTGCTGGAGAAGACGATGCGAATCAGTGAAGTAGCTAAACGCAGTGGCCTTAGCGCCAAAACAATCCGTTATTATGAGGAAATTGGCCTGATTGAACCCGCCACCCGAGGTGTTAACGGCTACCGTGATTATGATTTGGGTGCACTGGGACAGCTGAGATTCCTGGCCCGAGCACGGGATGTGGGTTTTAACCTGGAGGAGAGTCGGCAGCTGTTGGGGTTGTTAAAGGACAGCTCTCGTCAGAGTGTTCATGCCCGCTCGCTGGTGCTGGAAAAGTCTCAACAGCTGGAGCAAAAAATCCAGAAGTTGCATGCTATGCAGGACGTATTAAATGATATGGCACGTCGCTGTAATGGTGATGAGGGCCCGGAATGCGCGATCCTGGATGAGCTTGCTGGCCTGGAGGGAGCTTTCTCATGAGCGACTGTCACGCCAAGTCCGGTTCTGGCGCTACAGTGAGCACTGGTGACCCGGCCCAATCCTGCTGTGCGGCACCGACCGAGACCGTTGATAGCTGCTGTGCCGAACCTGTGCGCAGGGATTATTTTTTTTGGGCATGCGTTGTTGTGGTCTCCCTGGCCTATGGGTTTGGCGCCACTCAAGCCGGCCATCAGCACGACAATGTGCTGGGTATTTTTACCGCGGGTATTTTCGATTTGTTCAACCAGATGTGGTGGGGCATTGTCCTGGGCGTTTTTTTTGTTGGTTTGCTGGCTCGTGTGCCCCGGGATTTAGTGATGGGGGTGCTAGGCAGGGAAGCCGGCCTGTCCGGCCTGCTGCGAGCCACCTGCGCTGGTGTATTATTGGATTTGTGCAGCCACGGCATTCTGGCGGTGGGCATGAAGCTGTACGAGCGCGGCGCCAGTAGCGGGCAGGTGATGGCTTTTCTTTTGGCCAGCCCCTGGAATTCATTTTCTCTGACGCTCATTCTGTTCGGACTCATAGGCGTTGGTTGGACGCTGTTATTTATTTTGCTGTCTCTGGTAATAGGAATAATTACAGGCCTGATATTTGACCGCTTTGTCGCGTCTGGCACGCTGCCAGAGAATCCCTGGCGCGCCTCACTGGGAGAGGAGCAGCCCCTGGGGCCTCTATGGCGGGAATTCAAAACCTCCATTACGTTTTCCATAGGCGGTACCGGCGCCCTGATAAAGGATGGTATCGAGGGTTCCAGAGTCGTTATTCGCTGGACCTTTTTTGGATTGATTCTGGCGGCATTAATCAGAGCATTTGTACCAGAGGATGCGTTTGCCACCTGGTTTGGTGCATCTTTTGCCGGGCTTTGGTTAACGCTGCTGGCCGCCACAGTGATAGAGGTCTGTTCTGAAGGAGCTACCCCCATCGCCGCCGACCTTATGAATAGAGCAGGTGCCCCCGGTAACAGCTTTACCTTCCTGATGGCGGGAGTGGCAACCGACTACACTGAGCTCATGTCGATTAAAGACACCACCAAGTCCTGGAAGATTGCCCTGTTTTTGCCGTTGGTCACGGTGCCTCAGGTGATGTTGGTGGGTTTTATATTAAACGGCTTGTGATTCCCTACTGGGCCCGGCTACGGTAAAATGCTCAGCTTTTGCAGGAATTGGCCACCCAGATGCTCGAAATTGCTCCGCTAGTCCAGAAAATCAAGGATATTGAGGCTCGTACAGACGTGCTTAGGGGGTATCTTTGACTTCGAAAACCGCAAAGATCGATTGTCGGAAGTAGAACTGGAGCTGGGGGAACCCAGCGTTTGGGAAGACCCGGAGCGGGCCCAGGAGCTTGGTAAAGAGCGCGCTTCCCTGGAAGCCATCGTTCACACTATTGAAAAACTCGACACCGGTTCCATGGATGCCGGCGATTTGTTGGAAATGGCAGCTTCAGAAGATGATGAAGCCACGGCTGATGAAATTTCCACTGAAATTGATGGCCTGTTAAAGCTTCTCGATGAGCTGGAGTTTCGCCGTATGTTTAGCGGCGAAATGGACGCCAACAATGCTTTTTTGGATATACAATCCGGATCAGGCGGCACCGAAGCCCAGGACTGGGCCGAAATGATGCTGCGCATGTATTTGCGCTGGGGCGACGCCAAAGGTTTTAAAACTTCTCTGGTTGAAGTCTCGGGTGGCGATGTTGCAGGTATCAAAAGTGCTACGATCCAGTTTGAAGGAGAGTATGCTTTTGGCTGGCTGCGCACCGAAACCGGGGTTCATCGCCTGGTTCGTAAATCACCTTTCGATTCCGGCAGTCGCCGCCATACCTCTTTTGCCTCAGTGTTTGTATCGCCGGAAATTGATGACAATATTGAAATTGAGATAAATCCGGCAGATTTGCGGGTTGATACTTATCGCGCCAGTGGCGCCGGCGGCCAGCACGTGAACAAAACCGATTCGGCCGTGCGTTTAACGCATAATCCCTCTGGAATTGTTGTGCAGTGCCAAACGCAGCGGTCTCAGCATCAGAACCGTGATAGCGCCATGAAATTGTTGCGTGCAAAGTTGTACGAAATGGAAATTCTCAAGCGCAACGAAGAAAACCAGGCCATGGAGGACAGCAAAGCCGATATAGGCTGGGGCAGCCAAATTCGCTCTTATGTGCTGGATTCGTCGCGCATCAAGGATCTTCGCACGGGCGTGGAAACCAGTAATACCCAGGCCGTATTGGACGGCAACATTGACCAGTTTATCGAAGCTTCGCTGAAAAGCGGGCTGTAAGTGAGAGCACATTATGAGTGAACAAGAACAAAACGCACAGCCGGAAATGGAAGAAAACAAATTGATTGCAGAGCGACGCGGTAAGCTTGATGCGCTGCGAGCTAAACGCAATCCCTTTCCAAATGATTTCAGGCGAACGGCGCTCGCAGGTGAGCTGCAGTCCAACTATGGGGATAGGGACAAGGCAGATTTGGAGGTGGCCAATGAGGTTTTTTCGGTGGCCGGCCGACTTATTCGCAATCGAGGGGCTTTTCTTCTTATTCAGGATGGCAGCGACCAGATTCAGTTTTATGTCAATCGCAAAGGGCTTGATGAAGAAACACTGGCTGATATAAAAAGTTGGGACCTGGGGGATATCGTTGCCGCTACAGGGCCTGTGCATAAATCTGGCAAGGGCGATCTGTATATTAATATGGAGGTCGCGCGCCTGTTAACCAAAGCGCTGCGGCCTTTGCCGGACAAATTTCACGGCTTGGCGGATCAGGAGTTGCGCTATCGGCAACGCTATGTGGATTTAATCGTTAATCCTGATTCTCGCAACGTATTCCGCACGCGATCGAAAATCATTACGTTTATTCGCGACTATATGAATAATCTGGATTTCATGGAGGTTGAAACTCCCATGATGCAGGTGATTCCTGGTGGTGCAGCGGCCAAACCCTTTGTGACTCACCACAATGCTCTGGACATGGATATGTATCTGCGCATAGCGCCTGAGCTGTATTTGAAACGTTTGGTGGTGGGTGGTTTTGAGCGAGTTTATGAAATTAATCGCAACTTTCGCAACGAGGGGTTATCTACACGGCACAATCCGGAATTCACCATGCTTGAGTATTACCAGGCCTATGCCGATTATGAAGACCTGATGAACCTGACCGAGGATATGTTGCGCGGCATTACTCAGGAAGTGCTGGGAGATACCACGGTACACTACCAGGGTAGCAGCTACGATTTTTCCAAGCCCTTTGCGCGGATGACTATTTTTGAGTCAATTCTGCACTACAACAACGACATTGATGCCGAACAGCTCGCGGATGAGTCCGCTGCGCGTGTGATAGCCCAAAACCTCGGTATTGCGCTGAAAAAGAGCTGGGGGCTGGGTAAGGTACAAATAGAGATTTTCGAGAAAACCGTGGAACACCTGCTCGATCAACCCACCTTTATTACCGCTTATCCGACTGAGGTTTCTCCTCTTGCCAGGCGGAACGATGACAATCCCTTTGTAACCGACCGATTTGAGTTTTTTGTCGGTGGCCGGGAATTGGCCAATGGTTTTTCAGAGCTTAACGACGCTGAAGACCAGGCCCAGCGCTTTCGGGATCAGGTGGCGGAGAAGGATGCAGGCGATGATGAAGCGATGCATTTTGACCACGATTATGTGCGCGCGCTGGAATATGGTCTGCCGCCGACGGCGGGGGAGGGAATCGGTATCGATCGCCTGGTGATGTTGTTTACGGATTCACCATCGATTCGCGACGTTTTGCTGTTTCCGCATATGCGCCCGGAATAAATTCGACTTCTTTTCGGGCTCGAAATACAGTGCTACACTCAGACCGATTAACAAATTCGATAGGATTAGCCCTTGTTCAAAGCCAACCTGCTTTCCCTCACCATTATTGCTGCTAGTCTGCTATTGCAGGCCTGTGGCACGGTGCCGGTGGAAGAGGTTCCCGTAGTAGTAGAACCCAGGGTCGTTCCTGAGCTAACCCTGAATCTGCCAGAGCAAAACGCCGATTGTGTCGAACAGACAGTAATGGATTTTACCCCGCTGGAACGTGGGTTTACGGCTTTGGCTCAGGGTGAGCATATCGAGGCAGTGCAACATTTTCAGCGCTACCAGCGGCTGGAAAAGAGCCGGGAGGCCGATCTTGAAGCGGGTATTGCGATAGCCTATATCAGCATATTGCCGGCCAGTGCTTTTTATGACACTGAGGCGGCTCGCAAGTCATACCGGAAATTGCGGTATGAAGTGACCAACGAGATGGAGCTCCATGAACAAACATTGCTGATGCAGCAGTCTCTGGACACGTTTCTATTGATGGAACGAAAAATAGTAGAACTGACTCGAGACAATGCTAGCTTAACTGTTGATCTGGAGAAGCGAGAGAGGGCGCTAAAGCGTCTTCGGGAGCTAGCTCTGGGTCAGAAGGCAAGACGATAGTAAACGTAGAGCCATTTCCCACCTGACTTTCTACGCGAATATTTCCGCCCATCAAGTCACTGTAGTCTCGACAGATCGCCAGGCCAAGCCCCGTACCTCCGTAATTTGCGCTAGTCGCCGAACTGGCTTGCACAAAGGCTTCAAAAACCCTGGACTGTTGTTCACTGTCCATGCCAATGCCAGTATCCTGGACGGAAAATTGTAGCCACCCGGGTCGGTCGGCAATTTCAAGTGCATACACACCGATGTAGCCATTTTGGGTGAACTTAATCGCATTGCTTAACAGGTTTAAAAAGATCTGACGAAACTTGGCCACATCGCTATACATGATGGGCAGGGCACTAAGGTCAGATAGCTGCAAGGTATTATTGCTGCTCTTTAGCAACGGCGTTAGTGAATCACAGACCTCGGTCAACACGTCGCCAGGTTTAAAGGTCTCACAATGCAGTGACATCTTGCCTGTTTCGATTTTCGATAAATCAAGAATGTTGTTTATCAGTGATAGGAGCTGTCTGCCCGAGAGCACGATTTTATCGAGGTCTCGTTGAAATTGTGGCCTGTCGACCTCTGCGCTATCGTCGAGTTCGTCGTGCAACATTTCGCTGTAGCCAATAATGGCGTTTAACGGCGTGCGCAATTCATGGCTTACATTGGCAAGGAAAATACTCTTGGCCGCGTTGGCGTCGTCAGCGGTGTCTTTTGCCTGTTGGACTTCGTAGATAGCGTTGCGCAGTTTGTCTGACATAGTGTTAAAAGCTGTCGCCAGATCACCAAGCTCACCGTCATCGTCTATCTTGTCGATGCGATAATTCAAGTCTCCGCTGCCAAAGCGCTCGGTACCCGTCTTCAAGTGCTTGAGCGATGAGTTGGTATAGCGAACCAGAAAGAATCCCAGGGTCGCAGTGAGAAATATAGACGCCAGAAAGCCTATCACCGTGATACGGTCGGTGAGGGCGATAGTACGATCGATAATTTTTGCGCGCTGGGCGGCAATAAATGCCTGGCGCTGCTCCAGTTCCTGAAGGCGCGCGCTGGTATCCAGGTACAGTACGGAATTGTTCAGGTCGATGGCGTATGTTGGGTCGTTATAGTTTCGATAAAAGTCCAGCCAGCTCTTAAGCAATACGTTGCTACTGCGCCAGAGTTTCTTGTAATACATTTTAGTGGAATTATTACTTAAGTCTCCCAGCTTCTTGATTTTCAACACGATGGTGTCGACATCGCTCTCGGCCTGCCCAAGCTCCTGGGGGTCCAGTTGATCTTCTGTGGTGTCGCGCAAAGTGGCCAGCACCAACATTTGATTTCTTTGATCGTCTAACAGTTGTTCGACTTCCATCGATAGCTGTCCTGCATCGACGGAATTTCGATACGCAATCATACTTTCACTTCTGGCGTAACTGCCCCAGAAATGCGTTCCAACGTTAATGGCAAATAGAATGAGAATAGTGAACAGCGACAGGGTAAGTCGGCGGCGTAAACTCACGTGGTGAGTTTTCCAATCTTGATGAGCAAACCTGGAAAATCTATGGGCTTGGTCGCATAGTCATCGCAACCCGCTGCCAGTGCATTCAGGCGATCAGCTTCCATTGCATGTGCGGTGAGGGCAATTATCGGGATGTGTTTTATGTTTTCGTCGGCCCTGGCCTCTCGACAGGCGGTCCAGCCATCCTTTACCGGGAGGTTCATATCCATTAGTACGACACTTGGCATGTCTTCGTGCATCCGTTGCAGGGCTTTCTCGCCATCCTCGGCCGTGATCACGGTATGACCTGCCCTATGGAGCCGCCTCACCAACATATCGCGGTTCAGTTCGTTGTCTTCTACCAGAAGGATTGGCGATAGTTCAGTCATTGGGGAGCGCTCAGTATCTGGTGGACAACCACCGGTTGGTGTATGCCCTTGGCATTGAGCTCCCGTCGCTCTCCGGTTTGATAACCAGCGGCCAACTTGCCCAGTGTGCTGTCGGAGACAAGCGTTTCCCCGCCTGCGGTAACTTCTTCGATACGTGCAGTGAGATTCATGGGGTGCCCGACAAATCCATATTTGCTACGCCTTTCAGAGCCAATGTTGCCCGCAATAACGTCACCGGTGTGCAGCGCAATTCCGGTGGCAATTTCCGGCAGCCCCTCGGCCACGTTGACGTCATTGATGGCCCCCATAGCATCTTGCATGGCCAGCGCACATCTCACGGCGCGATCGGCATCGTCGTCGCGTTTTTGTGGGGCACCGAATACCGCCAGTATCGCGTCGCCAATGAATTCGTCGATGGTACCGTTGTGGGCCATAATGATGTCGGTCATTGCACCCAGGTATCGATTGAGCATCTTGACCACTTGCGCCGGCTCCAATCGTTCACACAGGGAAGTAAAGCCGCGTATGTCAGACATCATGATGGTGACTTCGCGCAGATCGCCTCCAAGTTCCAGCCCCTCCGGTCGTTCCAGAATATCCGTCACGATTTCGTCCGAGAGGTAGCGCCCGAACGTTGCACGAATAAATTTTTCGTTGCGTTCCAATTGTTGACGATACTGCTGTTCCCGGTCGTGCCATCGTTTGCGCTCGATACCGGCTTTTATCCTTGCCTGCAGCAGTACCGGGTTGAATGGTTTTAATAAATAGTCATCGGCACCGGCTTCAATACACTCAATAATGCCTTCCATATCCTGACGGCCCGATATAACGATTACCGGTGTGGCTCGCCACTGTGGATGTTCCTTTATGCGGCGCAATACCTCTCGCCCATCCATATTCGGCATGATGAGGTCCAATAAAACGACATCGACATCAGTTTGGTCGAGGGTTCTGAGTGCCTCCTCGCCGCTGGCCGCTGTCACAACGATATGACCGCTTCGTGACAGATATCTTGCCACCAGTTCGCGATTGTCCCTGGAATCATCAACAGCAAGAATAAAGCCGGGTTCCGAGGCAATTACCGTCGGTTCTGAAACGACGGGGGTAATTGCACCGGCGCTTCCGGCGGCATCTACCGCCAGAATCAATTTGCGGAAAATAGTTTTGAGCGCTTCGAATTCGCTGCCAAGGTCCTCCAGCAGCATCTCTGTGTAGCCTCGTATGGCCGACAGGGCATTCATCACATCGTGTGAGTTTATCTCCGATAGGGTGGCGCTGGTAAGTTGTTGCAATCTTGCTGTGGCGTCAAACAGCCGAGAAAAGTCTTCCAGTGCAGCGGCGCCTAGATCTGCTTGCGAGCGTTGGTAACACGCGTGCAATTCTTCGATAGGCAGAGGGAAGGCATCGCTCCAGGGCGTCGCCGCGTGGCTAGGGCTGTCGGTCACAGGCAGGTCGGTCTCCGGGTTGTCGCCGTAAAATGACAGTATAACGATGCCTTGGCCTGGGAGGAAATCGGGTTTTGATTAATATGTGAACCATAGTCAAGCCATTTTCAAGGTAATGGTGCGCTTCTATAGAACTTTGGGTTACTATACCCCTTGAAGCTTCATGGAATAGGCTTATAACGAATTGGATAAGTAGATGTTGCAACAAGTAGAGATATTTCAGGGTCTTTCACCGGAAGAGCTAAAGGTGCTAAGCAGCAGTAGCACCAGTCGTTCATTTCCAAAAAATACCGTGGTGATTCATGAAAATGACCCTGCGGATTCACTGTTTGTCATTGAATCCGGTAAGGTCAAGGTGTACTGCAGCGACAAGAATGGCAAAGAGTTCATCATGAATACCCAGGGAGAGGGGGATTACTTTGGCGAACTGGCCCTGGTGGATGATTCAACGCGTTCAGCGTCGGTTCGCACTGTGGAAAAGTCCACTTTTTGTATTATTTACAAAGAGGACTTTAACCGCATACTGGATCAGCACCCCAATATATCCCGTAAGTTGATACGCAATCTTTCCCAGCGCGTGCGCAAGTTGACTGCGGATGTCAAAAGCCTGGCTTTGCAAGATGTCTATGGCAGAGTCGCCAATGTATTGATGGATCTATCTGAAGAGCGCGGCGACGGCACCCTCTATATACCCGAGAAGCTCACCCAGCAGGACATTGCCGACCGAGTAGGTGCGTCTCGGGAGATGGTCGCCCGGATTCTCAAAGATCTGACCATTGGTGAGTACATTCGTTTTGAAGGCCGGCATATTATAATTAATACTCGCTTACCTGCTAAATACTGATAATTCTGGGGCTCGGCTTGTCAATCGCTTAAGCCCCGTAAAACTCCCCTAAAATACCCCCTTCGCTTTAGCCCAGTGCCTGCTAGTCTTTTTACCTGATCAATTATTGATAGGTAGGAGGACTCATGGCGCAAAAATATAACCCCGCAGAGACGGTTCTGCTCGCTACGGCATCCTTTGCATTTATCCTGATTGTGGTGGCTCTGGCTGTTTCGCTATTCGGGTTTTGAGGCGGGCCCATTGGGTATAACGCTATTTACGGTTAACGCCAGTTGCCCCTGTGCCAATTTCGCCTGCACGGTATCTCCGGGCGACACATCTGTGGCGCTGGTGACAATTTTCGAATGACTGTCCGTGATAATAGCGTAGCCGCGTTCGACTGTTCGCAGGGGGCTCAGAGAGTCGAGCAAGCTGGCTAAACGGGCAAATTGTGCCCTGCCAGTCTCCAGTTTGCGTTGCATTGCCTCTTCAAGGCGATAGCGCTGGTATTCATTTTTAGTTCTCATTGCGGTTACCCGAGATGCGGGTGAACAGGCGGACAATCGCGAGGACATGAGGGCAAGCTGACTGCGCCGGTGACGGCTTGCGGCCTGCTGCGCGAATATCAGTCGTTGCTCCAAGCCATCCAGCCGTTGTACTTGCTCCCTGAGCAAGTTGCCCGGGTGTTTCAAGCGCTTGCGCAAGTGCCCCAGTTCAGTGCTAGCCGCTTCGATTTGCCGGCGCATCTGGCGCGCCAAAGCAGATTCGAGCGAAGAGAGTTGGCGTTGCCACTCGCCTTGATCAGTGCTGAGAAGTTCGGCGGCGGCAGACGGCGTTGGAGCGCGCTCATCGGCCACCAGGTCTGCAATACTAAAGTCGATTTCGTGGCCCACCGCGCTGACGATGGGCAATTCGCTGGCGGCTATGGCCCTGGCGACAACTTCTTCGTTAAACGCCCACAGATCTTCCAGTGAACCGCCGCCGCGGCCGACAATAAGAGCGTCGAGACGGACTTTTCCCTCTTGCTGCCACCGGTTGGCACATTCAATGGCGTTACTAATCTCTCCTGCCGCGGCGTCTCCCTGGACCGCAACGGGCAGTATGGATACCGCAATACTGGGCGAGCGGCGTTTGAGCACGGTCAGAATGTCGTGAATAGCCGCCCCTGTCGGTGAGGTAATGATGCCCAGATGTTGAATGGGATGAGGAAGTGCCTGTTTGCGCTCCGGGTCAAATAGGCCCTCACCCTGAAGGCGAATTTTTAGCGCTTCGAAGGCTGCTTGTAATGCACCGGCACCGGCGGGCTCCATGTGTTCGACAATTAGCTGGAATTCTCCTCGGCCTTCATAGAGAGACACCCTACAGCGCAGTCGAATGGCATCGCCATTGCTGGGATTGAAGCGAATACGCTGGTTTCGGTTACGAAACATGGCACAACGGACCTGTGCGTTGCCGTCTTTTAGAGAAAAATACCAGTGTCCCGAAGAGGGCGATACAAAGTTACTGATCTCTCCGCTTACCCACACAAAGTCGAAATGGCCCTCCAGCAGGGTTCTGGCCTGCCGGTTAAGTTGGCTGACAGTAAGGGTTGGGGGTGGTGTGGTGGAAAGATTGGAGCGAGACAAAAAGGAATTCCGTTAGCTGCTTTTGTTTACGTGGGTGGCCTGTAAGATTTATAATTGCATGTTTACCTTCATCCTACCAGCCGGAGATAGAGTACATGCTGCGTATTGCCCAGGAAGCCCTTACTTTTGATGATGTTCTGTTACTGCCTGGCTACTCAGAGGTAGTGGCCACGGATGTATCCCTCAAATCTCGCCTCACCAGAGATATTGCGCTCAATATACCTCTTGTGTCGGCGGCGATGGATACGGTAACCGAGTATAAACTGGCTATTGCGATGGCGCAGGAGGGGGGAATAGGGATTATCCACAAGAGCATGGGGATCGCGGAACAGGCTGCTGAGGTGCGCAGGGTAAAAATATTTGAAAATGGTGTTGTTAAAGATCCCATTACGATCCAGCAGTGCGCAACCATCGCTGAATTAATCAGTTTGACCACGGCCAATGGTATCTCCGGTGTTCCCGTTCTGGATGGTCAGGACCTGGTGGGCATTGTGACACGCAGGGATCTCCGTTTTGAATCTGATTTGCAAAAGCTGGTCTCGCAAATCATGACACCACGCAGTCAACTGGTAACGGTTAAGGAAGGAGCCAGTGCCGAGAAGGTACAGCATTTGTTACATAAACATCGCATTGAGAAAATTTTGGTGGTCAACGACAACTTTGACCTACGGGGCATGATTACCGTTAAGGATTTTGACAAGGCCGAAAACTATCCTCATGCCTGTAAGGATTCGTCGGGGCAACTGCGAGTCGGGGCATCTGTAGGTACCAGCCCTGATACAGACGATCGAGTGGCGGCCTTAATTCAGGCCGGCGTCGATGTACTGGTGGTAGATACTGCACACGGACACTCTCGCAATGTGATTGATCGAGTGAAAATGATCAAGTCTGACTATCCCTCTATGCAGGTAATTGGTGGGAACATAGCAACCGGGGCGGCAGCGGTGGCCCTGGCAGAGGCAGGTGTTGATGGGGTTAAGGTGGGAATTGGCCCCGGTTCAATCTGTACCACACGTATCGTGACGGGTACCGGTGTGCCACAAATTTCCGCGATAGCGAACGTCATGGAAGCCCTCAAGGGAACCGATATACCCATTATCGCCGATGGCGGCATACGTTTTTCAGGTGACGTGGCAAAGGCGCTGGTGGCTGGAGCTCACTCGATTATGATGGGCAGTATGCTGGCGGGAACGGAGGAGGCACCTGGCGAGGTTGAGCTTTATCAGGGGCGAACCTACAAGGCGTATCGAGGCATGGGTTCTCTGGGCGCAATGTCTCAGACCCAGGGTTCCAGTGATCGTTATTTTCAAGATGCGAGCAAAGGTGCGGAAAAACTCGTTCCTGAAGGCATTGAGGGGCGTGTACCGTATAAGGGGCCAGTATCGGCCATAATCCATCAGTTGATGGGTGGTGTGCGCTCCGCCATGGGTTATACCGGAAGCGACTCCATCGAAAAGATGCGTACCCAGCCAGAATTTGTACGGGTTACGGCGGCCGGTATGTCTGAAAGTCATGTTCACGATGTAACCATTACCAAGGAAGCGCCGAATTATCCGGTGCGTTAACGCGAGGCCTGCGGGCCTCTTTTTGATTCTGCCCCCTTCTTTTTACTTTTTCTTTCAGGAGCGCACATGAGCGCAGACATACATGCCCAGAAAATTCTTATTCTGGACTTTGGCTCCCAGTACACACAATTGATAGCCAGACGGATTCGTGAAGTGGGTGTCTACAGCGAAATTCGCGCCTATGACATGCCCGAAGAGGCTATCAAAGCCTTCAAACCCCATGGCATTATTCTCTCTGGTGGCCCGGAGTCTGTGACCGTAGGGGATTCTCCCCGGGCACCAGCATGCGTTTTTGACATGGGTATACCGGTGCTGGGTATTTGTTACGGTATGCAGACCATGGCCGAACAGTTTGGTGGCAAAGTTGAGGGGTCAGATACCAGCGAGTTTGGCTACGCGCAGATTCGTCGGGTTGTACAGGGCGGGTTATTACACGATATCAGTGATCATATAGGCTCCGATGGGGAGTCCCTGTTGGACGTCTGGATGAGCCACGGTGATAAAGTCGTGGAACTGCCGGCGGATTTTCAGCTCACCGCCGAAACGCAAAGCTGTCCAATAGCCGGAATGGCGCACAAAACCAAGCCTTTTTACGGTATACAGTTTCATCCAGAAGTCACACATACTTTGCAAGGCAAACGTATTTTTGAGCATTTTGCCCTCGAGCTATGTGGCTGCCAGGTACTGTGGACGCCAGCGAATATTGCCCAGGATGCCATCGCCCGGGTAAAGGCCCAGGTAGGCGATGACAAAGTGCTGCTGGGGCTTTCCGGGGGAGTGGACTCCTCGGTGGTCGCAGCCATGTTGCACCGTGCCATCGGTGACCAGTTAACGTGTGTGTTTGTAGACAATGGCCTGCTGCGACTTAACGAGGGCGAGCAGGTCATGGAAATGTTTGCCGCCAACATGGGGGTTAAGGTCATCCGCAGCAATTCGGCGGACCTCTTTCTCGATCGACTGCAGGGCGTTTCTGATCCGGAACAAAAGAGAAAGGTCATTGGCAATACCTTTATCGACGTGTTTGATGCCGAAGCTGAAAAATTAACTGAAGTTAAATGGCTTGCTCAAGGCACTATCTATCCGGACGTGATTGAATCTGCCGGTGCCAACAGTGGCAAGGCACACGTGATTAAGTCCCACCACAATGTTGGTGGTCTGCCAGAAGATATGAGTTTCGAATTGGTTGAGCCTCTGCGCGAACTGTTCAAAGATGAAGTACGTCAGGTTGGCCTGGAGCTGGGTCTGCCCTATGACATGGTGTATCGGCATCCGTTTCCCGGTCCAGGGCTGGGCGTGCGTATTCTTGGCGAAGTTAAACGCGAGTACGCCGATTTACTGCGTCTGGCGGACGCGATTTTTATGGATGAACTGCATGCGGCGGACTGGTATCACAAAACCAGTCAGGCTTTTGCCGTCTTTCTGCCGGTTAAATCGGTCGGTGTTGTAGGTGATGCGCGTCGCTATGAGTACGTTATCGCGCTACGCGCCGTTGAGACGATCGATTTTATGACCGCACGCTGGGCCCATCTTCCCTACGATCTGCTCGAGCGCACATCCAATCGTATTATCAATGAAATTTCGGGGGTTTCCCGAGTTACCTATGATGTCAGCAGCAAACCTCCTGCGACTATCGAGTGGGAATAACAAAGCGCCGCATAGCGGTTGTTGCAAAATAGTGAAGCTAGCCTATCGTCCGGAAATTGACGGCTTACGCGCCATCGCTGTTCTTGCGGTGGTTTTATATCACGCCGAATTTGCCATTTTTGGTGGTGATCCGTTCACCGGTGGTTACATCGGTGTTGATGTTTTTTTTGTTATTTCTGGCTACCTGATAACGTCAATAATTGTTCGCGAGATCAAGCGCGAGAGTTTTAGTTTCCAGCGCTTTTATGAGCGACGAGCAAGGAGAATACTACCAGCCTTATTTACCGTAATGGCGGCCACGCTGCCTTTTGCCTGGCTTTATTTACTGCCCAAGGCGATGAAGGAATATGCGGGCTCGCTTTTATCCTCGCTATTTTTTGGCTCCAATATTTGGTTCTGGCGTGAAGATAGCTATACCGCCGAACCCAGTGCACTAAAGCCGCTATTACATACCTGGAGTTTATCCGTAGAGGAACAGTTCTATGTGTTGTTCCCGGTTTTTCTGTTGCTGGTCTGGAGGTTTGCCAAACAGCACGCTCTGAGCATATTGTTGCTCGGTTTTGTCATCTGTTTGCAAATTGCTCAGATCGGCAGCGCCCAAACGCCTGAGGCGGCCTTTTTTTTACTGCCTTTCCGCGGTTGGGAATTATTAGCCGGTTCAATTCTGGCGCTACTGGAGCTGCAGCGCGGGAGAGCTCCTGGCGGTTTCGCGGCGTGGTCGATGCCGGCGGTGGGTCTTGGGTTGATATTCCTTTCGGTATTGGTGTTTGATGAGCAAACACAACATCCTTCATACGTAACGCTGGTGCCGGTTATTGGCTCTATGTTGATCATTTGGTTTTCTGATCCCGGTTCTTCGTTTACTCGAATTCTGGGTGGTCGAATTTTTGTGGGTCTGGGCCTAATCTCCTATTCATTTTACCTCTGGCACTTTCCC
>JBALVT010000230.1:0-5973 GCA_036961345.1 Halioglobus sp.
GCATTACATTAACAGCCATCGTTTCGATGCAGCGCACTCCCCCTGACATCCTGAAAATGATGGGCTGAGACCAAGTGCCTGCCGAAATTAAATACCAGGGTGAGGCCTGGAAAGGGACAAGCCACTTAATCTTTCTTAGCTGATGTCCGGTAGTCCCCGAACTTGCCATCCCTTTTTGACAGTGCCTCCGTCAAATCTCCAGCCAGTTCTTTGAAGTGAGCTCTCGTCGACTCTGTATGAAAAGCTAAGGCCTGTATCTCAGTTCCTTGCCTGATCGCGGCCCTCATGCCCATCAACTCCATCTGTCGATGAACTGCGCGCTTGTTCATTTGCTCGATATCAGGTGGAATCTTCGCAATTTTTTCAGCAACTTTCATGACTTCCTCTTCAAGGTCGCCAGCCGGGAATGCACGATTGGCAAATCCGTAGTTTGCCGCATCTGTACCACTGATAGCGTCCCCCGTAAGCATCATTTCCATGGCGTTTCTCATACCCACCACCCAGGGGAAGAACTGGTTGTCCGGGGGACTCATGCTTCTGATAACCGGGTAACCAATCTTTGCATCTTCAGCCACGTATACGAGATCGCAGGATGTGGCAAGCTCGGTACCACCTGCAAGACAATACCCATGTACCTGGGCGATGACAGGTTTTGCGAGATCCCAGACCCTGAAGGCGCCCTCTACCACGTGTCGGGCCCAGCTGCCGTCCCCGCCAGCCGTATGGAAGGGCCTATCTTCATCGCTGTTTCCCTTGAGATCATATCCGGCGCAAAACGCCTGGCCGGCGCCACGAATAATAGTCACACGGACGGCATCATCATTATCATTGGCTTCAAGGGTCCGATAAATCTCACCACGGATTACATTGTTAAGCGCGTTACGGGAGTCGGGACGGTTCAGTGTGATACGCGAAACACCTTCTAGCGGTGAATCTACGATTATATGTATGTAGTCAGTCATACTCGTTACTTATTGGTGGATAATCATTCGAGTTTGAAGCAGACACCAACAATTTGCAAAGAGCCCTCCGCGTGGCACTAAACGGAGAAGGTAGTGTTGCTCGCCGTTGATTTTTACGCCGATTTCATCCTATTCATTATCCCGTCGAAGCCTGAGCAACCATGAACTTTGATTTTTTTCTGCGTCATAGAACACCGCGACGGTAAAGAAAAACATCAGTATCAATATAATGTGCGCGGCTATGCTTATACCGAAGTACATAATACTTCCGATATAGGCCGCAAAGGCGCCACTCCACATAAAAGCCAGGATTGTCATAATGAACATCCTGCTGGTCGGGTCAGGGATGTGCCTTAGTGGGTTTTTACTGGAGTCAAATATGTACTGATAACTATCGTAAATCCAAAGTCCAAATTTCTTCATGGCCATTCCTCTGATTGATGAAAGCTCCTATGTCTGTACGGTACCCCCTCGCAATTGGATCTAATTGAACAGTTTTTATGCCTGCGCAGAGGTCAAAGTGGGAATTGAGAGCGCCAGCCCATGAACTGCAGTTATCTTGTCATTAGTTTTTTTTATGCTGCAGTATGAAACCGATTAACACATGTCTGCGTATACCCTCTCACTAACACACAAGGTGATAAAACCATGATTGAAAAAAACCTGGGTAACGTAGAACGCGTAGCACGACTAATATTTGGTCTTTGCTTCGGCATATGGGCTATTTCTCAGCCCCACTTAAATGGCATCGAGTGGACAGTCATGGCTGTTTCCATTTGCCTGATCCTGAACGGCATCTTTTCACGCTGCTATCTGTGGTATGTCATTGAGCGCAAAGGCAACTACGCCAGCGACCGTCCCAGCCATACAGGTATTTGCTGAGAGACGACTACATTTTCTGTCAAAAACGGGCAGCACACTGACCGAAAAAATTCATATAAAGGGTATTCACAATGTATAGACTAGTTCTGGTGTCCCTCCTCACCGCCAGCGCCGCTCAGGCGGACTGTCCCAATTACCTCAATCATGAGATGCAGAAGTTGCATTCCAAAGAAGTGGTTAACCTGTGTGAAATTGCCACCGGCCAGCCCATACTCATAATCAATACCGCGAGCCACTGTGGCTACACCAAACAATTCAAGGGCCTTGAGGCTCGTCACCAGCAGTACCGCAACCAGGGGCTTCACATTGTAGGTTTCCCCAGTAATGACTTCCGTCAGGAAGCTAAAAATGAGGAGAAGGCGGCCGAGGCAATAGAGAGCCCTTTATTTAACGCCGGTGCCGCACCCGTATCTCAGAACATTGCCGGAGACCCGATCTGGACGACGATGACCTTTGAGTTCTAGGGAAAAGCGTGTTGTGCCTGCCTAACTGATTCGAATCGCCGTATACAGCTAGTTGCCAATAACCACACTACAGCTCAACCCAATTGAGCTACAAGTACCGCCGCGGATTCCATAGCACCTTCGATGTAACCCACGCCGTTGCAGTCACCGATAGTATGAGTCTGAAAACCGGCTGCTGTGAACTGTTCAGCCAGCGCGGTATCGCCAGAGGCTCCTTGCGCTACAATAATGTGGTCAGCCTCAAGACTGCGACGCTGTCCCCGATAGTTGCGATAGCTGATACTCCGCTCTTCTATAGCGATATCTTCGGCCTTGGTAATTAGCGTGACACCCAGGTGGTTCAACTCGTCGAGCAAACGCATTCGGCGAACGAGATACAAACCCTTACCCGCCTGAGGCACACTGTCGATGACGGTGACGTCTCTGCCGCGCTCAGCGAGAAATTCCGCAAGCTCAAGACCGACAAGTTCGGCGCCAATAATCGTAATTCTTTGTCCCAGCGGGAGCCAAATACGAGAAACTTGTCGCACTACCTGAGGAATACTACTAAGACGAGTGGCAGCGCCCGCATCGGCCATCAACCGGGTGAAGGCCGATGTTTTGCGCTGCAGTTCCGGGTGTTTCTCAGACAACACCAGTGCGCGCATTTCCTCCCCACTAAAAACAAAGTCCTGTTCTGCCCCCGGAATGTCCGGCATACCACGCTGGGCTCCCGTGGCCACCACAACTTCATCGACTGAAAATTGTGCCAGTTGCTGTGGAGTAGCTTCAGTATTCAGATGAACCTCAACGCTCGATTTTTCGATCTGCAGTCGAAGCCAGTTCATTAAATTTTCATTGGGACGATAGGCTAAGCCGGCAAACTGCAGGGTACCGCCGAGACGTTTGCCTCGTTCAAACAAACTCACCCTGAAGCCACGAATAGCGAGCCTGCGAGCGGCTTCCATGCCTGCAGGGCCGCCGCCGATTACGGCAATATGCTGGGACTTTTCGATCGCGATAAGCCCGCGTTCACGCTCATGCGCTGTTTCGGGATTGACCGCGCACTTGACGGGCTGCAACACATAGATTTGACTGACACAGCAGTAACAGTAGACACACGGACGAATATCTTCGGGCGTACCGGCGCAGACTTTATTGGGCAGGTCCGGGTCTGCGAGCAGTTTGCGCCCCATTCCCAGGAAATCAAACTTGCCCTGGCCTATATGCTTATTGCCCGCCTCCGGTTCAATGCGCCCGGAGGTAATCACTGGAATCCCCACACTGTTTTTAATCGAGGCGGCGTTTTTCACCAGCCTGTCGGGGGTATGAGGAATATTGGATTCTGAGTGTAACGCCCCGCGACTAGTATCGTGATATGCCGACACAGTAATGGCATCGACACCTGCCGCCTCCACCATAACTGCAGTTTTGCGCGCATCGCGCAGCGTTATTCCCTCGGATTTTCCAAACTCTTCCGAATCGAGTTTTACCCATACCGGATAGTGTTTTCCGACACGCTCTCGAACCGCCCCAATAATTTCCAAAAGCAGACGCGCCCGGTTTTCCAAGCTGCCACCGTACTTGTCTTCGCGCTGATTAAGCGCCGGAGACAGAAATTCGGAAATAATGTATCCGTGGCCACCATGAATTTCTACACCGTCAATACCTGCACGCTTTGCCCGGTCCGCGCCGGCTGCAAAAAGCTCAACCAGGGTGTCGATATCCTCTTGAATCATCACGTGCAAGTTCGGCGGCGGCGCTCCCGGGCTCTGGAACGCTTGCATCTCGCTTTCCAATAAACTGGAACCCAGATCACTGACCGAAGGCGCTGGCATCGAGGGTATCCAGACGGGCCGACCTTCCTTCATATCCTGCACCGCCACTAAACCACCGTGGTGCAACTGGGTCGCCAGTTTAGTGCCGTGCTTGTGCACTGCATCAGCCAAACGCGCCAAACCGGGTATATGGCGATCATCCGAGATTGCAATCTGACGCGGCTGGTTGCCACCATGAGGCCAGCCAACGCCCGCAACTCCAAGCACGATCATCCCCGCACCGCCTTGCGCCTGACGCTCGTGAAACGCAATAATCCGATCTCCGCAGCTACCATCCGCTTCAGCCAGATTGACCCCCATCGCCGTGACCAACATCCGATTTTTTAACTGCATTGATCCGATGCGGCCAGGTTGTGTTAGCTGTGGGAAGGTCTTTTTCATTGTGGTTTCCTTGTTTTTTCAGACAATATCATACGGTTTGTGCGGTTATAGAAACCCAAAGTTCTGCGCGATGCGAGCGGCTGGAATCATCAGGCTACGAATCAAAAAAGACGGGTGTAGCCGGTTGAGGACTCGATCACCTCAGCGCTTCCTCATACCATTTTTGGCTCGCGGACTTACTTCAGCCCAGGAGATAGTATCGGAGGCTTTTGCACTAGAACATAGAACATATGAGGTCGAAAACATAGGCATTTTGCTTCGTGGCTGCAGCTTCGCTATCTGCTCACTGCATTCTAAATCAACTCTGCGATGGCCGGAACTGAGACAAACACCCGTTACCAAAAACGTCGACGCTTATGAGTACATTGCTGTCTTCCAATCAGATCAGGGCACAGTTCTGATATGCTATCAACAATGAGGGTTGGCTCAGTCGTGGTAGTGCTGCAGTTATTGATACGGTGGATGTTTTTTTGCGACGCTATGTCACGTCATCGCCTCACCATTAATTGGAGCTAATGCCATCAATACCGATGCACGTTATATGACCTGGTTGCTCGACTTTTTGTCTTCTCTGGGCCTTGACACTGAGGCGCTCACGAAAAAAAATCGAATTAGGTCGGAGCAATTACAAAACCCAGATAGCGCAGTCACGGCAGACCAGCATTGCGGCGTTCTCAGGGATGCTCTGGTGGCGAGCAAGGACACCGCTTTGGGCCTGCGGATTGGCCTTCATCGATCGATGGCAACGCTTGACCAGCTGGCTTACCTGATGATATCCAGCGCAACATTACGTGAATCAAGCGCTGTCGGCCTGCGCTATCAGAATTACTCTGGCCGTTTTTCGGGTGGCCAAATCGTTACTTCATTCAGTGAATTTAAGGGCGAGGGATGCTACCAGATTCAGGCGCAGGCCAGCCTGGGAGAACTGCGCTTACTCGCTGTTGAAGATATATTGGCAAATATAGTCACGACTTGTCGGTGGGTTTTGGGTAAAAACCTGCCCATCACACGCTTGCATTGCGATTACCCCGCTCCGCCGCACGCAGAGCTTTATGAGACCGTTTTTAATTGCTCGATACAGTTTGACTCGGCCGCCACTGCGCTATTTTTCGACGCCGCTGTTCTGGATCAAGCGCTACCGCAGGCAAGCCCACGAAGTGCCGCACTTTATGAGGCAATGTGTGAAAAGAAAAGCATCTCACGCAATCAAGGCGATGTCGCCTGGCGGGTCTGGCAGATAATTGTCGACAACCCTGCTGAACCACCACCACTTGATAAAACTGCCAAGCAATTGCACTGCAGCAGCAGAACGCTCAGTCGCAAGCTGCTAGACCAAGGTTGGACCTACCAGCAATTGCTCGACCAGGTGCGCGAAATACACGCTCGCCGCTACCTAGGTGACCCTATGCTATCAGTCACACAAATAGCTCACAGTCTTGGTTATGCTGACAGCTCCGGATTTCAGAG
>JBALVT010000231.1:0-5972 GCA_036961345.1 Halioglobus sp.
CCCAGGGCTTGGGCAGGTATTTTTCGAGCATTTTACGCACTTCAGTTTCGGGCTGTGCGCCGGCAAAGCCGTCCACGGGTTGTCCATTTTGAATGACCATAACCGTGGGTAAACTGCGTACACCAAATTGCTGAGTTATGGCCTGTTGCTCGTCGGCATTCACCTTGGCCAACAAAAACGCACCCTGATATTCATTGGCGATTTTTTCCAGCATCGGCATCAAGACCTTGCATGGCTCACACCAATCGGCCCAAAAATCTACGACTACCGGCCGATTGTTCGACTCTTCAATCAGTAACTGCGCTGCATTGGTTTCGTCTATATTTACAATGAATTCGTTCACTGGTTGCTCCGTCTCTACTAATTGTATCTGTTATTTATGCCTGACCTTTAAGACCGAGAACGTCCTGCATGTCGTATAGTCCGGGCTTACTGCCCGACAGCCAATTTGCAGCGCGCACCGCGCCGCGTGCAAATGACATTCGGCTGGAAGATTTATGGGTAATCTCGATCCGTTCCCCATCTGCCGCAAACGTTACCGTATGATCACCGACGATATCGCCGGCGCGCACTGTGGCAAAACCGATAGTCTCGCGATCGCGGGGGCCGGTCTGACCTTCGCGACCGTAAACGGCCACCTCGGCAAGATCTCGACCCAAAGCATTAGCGACCACCCCGCCCATACTCAGAGCAGTACCAGAGGGTGCATCCACTTTGTGGCGGTGATGGGCTTCATATACCTCTATATCGACATCATCACCCAGCACACGTGCAGCCATATCCAGCAATTGAAAACACAGGTTTACCCCGGTGCTGAAATTGGTCGCCCTGCACACGGGTATATTGGCGGTAGCCTCATCCAGTTCAGCCTGCTGATCGTGTGAAAATCCGGTGGTACCTATGACCATGGCCTTGCCATTTTTGCCACACAGTTTGGCGTTGGCAACGGTGGCAGCGGGCACGGTAAAATCAATGAGCACATCAATTTGGTCAATTACTTGCGCCAAAGAACCGACCACCACTATCCCATTTTTCCCCAGACCGGCCAACTCACCTGCATCTGCTCCCAGCAGAGAGCTATCGGGTTGCTCCAGTGCCGCAGCCAGTTCCACATCGTAGCTGGCCTGGTTGAGCGCCTCTATCAGGGTTCGCCCCATACGACCGGCAGCACCGGTTATTCCCACTCTAATCGTCATAGTTTCATATCATCAAAGAAGCTTTTTACGCCTTCAAACCAGCTGGCCTGCTTGGGTGATTGCGCTTTGCCGCCCTCACCCATGCTCTCGTGCAGTTCTTTGAGCAGTTCTTTTTGGCGTTTATTCAAATGCACTGGTGTCTCTATGGTAGCGCGGCACAGCAAATCACCTACACTGCCGCCTCGCACGGGTTTTACGCCCTTGCCACGCAGACGGAATAATTTGCCCGTTTGTGTTTCTGAAGGGATCTTCAGTTTGACCCGGCCATCGAGTGTCGGCACTTCAAGCTCACCGCCAAGTGCGGCGTCGGCAAAGGTAATCGGCACTTCGCAGTACAGGTTTTTGCCGTCGCGTTCAAAAATCGCATGCTGCTGCACAGACATCTGTACAAATAAATCGCCATTGGGACCACCGTCTGGCCCCGCTTCACCTTCGCCAGACAGACGAATGCGATCGCCGGTGTCCACACCAGGCGGCACTTTAACAGACAGTGTTTTTGTACGTTCTACCCGGCCTTGACCGTGACAACTGCGGCAGGGATCGGAAATACTCTTGCCCTTGCCACGGCAGGTGGGACAGGTTTGCTGAACCTGGAAAAAACCCTGCTGCATGCGCACTTGCCCGGCACCACCACAGGTACCACAGGTGGTGGCCTTACTGCCTTTCGCTGCGCCTGATCCGTCGCAGGTATCACAACCGGATAATGCGGGCACGCGTATTTCTACCGTGGTGCCCCTAACGGCATTTTCCAGGGAAATATCCAGCGTATAACGCAAGTCTGAACCGCGCTGAGGACCACCGCGACCACGGCCACCGCCCCCACCACCAAAAATGTCACCAAATACATCGCCAAATACATCGCTGAAGTTGCCACCAGCTCCGCCACCACCGCCCATACTGGCGTCAACGCCAGCGTGACCGAAACGGTCATAAGCCTCGCGCTTTTCTGCATCCATGAGCACATCGTAGGCCTCTGTGGCCTCCTTGAATTTGTCCTCAGCCTTGGGGTCATCGGGGTTACGGTCAGGGTGGAACTTCATTGCTACACGACGGTAAGCTTTCTTAACGTCCTTCGGGTCAGTGTTTTTATCGACACCGAGTATCTCGTAATAATCTCGTTTTGACATGGCTCGCTTGGGCGTATTTAACCGCTATTTCTGATATGACTACGCGGGCAATCAAGGCCCGCGCAGTCATGGTAATTGAAGAGGCAGGCCGAAGCCCGCCCCGTGACAGAAGTGTTACACCTTACTTCTGGTCTTCCTTAACTTCTTCAAACTCAGCATCTACTGCGTCATCGGCGGGCGCTTCACCACTGGGCTCTTCACCACCGGAGGCTGCTGATTCCGCTTCAGCGGCTTGCGCTGCGTACATCTTTTGCGCAACAGGGCTGGTCACTTCAGTCAGCTTGGTAGCCGCTGCTTCGATCGCTTCCTTGTCGTCACCTTTAAGCACTTCTTCTGCTTCAGATACGGCCGCTTCAATCGCTGCCTTCTCTTCATCACTTGCGTGCTCGCCAGCTTCTTCAACTGTTTTCTTGGCTGCATTCACCAAACCTTCGCAGGTGTTGCGCGCGGTAATAAGCTCTTCGAACCTGGCATCGGCTTCAGCGTTAGCTTCGGCATCGGTTACCATTGCATCGATCTCTTCATCGCTCAAGCCACCAGAGGCTGTGATGCGAATAGACTGCTCTTTACCGGTCGCCTTGTCCTGGGCCGACACATGCAAAATACCGTTGGCGTCCAGGTCGAAGGTAACCTCGATCTGAGGCATACCACGTGGAGCCGGTGGCAGATCCGCAAGGTCAAAGCGCCCCAGGGATTTGTTCCCGGTAGCCTGTTTGCGTTCACCCTGAACCACGTGAATGGTTACAGCTGACTGGTTGTCATCAGCGGTTGAAAATATTTGCGACTTCTTGGTAGGGATAGTCGTGTTCTTTTCGATTAATGCTGTGGCAACACCGCCCATGGTCTCAATACCCAGAGTCAGCGGGGTAACGTCCAGCAGCAATACGTCAGTCACATCGCCAGACAATACTGCGCCCTGAATCGCCGCACCCATGGCAACTGCTTCATCGGGGTTTACGTCTTTGCGTGGCTCTTTGCCAAAGTAGTCTGCAACCACTTTTTGTACCATCGGCATACGTGTTTGGCCACCGACCAAAATAACGTCGTCGATATCGCTGGGGCTCAGATCAGCATCCTTAAGTGCCTGCTTAACCGGATCCATTGAGCGAGATACCAGCTCTTCCACCAAAGACTCCAGCTTGGCGCGAGACAATTTCACAACCAGGTGCTTGGGCCCCGAGGCGTCGGCCGTAATATAAGGCAGATTCACTTCAGTTTGCTGTGCCGTTGAAAGCTCAATCTTGGCTTTCTCGGCAGCTTCCTTCAAGCGTTGCAGTGCCAGCGGGTCATTGTGCAAGTCTATGCCGCTTTCTTTCTTGAACTGCTCTGCCAAATACTCGATCAGGCGCATATCGAAATCTTCACCACCGAGGAATGTGTCCCCGTTGGTCGAGAGCACTTCAAACTGGTGCTCGCCGTCTACTTCGGCAATTTCGATGATAGAGATATCGAAAGTACCACCACCTAAGTCATACACCGCAATAGTGTGATCGCCTTTGGCCTTGTCCATGCCGTAAGCCAGTGCCGCAGCCGTCGGCTCGTTAATAATACGCTTAACTTCCAGACCGGCAATTCTGCCCGCGTCCTTGGTTGCCTGACGCTGGGAATCATTAAAATAGGCAGGTACGGTAATAACCGCTTCAGTAACCGTCTCGCCCAGGAATTCCTCGGCGGTACGCTTCATTTTCATCAGCACTTCAGCAGAAACCTGCGGCGGTGCCATTTTGTCGTCTTTAACCTGTACCCAGGCGTCGCCGTTGTCAGCTGCTATGATCTTGTAGGGCACCATAGAGATGTCTTTTTGCACAACATCATCTTTGAACTTACGGCCCACAAGACGTTTCACCGCGTACAGTGTGTTGTGAGGATTCGTTACGGCCTGGCGCTTGGCGCTCTGGCCTACCAGTACTTCGCCTTCCTCGGTGTAACCGACGATGGAAGGGGTTGTGCGATCGCCTTCTGAGTTCTCAATAACCCGTGGCTTATCGCCGTCCAACACCGATACACAGGAGTTGGTTGTACCAAGGTCAATACCAATTATCTTTCCCATTGTTTCTCTCCAGTTTTTCCGGCCGGTTTGAGCCGGCCTATTTCAATAAGGTAATGTTCTACTGCTTTGCTGATGTATGAATATATGGGACTCCTGGTTACCTTTTTCAAGGCCTCCCGGTGTCTAATTATCAGCCAGCAGCCTTGGTGACCATAACCATTGCCGGGCGAATCAGGCGGCCGTTCAGGGTATAACCCTTTTGCATCACGGCCATCACGGTATTGGGTTCCATATCGGCGTTTTCCACCATAGTCATTGCCTGGTGCAACTGCGGGTCAAAGGGCTCGCCCTCAGGATCCACGGCTTCAATATTGTATTTTTTCATAGCATCGGTCAGGCTTTTAAGCGTGAGTTCCACACCCTCGGCGATCGATTTGGACAACTCGTCAGCACCGGAGGCAGCTTCCAGCGAGCGCTCCAGATTGTCGACTACGGGCAGTAAATCACCGGCAAAGCGCTCCAGTGCAAATTTACGGGCTTTTTCGACATCCTGTTCCGCACGGCGCTTTACGTTCTGGGCGTCGGCCTGGGCTCTAAGGCCCGCATCACGCGCTGCCAGAACATCTTCTTGCAACTGGCCCACCATCTCTTCTAGAGACAGATCCAATTCGCCTTCTGCTGCAGCGTCTTCGGCGGGTTCAACACCCGCTTCGGCTGCTGCCTGAGCTGCTTCTGCCAGCAATTCTTCGTCAGTTTGTGTTTGTTTGGATTCTTGTTCAGACACTCTCATACTCCATATTACGCTTGCCGATGCAGACCATATGGGGGTATTTGGAAGCTTTTTCAAGCCTGCCGGGGGCAACAAGTGCGGATTTTTGTAAAAAGTGCCAAAGCCAGACCAGCACTGGCCCTGCGGGCAGCAGCTGAGCCTATTTTGAGAGGGCTGCGCTGAGCATTTTAGCGGTGACATCAACGATAGGAATCACTTGCTCATAGGCCATGCGCGTGGGCCCGATTACCCCCAGCACACCCAGGGTATTGCCGCCGTCATGATAGGGGGCTGTAATGACGCTGTAATCGCCAAAAACCTCATATCCGGCCTCCTCGCCAATGAATATCTGGATGCCCTCGGCTCTTGAGCAGCGCTCCAACAGGTGCAGCAGGTCTTTCTTTTTCTCGAACGCTTCAAACAGACCCTGCAGCTTGCCCATCTCGTCGGCATTGGCCCCTTCAAGCAGGTGCGATTCACCGGCCATCAGGTATTCATCTTCGATCTTTTTATCGCCCTCGGGGCTCAGGGCCCTACTGGCGAGGTCTAGCGAGGCCTCCAGATAACTGTCTATTTGCGAGCGCGCATCACGCATCTCCCGCAATATTTGCTCCTGTACCAGATTCAGTGGTTGCCCGGCAAAACGCTGGTTCACCAGCACCGCGGCCTGTTTCAGCTCAGACTCAGTGTACTTGCGAACCGTGTGAATAATGCGATTTTGCACTTCCCGTTCATTCACCACCAGAATGACCAATACGCGGTCACCAGAAAGCGGCAGAAACTCTACCTGCCGCAGCTGGTGGGCCTCTTGTTTGGGGACTGTGACCACACCTGCCTGGGCCGTAATGGTGGACAACAGGGACGAGGCAGACTGCACCAACTCCGAAGAA
>JBALVT010000232.1:0-5941 GCA_036961345.1 Halioglobus sp.
GTTGTCGTTGGGTGAATACCTTCACCATAAAGAAGCTCGGAGCCCACCGCCCGGTGCCGACTGGTTAGGTGGCAGTAACTGGCTGTAACTGGACGAAAGGTAACGGATTTTGCTGATGAGGTAGGGCAGGGCGAACGAAACCGAACTCCGAGCTGGGACCGAACTGGGCTCAACTTGAGGCGATTAGACGTTCGCCGATAAACTGCCATACTGAGAGGTTCATTCACTACATGGAGGATTCCCCATGAGTGTTGCCAACCGACTTACCAATTTCCTCACCGTTAGCCAGACAGAATATCGACTGGTGCCTCACCGGCACTCCCACACAGCGGCAGACTCAGCCCAGGCTGCCCATATACCCATGAAGAGAGTCGTCAAATCGGTGCTCCTGCGAGACCGCGGGAACGGCCGCTATCTGATGGCTCTGACTCCGGCTTGCAACCAGGTGGACCTGGGTGGGGTCCGCGACGGTGTCGCTACCGATCCAGTGCTAGCCAGTGAGGCCGAGCTTGGCGATGTCTTCCGCGACTGCGAACTGGGCGCGGTGCCCGGTTTTGGCCAGGCTTACCACATGGATATGGTCTGGGACGATGAACTGTCACAACATGAAAGTTTGTTTTTCGAGGCGGGCGATCACGAGTCGCTGATAGAAATCGAACACGACGATTTTCTTCGCCTGTTCGATGGGTTTCCGCATGCCAGCATCAGTAAGCCCAGTGAGAGCTTTGAGGCCTATAGTCCCTGGGAGTTTTAGGGCGGGCTACAGTAGCTAGTCGCCGGGTGAACTACGCAATCCTATAGGCGCAGCGTGGCGCAAGAGAAGTTGTGTCTTCGCTGCGCCTCGATGGGCGCAATATACTGCCGCAATGAGGGCAACCCTGAGGCGGTATCTGTCTTGCCTCTAACAATTTAATCCTACAGACTGGCCGAATGAATTATCTACTGCTAGTAATGCTTGCCCTGATGATGTTCACCATGGGCCTAACGCTTTCTACAACTGATTTTGCAAAGGTTGTACAAACTCCCCGAGCGGCAATCGTGGGTATTTTTTGTCAGATGATGCTATTGCCCGCGGTGGGCTATCTACTGTGCTTGATATTCTCACTTAGCCCGGCGATGACCATGGGGTTCATGATTCTGTGTCTTAGTCCAGGCGGGGTCATGTCAAATTATATTAGCTATCTGGCGCGGGGCGATGGAGCCCTATCTATTAGCTTGACCGTAATCAGCAGCTTAATCAGCGTATTCAGCTTGCCCTTAATGATAAACTGGGTTCAATACAGCGTTGGCATTGACTCCACTTCCATGTCCTTACCCGTCATGCAGACCATAGTTTTTCTCGCCTCCATGACACTGATACCTGTTGCTCTGGGCATGTTGGTACGTCGGTTTTCCAGTACCCTGGCAGACAAAATATCATCACCACTTTCCGCCCTGTGTTCGTCCTTATTGCTTGTTTATATTGTCTATGTCTGGTCGTCCAGAGGCGAAGATATTGCAATATCCTTCGCTGCGGTGGGGCCGCCAGTGATCGCGTTGATGATCGCAATCTCCCTGTTGAGCTTTACCATCGCAAAGCTCGCAGCCCTCCCTGAACACAAGGTTTTTACCATCGTGATAGAAGCAGGCCTGCAAAATAGCGCCATGGCCTTCACCATAACCTCGGTTCTGCTCAACGACCTTAGCCTGGGCATACCCAATATGTTCTATTCCATGGCTATGTTTGTTCCCGCCCTCATACTGGTTGCGCTGGGGCGCCGTAGGGCGCTTAGGCGGCCTCAAACCCTTGTCCATACTTGAAGCATATGATCGAATCGGACATCAAAAAAGGGCTTTGACCCCATATTTCCTAACCCCATATTTCCCAGTTTCAAGCTATTGATTTTGTTTGTTTAATTCAAGCCCTGGGCGCGGCCGCGTTTTGGTCCGCACTCGGTCGCCTTTTTTTCCTCTTTTGCTCCTTCTTTGATCCAGTAATTCCCCCGCAGCTACCTGACACTGGTACTGAGCCGCAGCCGACAATGTGGTGGCCAAGCAATGGAGGGGTAGTCAAATGAAAGAGGACAAGTCAGATCCCACAGGTGACAAAAGGCTAACTGAAAGGCGCCAAATGAGCGATCTCTGGGCACAGTGTCGGTTTATTTCCTGCGCCTGCCTTCTATGCATCTTATTCTCAGTAGTGGCCCGGGCTGATACCACCCAGAACTTCCTGGTATTCGGCGACAGTCTAACGAGCCCTAACTATTCCTGGGCCAATTTAATCCACAAGGCCGAGTTTGCCAATTTCCAGATATCCGCACAACCCGGGCTTCGAATGATCGACATAGACTCCCCCCGTCACATCAGGCCGTATGGTGGCGAGTGGGGTGTCGTCATATGGTTGGGAACAAACGATGCCGGTTCTGGCGGATCGCCAGAGCACGCCGCAATGTTCTGCAGGTCCGAGGTGGCCTTCCTGCAGTCCAGGGGTTTCAAGGTATACC
This sequence comes from Halioglobus sp., assembly GCA_036961345.1. Taxonomy (GTDB): domain Bacteria; phylum Pseudomonadota; class Gammaproteobacteria; order Pseudomonadales; family Halieaceae; genus JBALVT01. The sequence continues at coordinate 2,484 of JBALVT010000232.1, forward strand.
TGGTGCTTCCTGTCTACTTTGCCAACCACCCACAGGCACATTTAATGCAGGCAATGCGCGACACTATCACCGAAATTGCGAATGAGTACGGTGCGCAGATACTGGACCCACCATTCCCTTACGACGATACCGGCGACGGTATCCATCCAACACGGCACGGTCACCTGTTGCTGGCCTTCTACTTCATTAACGCCCTGGGACTGAATTTCCCCGATGGCACTGATAAATAAACTTCTTCAGGCTGAGGACATTGATCGTCGCCGCTTCGCCATACACACCTTAGGACAAGTGTATTTTCAGCTGGGAGTAGAGCTGTGGTGTGAATTGCGGAGGCAGAATGCTTCGATTTAGAGGAGTTCATTTGTCGCCAACCTTTAGCGGGTTGATTGAAACTTCGTCACACCAGTGATTTGCTTCATGCGCTGCCAGTCCGCATCCGGAAGTCGCGGTGGTTTCGGACCGAAGAAAACTCCACATATGTCGTTATCTCGCTGTTCGATGGCAAGATCGAATGCCGCCACCATCATTTTGCTATCTTTCCATGGTTCATATAACGCGTAAATCAGCAGCCTGTTGAGGTGTTCTGTTTGCGCCCGATCCAATATCTTCGCCCAGGGAAGCCGCGTATTGTTGCGAACGCCATCAATCGCCATCTCCATATAATCAAGACTAAAGTCGACAGGGTGCCCCACCAATCGTGCCTTGCGGACCTGCTCTTCAGCGGCGTCCAGCCGTGACTCGCGAATGTGCTCATCAGCGGCGTTTAGCAGGGCGGCTCCCAGGTTGAACATGGCGGCGTAACTATTGGGCGCATACCCGTCCCGGTTGCCTACCAGGACGGTCTCCGCTACGACTGCGGCATCCTGCCAACGGCCTGCTCGAGCCAGATGGTTGGCGCGTGCCAGAGTGGGTGTAACACCGAATGGGTCCAGGTGAAAAGCTCTTTCCAGAATCTCCTGAGAGCCTTCCAGGTTCATCTTTTCCATATAGATGCCGTACTTGGACAGGATGGCGGCATCATTGGGGTTTATGGCAAGAGACTGTTTCATCAGTTGCAGGCCCTGGGCCCATTTGAAGTCGTTCAGCATGAGCAGTTCTCCCAGCCATCCCAGGGCGGAAGCGTGCTGGGGCTCAATCTCCAATGCTTTCCTGTAGGCTGAGATGGCATCGGGGTACACTACAGCGGGTATCTGTGGATGACCAAGGTTTCCCCATGCTAGCAGATGTGTAGCTCGTCCCTTTGCGGCCCAGGCATCGGCATAGTCGGCGTCCAGAGCTATAGCCCTGTCAAAATACCCGGTCGCTTGCTCAGACGGTATCGGATCGGTACTTGCAAGCATTTGCATGCCCTTTAGGTAGAGGTCGTAAGCCTCAATACTGGCCGTGCGGTGAGCTGTTATCGACTCTGCACCCGCCAGGTTATTCCCCGGTGTGGCGAATTCATTGCCCAGGACGATGCCGATTTGATCGACAATATCTTGCGTAATTGTATTCTGCAGCAAGAAGATATCGCGCAGTTCCCGTTGATAAACATTCGACCACACATGTACACCGGAGGCTGTGTCAATGAGTTGTACGGTCACCCGCACGTTCCCGCCCGCCCTGCGTACACTGCCTTCAAGCACGTGGCTTACGCTCAACAGACGCCCGATCTCCTTGATATCCTTGGCCTGGCCCTTGAACTGAAACGACGAAGTGCGAGCAATCACCGGTATGCGATTGGTATTTGCAAGCGCATTGAGAATTTCTTCGGAGATGCCATCGCTGAAATACTCGTTTGCCGGATCGTTGCTCATATTCACGAAGGGTAAGACGGCGACGCTGGGTTTCTGTTCAAGGTAGTCTGAAGTGACGCTCCCTGTTACCTTCTGAGGTGGCGACTTTTCCGCCTCGGTAAACCATGAGCGAGCGCTATCGAAAGAAAAGAAGATGCCCGGCACGAGTACTGCTGCAATTAACAGTAACCCCGCCAGCCTGAGTTTAGGCGATATGCCTGGACGAGGCCTTAGAGCTTCCTGGGGTGACATACTCGCTGGCAGTGGTGTTTCTTCCAACGGTATAACTGGCAGATACAGGCGAAATCCCATCTTGGGGATGGTTTCAATCACCCGGGAATCTCTGGCCGTATCACCAAAGGCCTTGCGCAGTTCGACGACACACTTGGTCAATGTGTCATCCGAGACTTCGCCCCCGGGCCAGACCGTATCGAACAGCTCATTTCGGGATACGGCCGCGCCGTTAGCCGCCGCAAGACACACCAGGACAGACATCGGCTTGGGTTTTATGTGGACAGACGTTTCCCCGTTCTCAACAACCCGTCGGGCCGGTCTTACGATCCAATCTCCCAGCTGAAAGTCAGCAATCACATTCTGGCCCTTCAAAAATGAAAGTTGATGTTATCAATGTGGCATGAAACTGCATCAGAAGCGACGGAATTTGCTTGTATTACTGTCCTGTATCAATTTATTTTGATGCTCGCTGCAGTACAGTGTCATCTCCAATATATTGATTTTTATAAATTTTTTATATTGTTGTACTCAGTCGTAGTTTGGTAGGGTTTTGCACCTTTTATAATCCGGTATTTTCTCCGAAGCTGACTGACACTAATCGGTGAGTGGCCAGGAAAACGTGTCTGATTAACCATCCTGCCAACCGGGGGGCTCACCATGGATTCTAAGCAGTTTTCAACGCCAGTCCCGAGCGCATTAGTTCACTGCTTGCTTCGCGGTGTTCTCGCTACAAGCAAGAAATTGTTACCGGCCGTGGTCGCCGTCATCACAGCGCTGGGCCCGGTTTTTCCGGTTCAGGCACAAATGATTCTGGAGGAAGTTCTCGTTGTGGCGCAAAAACGGACCCAGAATTTGCAGGAAGTACCTGTCGCGGTGACGGCCTTCTCGGGGGAGGATCTGGAAATCTCGGGTATCAAGGATGTATTTGACCTGAGCAACATCACCCCCGGGCTGAACGTTCGGCCGGGTATTAGCCTGAAAGGAAGTACCTTTAGAATTCGCGGTATCGGTACCGCTGCATTTAATCTTGGCCTGGAGTCCTCGGTCGGGCTCTATATCGATGGCGTCTATCGCACGCGACAAAGCGCGATGGTGAATAACATGGTCGATATGGCGAGCGTCGAGGTGTTGCGAGGCCCCCAGGGGACGCTGTTTGGCCGCAATACACTCGCGGGCGCAGTACTGTTCAATACGGCTGCCCCGGGTCACGACGGGCCGGAAGGTTTTGCCGAAGTGACAGCCGGTAATTTCGATCTATTGAACTTCAGTGGCGCAACCTCTATCAGCGCCATCGAGGATGTACTGGCTCTCCGGGCCAGCGCGTTCTCCAGTCAACGCGACGGCTTTGTGGATGATGTCAACCTGGGGGATGATCTGCTGCACGACCGGGACCGCTGGGGCGCCAGGCTGCAGGCCTTGTACACCCCCACTGATGCCCTGTCGGTCAGG
>JBALVT010000233.1:0-3830 GCA_036961345.1 Halioglobus sp.
GCGGATGGAGAAAGCTGCAAATTTGTCACCGCTTCGGGTGCCCAGTCCAGGCACCACCCGGGTTAAGTCGCCCAGGTCACGAATATTGGCCTCCTTGAGCGCATCCTCGCTCATCACTGTCACGGCGACAGGCGTTTCCTGCAGGGACTCCTCCCGCTTACGTGCGATGACCACGACTTCTTCCAGCATGGCGCCCTGGGCATGGGAAAACATGGGTAACACAGTCGCACCTATTATGGCTGCAATGGCGAAGCTCAACGTATTTCGAATGGGGGTCTGGCTTGTCATGATTTTCTCCCTGTTGTTCTATAGTTCTGATTGACTGATTAACTCAGCGAGTCTCGATGCACAGGCAAATTATGGGCAATCGGCCACGTAAAACCTCCCGGCCTTCACGGAGAGAGCCAAAAGGAGTGAAAATGTATTAGGAAATGCCGTCTACCAAGAAAAGGGCGACGGCAGTGGGATCTACTCGTACAGCAGGCTGGCCCGGTCTCCCAGTGAACGCTGCATTAGCTGCCTGGTTGCGCCCTTTACCATACCGGGCGCCGCCTCTGACTGCAGTTGTTCAACGGGAATGGGGTAGTTCACCCAATCCAGGGGTGCCCGCCAGCCGGGAGGGGGCACGAGATTGGCACGCGTACCGCTGACGTGGTACTGGCTGCGCCAGCTTCGCACCGCTAATGCCATCTGGGCCACGCGCTCGGGATGCTCAGCTGCCACATCTTTGAACTCATTGGGATCCTGCTTGATATTGAATAACATATTCTTAACAGTGGTCTGTTCAAGGTCTTGGTCGACCAGCTGGATCAACTTCCATTCATCATCCAGTAAAGTGTGTTTGAAACTGCCGAAGTTAGGAGACTCCTGAGCAAAGAACAGCGGTTCAGATCGTGCAACCTCTGCCCCTTCAGTGATGGCCGGCCACATATTGATGCCATCAAGTTTTTTGGTGGCACCGGTGTCAATACCCGCGGCGGCCGCCAGGGTGGGAAATACATCCATCACCGATACGATTTGCTGTAACTGCTGTCCTCCCTTGATCTTTTGCGGCCAGTGCATCAGGGATACATTGCGAATACCGCCCTCAAAGACTTCGCCCTTTCCGCCTCGTAAGGGAGCATTGCTTGCCCCGCCGCTGCCAAAAATCACCTGCCCGCCGTTATCACTCATGAAAAGGATAATCGTATTGTCGGCGACACCCGCCTTCTTCAGGGTGCTCATCAAATTACCAATAGCATGATCCATGGCGTCTACGACAGCGGCGTATATTTGTCTTTTTGAGGTAGAGAAACCGGCTTTCCTGGACATTTGGCTAATACGATCCGCCGGGCTGCGGGCGGGGCCGCGAGTATCTTCCAAATCCTTGTATTTGTCTTTGAACTCCTGGGGAGCATCCAACGGAGAGTGGGGTGCCAGAAAAGGCATATAGATAAAGAAGGGTTTGTCCGCATCTCGTTTACTCAGCCAATCCGTCGCTTCCTCTACCAACATAAACGTCTCATAGCCCTGATCGTCTATGCTGACGCCGTTACGCTGAAAATCCTTGCCGCCCTGATTGGAGAAAGGGGGGTAAAAGCCCACTTCCGTGTGCAGATGGCCATAAAAGTGATCAAATCCACGTTGATTCGGGTGATACGTCTCCTGGGCGTGCCCCAGGTGCCATTTCCCAAACATCGCAGTCTGATAGCCGGCATCCCGGAAGGCCTGAGGCATGAAGCGTTCTTCCGGGTGCACGCCATTGTTGCTCCAGGGCATTATGGTCGCGTATGCAATACCCAATTTGAAGGCATTGCGACCCGTCATCAGGGCAGCTCGGGTCGGTGAACAACTGGGCGTAGTATAAAAACGGGACAGCTCTACGCCCTCGCTCGCCAGGCGGTCCAGGTTGGGAGTTTGGATGGGGCTACCGCGGAAACCGACATCTGCCCACCCCAGATCGTCCGCCACCATCACGACAATATTCGGTTTCGTTGTTTCAGCCCTTAGACTCAGAGAGTAACAGCCAGCGAATATAGCCAGGCCCACCCAAATCAACTTACTCACCCTGCTTGTAGCCATTTCGAAGCCTCCCTGATGTGCGCGGACATTAGGACAACCCATTTTTCTGGCATCCCTCTTTACTAGGACTAAATACTAGTAATTCCTGGTACACCTGCCCTCCCAGCGTGCAGGGAGAGAGCAAATATAGAGATTTTAAGCCGTTTTCCGTGTCTTAGAGCGGTATTGGGTCGGCGTCACCCCACTGTGCTTCTTGAAGTGATTATAGAATGTGGACTGACTTTTGAAGCCCGCATCCATCGCCAGGTCGAGCATTTTGCGGCGGTCGTTCTCCGGATTGCGAAGTAGTGCACTCGCCGCCTCTACCCGATAGCCATTGACAAAATCGTAGAAGCTCTTGTCCTCTAGGCTGTTAATCACCCGACTGAGATCATTGGCAGAGACCCCCAGTGTCGCGGCCAGCCCCGGGAGTGTCAATTCAGAGTTCATATACAAATGCTCCTGCGCCATGGCATCACTGAGTTGCTGCCATATGCCATCAATACGGCTGTCGCTCAGGCCAGACTTGCCGTATTTTTCAGGATCAGTTTTTTCCACAGGCTCCTCTTTTAGCGGATCAGCCTGTATATAACTCCTCCTAAACTGCCCACTAAAGATAATAGGTTGTCGTAACCCGCCTATAGAAACGAAATAGATGACGCCGATGTTCAACAACGCCACCGCATAGGATTTATAGCTGGCCAGTAATAGCCCCTGGGCGCGCATTCCGTCCAGTACGATATTTCCCAATCGGAGCGTGATATAAAAAACCAGTAGCCACTGAAGCCAACCGAGACTGATTTCTTCGATACTGGAGAACAGGTCCTCTACCCTGTTGCGGTAGCGACCCAAGACCCGTAAAGCGGCAGCCGCATAGGCCAGACTAATCAGGTTAAGCAACATCGAATACCAGTAAACAGAGGCCGATGCGAGCATGTATTCACCGGTCACCGACTTGCTGCTGCTTGCGGGGTCCATCAACAGCGAGATCAGTACAAAATTGGGAATTATCAGAGCAAGGTGTTTGAGCTGCGCCCAGCCCAATGGAAAGTCGGGTTCAGTCAGAGCTCGCACATAGAGATAAAGAGCCGGCCCCTTCAATATCGCAATCGCGTACAACTGGTACAAACCGGACTGAAAACTCAGGCCGCTGTAAGACAGCGCCAACAAGCCAAGTTCCACCGCAGAGATGCCAAGAAACGACCCTAACAGCGCATTGGCTCCACGGTCTCCGGTCTTAATACAGAGAATAACCACGCACAGCAGCAACCCCTGCGAAGCGCCAAACAGTAAGATGGCGCCGAGCAGGGTCATGCTGCGTGATCCGCTATGACAGACGGTATAAGAAAGGTCTGCAGGAATTCGCGCAACGCCTTTTCATCCTCAAGGAACTCTTCCGGATAGGTAACGAGTGACAGAATGACTCGTGCAACCCACTGGCTCAACTGCTCTATCGTCACCCCCGGGCGAATTTGTCCTTCTTTACACGCTCTGACGAACAGGGGCTGCAGCAATTTTGCCGACATACCGTAGAAATTGGCGGGGGATAAATTGACTCTGTCGATTACTGCGCCTTCACCACTACCGAAAAGCAATACATTCATCGGCCTGACGCGTCTCCCGCGCATGATGTGGACAATACTGTCAACGAGGCTATCGGCAAGATTATCGTGGTAGCGCGTCAGGATGTCCATTTCCTCTTGCTGTTGCTGAGCGTCGCGATAAACCACCTTGTTCAGTAAATCATCGCGATTATCGACATAACGATAGAGGGTTGTACGCCCAATCCC
>JBALVT010000233.1:3840-5837 GCA_036961345.1 Halioglobus sp.
TTGGCAACCTCTTCCAGCGTTGTCTGGGCAATGCCTTTAGCGCCGTAACACTCCAGGGCAGCATCCATGATTTTTTCCTGGGTCAATTGTGCCTTACTCAGCTTTTCTTTCATGTTCGTTCCATTCCAGTTTCGACCTAACCACGACAGGGTGTTATTTTAGACCATTATAGGCTATCCATCTCTTTTTAAGCTAAAACGGGTCAATTTATTGTTTATGTTTCATTTTAGTGTAATTATGGAGCCAAATTGACAGTACGTTTATTCCTAACGAGGTGACATCCATGATCAAGAGTAGAAATCTTATATGCGCAGCCATATTCGGCATTCTGGCATCCACTACCGGCGCAATCGCAGTGGGAGACGACGAAATCAAGCTCGATACCAAGGATGTCAAAGCGGGAGGCACACCTGTTGGAGACCTGATTCGTATCCCGTTGAAGCGGACCGAAGTCGCTCCTAACGTTTTTTACGTGTCGGGCCTGGCGAATGTCTTTATGGTGAATACACCGGAAGGTGCCGTGGTCATCGATACTGGCTTTGCGCATCAGGCACCTGGGCAGATGACTCTACTGAAAGAAGTGCTAACCGGGCCGGTAAAATATATTTTCCTGCCCCAGGGACAGCACGATGACGTAGGCGGAATACCTCTCATCAAAGGCGAGGATACGCAGATCATTATGACCCGCTCATCAATGGAGTACATGGTACACCGTAAAAAAGCCGGGGATTTTTTGTTGCCCCGATACGCTGCCCTGTATAGCTGGACCAATGAGCTGAAGGCGAATGCCAGTGAGAAAAAACAAAATGCGAATCCATTCCCCTACAACCCCATCACACCCGATATTCTGGTAGAGGATGAAGCCGGGTATAAGTTTGAACTGGGTGGTGTGAAATTTGAAGTTATTGCACTGCCAGGTGCCGAGGGTATTAACTCTGCTGGCTTATGGATGCCCAAGGAGAAAATACTGTTCGCCGGTGGTGGTTCGGTAGGCCCGGATTTTCCTATGTGGCCAAACCTGGGGACGGTACGTTCGGATCGCAACCGCATCCTCACCGAGTATATTGATACCATTAACAAGATTATTGAACTGCAGCCCGAGATGTTATTAACAGGCCAGAACGATATCTTCATTGGCAAAGACGACATCATGAAGAAGCTGATCTTACTGCGAGATGCGTCCCAATATGTGCACGATGAAATATGGGCGGGCTTAAGTGAGGGCAAAGATGTCTATGAACTGATGCGCGAAATTGAACTGCCCGAAAATATGGCCCATCTCAGCCAGCAACACGGTCGGGTTGAATGGACTGTTCGGGAAACCGTTAACCAGGCGGGTGCCTGGTTTCAATATCGCTATACCAGTGAGCTCTACCCCTACCGCGCACACGAGGTTTTCCCCGAGTTGGTAAGCATGGCCGGAGAAGAGAATGTACTTAAAGAAGCTCGCAAAATGCTCGCTGCTGGCGAATTGGAGCAAGCCATTTTGATGACTGAGGCCGCATTGGAAGCCCAGCCAAAGAGCAAGCCTGCCCTTCAAGCGCAGCTGGATGTACTCGAGGCTCTACTCAAACGCGCCCAGGAAACCTACAACACCTTCAGTGAAGTGGCCTGGTTACAGGGACAAATTGGCAAGGTAAAAGCTAAGCTGGAAGCCTGAGCTGTTATTAGTCAGGGGGTGACGCAGAGGCCAGCCGTATAACTGGCCGCGGGCAAGGTAATGGCAAATTAACTTCTGCTTACAGCAGAAACCTAATTCCTATCTTTACGCAGCCGCCCTCCTCCAATTAGCAAACGCACTTATCCTGAGATTCCGATAGTGCTCGGCTCTGACCAAATGGCGGCCAAGATTGAATAGATTGGAAACTGCAGCATGAGCACCCAGGAATCTCTGAGCCTGTCTGACCGATTTGAACTTCCGCATCCCCCGCTCTCGCACCTTGGTCGGTTCATGCGACTGCTCGACCCGATTACTCTCATACTGTTGAGTACTGTGG
>JBALVT010000234.1:0-5791 GCA_036961345.1 Halioglobus sp.
CCGTTATCATCAACATCGCTGGCATAAGCGAGTGGACAACACGGTCGCAGTGGGCGATCAACTTATTACTCGAGTAGTCCATTGTGAGCTGCGCGCTGTTCCAGCTGGTAATTGTGGCATTTGTATGTATTCATTCGCCAATTCTAACAATTTCAGCAAATTAAGTTGCCAGTACCGTGTAGATGGCGCTACCGGCCAGCTAGAGAAACGCACCTAAAGCGTAGGCGTATACCAGATAGGCGACGTCCAGGCACGTTCCTGGATCACGGGAGAGAAAAACGGTTCCTCTTCCTCCGTCAGGCAGCACTTGCCGTAGACATCACCGAATGTGCCCGAAACACTTTCTCCAGCCGCTTCCGCCTGTTCTGCGCAGTTCTCGTCGAAGGGGTTAACGCCTGCGGCCATACATTGATGGGTTGTCCAGCGGCAGCTAGGGTTCTCGAGTACTCTAGCGTAATAAAAAGCCGCTTGCTCAGCCTGAAAATCTTCGTCGGTCCAGACCTGACATAGTTGAGGATGACCTCTGCCAGTCGGTTCACAGCTTTGCTGGTCTACCCAGGCCTCATTGTGTTCCTCCCCAGCTATGCTCAGCACCTTCTCGTGCGCGTCACCCTGTGCGTCGACCCAGCCCTTGATGATTTGCAGCTGTTGTAAATCGGTGCCGGGCTTACCGGGCTTGCCTGCGTCCTTTTGCGCCATAACCACAAACTTTGGGGTGCTATTTGCAGGAGCTGCGAGCATATCTGAGCCCATGGGAACCCCATGCGCGTAGCTTTCACGCACGCTGTCCGGCGAGGAGCACAAATCTTCGGGATAGTCCCAGCCACCAAAAAATCGTATCGTAGGCCTCGTGCCACTGGTCGCATAAGCCTCGCGCCGTCGCATGGCACTGAAGATTGAATCCCGGGAATTCTCCTCAGCCCAAACAACAGCCAAGCCCCCTGGATTCTCGGAGAAGTGGTCCTGGATATTGCGAAAAGTCGCATCGCGCTTTCCCAGATGCCCTTGATAGATGTCTTCCTCGGATCCGCCAGGTGTTGCGCTGTGCGTATCTGTGCTCCCCACCATTCCAAGCTTAAACGGGTTGTAACCGGTTTCCTGATAGAGGACAAGGCCATCCTTTAGCGTATTGCGTAGCAAATTGCGTCGCGGGAAATCGTCCAGCGGTGTGGGCTCGAAACCCACCTCCATGCCGAAAATGGTTCCCAGCGCTGCGAGATTGTCGGCTTTAAGCTGCTCAAAGGTGCACCACTCGTCGGTAGTGTCCACACCGCGGCCCAACTGGCGATCGAAGCGGCATTCTGAACTGGCCTTATGCTGAGTCAACTCTACCAGCGACTCCAGCTCAGAGCGCAACTCGGCCTGATCGCGCGACACTGGGTCGGGAAACATTAGCCCACCCGACAGATTGGAGTTGTGTGGAATGGTCATCACATCACAAAATTCTTCGCCATCGATGCATTGTTCTTTCAGACTACGCCACAACTGCGGATACTGATTGTGCCCGGTATCATAGGTCGTAATTGGCTTTTCGACGACATGCTTGTTCCTGAAAATAACATTGCGATGCATATTTTTAAATTCGGGAGCATCTGTGTATTCGTAGCCGACAAAAGTGGTAAATGAACAGTCTTCACTTCGGTCATAATGATCCTCGGCTGCGGCCTGAACGCTTTCCCACATCTCGGCAGCTTTCGCCTCACAATCGACCCCGGGTAAGCTACACATCCACGAGCGCTTTATTGGCACGCCACTCACGCCCAGATCGACCCACTCGCCTGCACCTATCATCTGTAGCAGGTATTGCTCACTACGCATTAACAAGCACATTGGCCAATAGTAGCCGAGGGTTTTGTCATCCGCATTGGTGCAAACGTTCATCTCACCAAAGTATTCGGCGTGATCAGTCAGTACCGTGAAATCAATGGGCCGCCCTATCTGGGCTTTGACCACATAGTTGCCGTTGCCATCCGGTAGCGTGATCTCTTCACCCTTGGCGTAACGATAGGCATCCCAAGGGTCATTTCTTTGTTGGGATATATAGGAATCAAATGAAAAGCTGGTGTGAACATGCGTATCGCCAAAGAATGGCTGCCGCAAGGGATCATGATCGGCACAGGGGACCCTCTCTTCTGTCACCTCAAATGCCGGTGCCTGCGCAATGCTGTCTATGGAGCCGGCCAGCAAAAAGCAGTACACTGCGGATAAACCGAACTTTAGATTTTTCAGGTAAATATTATTCATGTTATACACCTCACCCCCAATGCGGGTCGCACCTTACATTCCAGCCAGTTTTTCTTTGGTCTGGGCTATCAGTGTGCGCATATAGTCTTTCTCGTAGTTATTTTTTGAAATATCCAGCGCATCTTGCAACAGCATTTCATAGACAGCAATTTGCCCGTTCATAGCAGTGACGTTGTTCGGTTCCAGCTCGAGAACGACCTCCAGAAAATGTAAGGCATGCACGGGTTTGTGCTGCGCAAGTTGCTCTTCGGATTTTGCCAGTAATGCATCTACGCCTGCCAGCTCAGCCAGGTCCGCATAGATATCTCGCGGTGCTACAGGATAAAGCTCAGTGGGCGTATCAAAGTGAAACCAGGTCGCATAGTACTCCCAAATAGATTTCACCGCCCAGGACACACGGCCATGCTCCTGAGTCAGGTCCAGTTCGGGGGGCAGCGCTACTTCTTCCATGAGTTGGTGCATTGACTTGCCTTCATTCATACCCTTGACCACCTCATCGTGCACATACTGTGTCGCGTCACGAATGAGTGTTAGCCCTGCAAGTATCACTTCTTTGCCGACGATGTGTTCGCGGTGGCTGGGTACCAGGATTTCAGGCTCCAATGCGATCATCTTATTGAGACTGTGAATATACTCAATCGGCTTGCGAACCTTTTCACCGCGCATGGTGAACACATTGGGGAACTGCGGGAAATTGGGTCCCAAGGTGTCGCCGGTAAACAGAATTTTCTTTTCTGGTAACCACAGGCTGATGTTGTCCGCGCCTTCCGCGCCGGGCGTCGACAACACATCGAACTGCACCCCGCCATGTTCAAATTTATAATCTTTCTCATCGACCAGAATATCGGGCGTTATTCCGCCGTAGCTCAACATCTCGATGTCTGGAAGCTCCTCTGGCAGCCAGGGAAATACCGCACGGTTGCGCTGATGTAGATAGGGTTCCAACTCCATCAGATAGCGCTGCTCCTCCACAAACTCACGGTGTGCGATGATCTGGGAGTCTTTGTCACGCCAGAATCGCGTTCCACCAATATGATCGGAGTGGGAGTGGCTGAGGATGATATGGCTCATAGGCCCGGTATCTACGGCCTTAAACACCTTGATCTGTTCTGCAGACTGCAGGTGGAGACCTGTGTCGAACATCACGTTACCGGCAGGCGTCGTAATTACGTGTACATTACCAATCCCCATAACCTGGTACACATTCTCAGCAATATCCACCACTTTAATGGGAATTTTGTGAAATCCCCCGGCGGTATCATCCGGCATACTACCCGTTGCAGCGCTGCCTATGACTTCCATCGCCTTGAGCTCTGCCGTCTTCCTGATACTGGAGTCTTCGCCACACGCAGTGAGCGTGGCAACTAGAGCAGTCGCGATGATAAGAATGCTCTTGTTAAGTTGAAATGTCTTGGGCATGTCTCTTCTCCTCAATCTTAATCAAACTAGTATAGTGTTTAAAAGCGGTAGCTGGCCTGCAAGCCATAGGTTCGCTCTACGCCTTTAACAAGCGTGAGTGTTCCCTGAGAACTGAGCTGAAGATTGCCGGTACCAAAATAGTCCTCATCCGCGAGGTTGTCGACATACAGCGCCACTTCGATATCGTGTTGTGATGTGGAGCGCCAAGCGAGGCGTGCATTCCAAAGTGTGTATCCGTCCAGGGTCGAAAAAGCCGATTCTGCTGCGGCACCTTCCAGTCCTATATAGATATCGTCTTTATAAGCGCCACTTACGCGAGCTGAGAGTTCGCCCCAATCGGGGTCTATACTGTACTGCGCAACTAAGGAATAGGTACTTTCTGGAAGATAAGCAAAATCCTCATCAGAACGATCAATGGGCACAAATTCACCCGAGTCAGGATCGCGCGCCAGATCAATGAACTCGTCGTACGATGCATCGATAAAATTGGCACTGAACTGGAAGTACCAATTCGCAGTTGGCAGGTAGCTAAGCTCCATTTCAAAGCCGGTCATCGTCGCCTGTCCTGCGTTCGATATAGCCGATGCGGTATTGATCTCGTTCACCTGTCGGGTGATGGTGATCTGCATGTCTTCATAATCCATGCTGTACAATGCCGCGTTAAAGCGCAAGCTACTATCCAGTGCATCCAACTTTAAGCCAAGTTCATAGTTGGTAACCTTCTCAGGATCAAAAGGCAGGATTTGATTATCGAAGGTAGAGAATCCGCCCGCCTTAAATCCTTGACTCCAGGTCGCATAGACCATAAACGAGTCCAGCCCGCTGGCATCGAGAAGATCATCGCTACCAAGGTAGCTTATGGTTGCGGCTGGCGTGAACTCACTCCAGTTTTCGTCACCGCTGATCTGCTCCGAACCGGGCGCTGCGATCACCTTGTGAATGGTACCTTGTAGATCATCAAATTCCTCCCGGGAGATAGCGCCAGGAGAAACCTCTGCCGTAATAAAATTGCGCTGCTTGACTTCCTTATCTTCCACTCCATATCGCCCGCCGAGAGTCAGGTTCCACTGATCGTTGAAATGCCAGGTACCCTGGGCAAACACCGCCCAGGTCTTGTTGTCGTAGTCTGTCAGGCTAGAGGTACGAAAGCCCGCGATTGAAGGCGGCAGGACGCTAACACTTTCGCCCAAAGGGATACCCAGAAATCCCGCGGGTGAAAGGAGGTTACCGGTAGGGTTATTTTCAATTGATTCTACCGCGCCGAATAAACCTACCGTGTAGTCCAGGTTGTCATCAAAAGCGGTGGCGTTGAGTTGTAACTCCTGTGAAAAGAATTCACGTTCCTCCCCATCATCAAGACCGTTGGCCGCAAATTGTTCCAGCACCAGATCAAGATTATTAATGCTAAACACTGATGTCGCGTCCTGGTCTCGCCAGTTGTGAATATTGTCCTGCTGCAACCAGCCGGTGATGCTCTTCAGGTTGTAGTCTCCCAGTTGCCAGTCCAATGTCATCCCTGCCATGGTGGATTCCATTTCCCAGACCATACCCCGCGCGTCCATTTCTACCTTGTTATCGTCTGACAGTGCATCGCTATCAGCACAAGCTTCCAGCAACAGGCGTGGATCGCCTGGGGCGGTAAATCCTTGTAGCGGCGAAGCCGGGCCGTCGGCAACCTGGCAGGTCTGGGGTGCAGAGTTTTCTTTCTGCTCACTGTGAAACAGTAGAAAATCTGCAGTCAGGTTTTCTGTGGCAAACCAACGTGCCTGAGCCGCGAAGGCAATTTTGTCTTCGTCACCAAAATCGATACCCGTATTGACATCATCCATATAGCCATCACGCTTGCGGGAGTCAACGGTAAAACGCAGTGCGAGACTGTCACCCACCGGCACGTTCAGATTGCCGTTCAGGTTCGCTCGCCCCAGGTTGCCAATGTCGGTCGATAACTCCCCGCCAAGTTCTTCGTGGGGCTTAACTGATGTGAGCAGCAGTGCCCCTCCGGCAGTGTTCTTACCAAAGAGCGTTCCCTGGGGGCCCCGCAACACTTGAATACTCTGCATCGAAATGACATCGACTAACTGACTGTCCGAGCGGGGGATGAAAATACCGTCTACGTAGACGCCTACCG
>JBALVT010000235.1:0-5688 GCA_036961345.1 Halioglobus sp.
GCACATTGCCCAACTCGCCCGAATGGAAGTTCACCGCAATGCTGGACTACTTCCAGACGCTCGAGAGTATGCCCTTTGACCTGATAGCTAATGTCGTCTATGTCTGGCAGGACGAGGTAAGATTTGGTATCGCTCAGGACCCCTTGACCGTCGAAGACAGCTACGGTCTCACCAATCTTCGCGCCGGTATCGTCGACAAAGAGAACCGTTATGAACTAACAGCGTTCGTCAACAATGCCTTTGATGAAAGCTATCGCAGCGATATGCTCAACGCCAGCTCCCTCTATGGCGGCAGCACTGCAATCCTGCACATCAATCCGCGCAATGCAGAACGCTACTTTGGTGTCAGGGCTAAGTTCAACTTCTGAATTCAACCCTCAATGAACACTGCCTGGCGAAAAGCGGGACTACATTGGCACCGTTACTCAAGCTATTTGCTGGCAGGTATCACACTATTTTTGATCAGGTGAAGAACGTTGCACTTTTGCACGAACTTCACCTGTCCCTCCTGTAAATATAATAGTGTTGACTTCCTTGACCATTTTCGGCGAAGGATGAAGGACAGTAGATATGCGATTTCTTCTTCTCCCAATGAAGTGGACCGGTGTTAGTGGCCAATAACACATAGAAAATCCGGATAAATAGCGGGTTTAAGGACAAATCAATGAAAATTCCTAGTTCACCCGTTAAGGCAATTGCGCTGGGTATACTCATATCCGTCACCCCTTTAGTTGACGCACAAATACTGGAGAAAAAAATCGATAAGCTGTTATCCGAAATGACGCTGGTGGAGAAGGCTGGTCTCACCTCCGGTGCATCAATGTGGAGGACAAAATCTATCGAAAGGCTGGGTATTCCCTCCATCATGATGACTGACGGTCCCCATGGTGTACGCAAATCCATCGACGGCCAGTTTGGTGACCCCGAACCGGCTACCTGTTATCCCCCTGCTGTTACTCTTGCCTCCACCTGGAACAGCGAGCTGGCCTACGATGTGGGTGCCGCCCTTGGTAGGGAATCTCAGGCCATGGGAGTACAGATCCTGCTGGGCCCCGGAACCAATATCAAACGCTCCCCTTTAGGAGGTCGCAACTTTGAGTATTTCTCCGAAGATCCAATTCTCTCTGGCAAATTCTCCACAGCCTATATTCAGGGTGTGCAATCACAGGGAGTGGGAGTATCCCTGAAGCACTACGCGGTCAATGACCAGGAACACGAACGCATGACCATTAGCGCCGAGGTGAGCCTCAGAGCACTACACGAAATATACCTTCGCCCTTTTGAAATGGCAGTCAGGGAAGCACAGCCCACCACCTTGATGAACGCCTATAACAAGATCAACGGAACCTACGCCTCCAACAATGAATATCTGTTAAATGAAGTGCTTCGCAAACAGTGGGGCTTCGATGGAATGGTGGTAACCGACTGGGGTGCAGCCGATGATCGGGTTCAGGGAATTCGCGCCCGCCTGCATCTGCAGATGCCTGCAGATGGGGGCGTCAATGACCAAAAAATTGTTGCTGCTATAAAAAATGGCGAATTAGCAGAGTCAGAACTCGACGAAGTGCTCCACACTACCCTTGCGGTTACCCTGAGCCTGGATGAAAGCAAAGGTAAATACGATTCCTATGATCGGGAACAACACCACCAGTTGGCCTATCAAGTGGCGTCAGAAGGTATCGTATTACTCAAGAATGAGAACAATATACTTCCCCTTGGCAAAAACGCAGAAATCGCTGTTATCGGCAACTTTGCTAAAACCCCCCGCTACCAGGGCTCGGGTAGCTCCCTGGTCATTCCAACCCGAATGGACAACCTGATCGATAACTTAAATGCCACCTTCGCGCCCGGCTACGACCTGCTGGGTAAAACCAGCCCCAGGCTGCTTGAAGAGGCGACACAGATTGCCCGGTCAGCGGACAAGGTTGTGGTCGTCATAGGCCTGACCTTTCTGGAGGAGTCAGAGGGCTTCGATCGCGCAAACTACGATATCGCTCCCGGCCATCTGCAGTTACTGGAAGCCGTTATCGACGCCAATCCCAATGTCGTCGTTGTACTTCAGAATGGATCTCCCGTGGCAATGCCATGGATTGACCAAGTGGACGGCGTGGTTGAAGCCTACCTGGGCGGACAGGCCGGCGGTCGCGCGTTGGCGGACGTACTTACCGGCAAGGTTAATCCCTCCGGTAAATTGGCAGAAACATTCCCGATAAAAATCGAAGACAATCCTACGTTTATCGCATGGGCGGGAGAGGAGGGCAAAAGCTACTATAATGAAGGCGTATTTGTGGGCTACCGCTACTACGATAAGAAAAAAGTCGAGCCCCTTTTCCCCTTCGGCTACGGACTCTCCTACTCAAATTTCGAGTTTAGTGATATCAGTGTCGATAGATCCGCGATATCTGAAAACGATACTGTCAACATAAGTCTATCAGTTAAAAATACAGGTAAAGTCTCCGGAAAAGAGGTGGTGCAGCTATACGTTAGGGATATGGAATCCTCGGTCGGGCGTCCACAGAAAGAGCTAAAACATTTCGCCAAAATATCTCTCAAGCCCGGCGAAGCGGAAGTAGTCTCATTCCAACTCTCCAATCGGGACTTTGCCTTTTACAGCGCCCGACACCAGCAGTGGATCACCGAGTCGGGGGATTTCACCGTAATGATAGGAAACTCCTCGCGAAATCTTCCCTTGCGGCAGAAGATTAGCCTAACGGTTCTCAACCCACCAAAAGAGGTATACACCAAATATTCCCTGATCAAAGAACTCAAGGGGCACCCTGTTGGCGAGACGATCATGGCCCAGATAATGAGTATCTTCGGTGGCTCACCTCAAAGCGACGAAGCACAAGAAAGTTTGAGCGAAGCGGACAAGGTCAATATCATGAAGAAAACGATTCTAATGGAAAATTTACTGGCAGATATGCCTATCAAGAATGTCATTCCGTTTTCTAACGGAGCAGTGAGCGAAGCCGATCTGGAGAAAATGTTGGGAGTGTTAAATCAGTGAACCCTCTGGGTTGGGTAAGGCGATTTAGATTTTACAAAGTCAGCGAATAGACAGGGATCTTGTTATGACACGCGTTCTAGCACTCATTGGTATCTGCTGCACAATTACTTTCATTGCGGCCTGTCAGAAAGGCGAACAGACGCGCGAAGTGATTGCGTCGTCTCAGTCCCCGGTGAACATCGTCATTCTGTTTACTGATGACATGGGTTACGGCGACCTGGGCAGCTATGGTCATCCCTCTATACGTACGCCGCACCTAGATCGTTTGGCATCTGATGGCCAGCGCTGGACCGATTTCTATGTTGCCGCCCCCGTATGCTCGCCAAGTCGCGGTGCCTTGATGACTGGTAAATTGCCACCAAGATCTGGGCTTTACGGGCGTGCAAAGCAGGTGATGTTTGCAGGAGACAAGGGTGGAATACCCGACGAAGAGCTAACGCTTCCGGAAGCTCTGAAAACGGCTGGCTACGATACCGCGATGTTTGGTAAGTGGCATTTGGGTGACCAGCTCCATGCGCTGCCAACTCGACACGGGTTTGATCAATGGTTGGGTACGCCGTATTCCAATGATATGAATTGGACGGTCGGCCCAACCACACCAGAACTCATTGAAGGGATGAAGAACGGTACCGTCGATTTAGAAAAAGTGTTCGCCGACAGAAAAGCCTATCTGTTTGACCCGAAGAACGAATATTGGAACATTCCATTGTTGCACAGTTCTGTTGGGCCAGACGGTTATCAGGATGAAGTAGTTGAGCAAGCGATGGAGCAACGCCTGGGGACTCAGCGATACACAAAAGAAGCCATCGCTTACATCGAGAGTAAGGCCAAGGATGAAACGCCTTTCTTTTTGTACGTAGCGTACAACATGCCTCACGTACCCTTATTTCGCAGTGAAGAATTTGCTGACAAAAGTGCCGCTGGTTTGTACGGCGACGTCATTGAAGAAATTGATTGGAGCGTGGGTGAAATACGTGGTGCTCTGGAAAAGAGCGGCATAGCTAAAAACACACTGGTGGTTTTCAGTAGCGACAATGGCCCATGGCTGCTAATGGAAAACCATGCCGGGTCTGCGGGCCCGCTCAGAGAAGGCAAGTCGACAACCTTCGAAGGCGGCATGCGAGTACCGGGAATTTTCTGGTGGCCTGAAACCATCGAGCCAGCGATTGTTAGCGGTATTGGTAGCGTTATGGACCTCTACACAACGGTCTTGGCAGTGGCAGGTGTAGCGCCTGAGGATAAGAGTATTGATGGGATTGATTTAACGCCAGCCCTCAAAGGTCAGTCGAGTCCCCGTGATAGCCTTGCCTATTATCGTAGTGGTGAGCTCTATGCATTTCGTAAAGGGCCATACAAGATCCACCTGATTATCGAAGGTGCTTATGGTCCGCCGAAGCGTACGGTGCTGGATAAGCCTTTGCTATTTCATTTGGGCGTAGACCCGGGAGAGAAATTCGATTTGGCCAGTAAAGAACCTGAGGTCATGGCGGATATGTTGAAAGCCGTTGCGGCCCATGAACACGGGCTTACGCGGGCGGTATCTATTTTTGATCAGAACTAGTGTGCACATTTCTGGATCCCGAGGAATTAATTTGTCAGAATCAACGAAAGGGAAGCATCAATGAACCTCCACACACTGGATATCGCCGTTGTAGCCATATACGCAGTCGTACTTTTGGTACTTGCACAATGGGTATCACGTGAGAAGGCCGGGCACCAAAAAAATGCGAGCGACTATTTTCTCGCTGGGCGTAATTTGCCGTGGTGGGCTATCGGCGCCTCACTGATCGCGGCGAATATTTCGGCAGAGCAAATTATTGGTATGTCGGGATCTGCCTATGTCATGGGTATTGCCATCGGCGCTTATGAATGGATGGCTGCTATTACGCTGATTATCGTCGGCAAGTGGTTGTTGCCGGTATTCCTGAAGCATGAGATTTACACGATGCCGCAGTTCCTTGAGCAGCGCTTTGACCACCGGGTCAGGAATGTCATGGCAACGTTCTGGTTAGGCATCTATGTGCTCGTGAACCTGACATCGATTCTTTGGCTGGGCGCGTTGGCCGTAAATACGGTGACTGGAATTGACCTCACTTACGGAATGATGGGCCTCGCAGGCTTTGCGGTCGCCTATTCTGTGTACGGTGGTCTAAAGGCTGTCGCGCTCACCGACATCATTCAAGTCACCCTGCTGGTTCTCGGCGGTATTCTGATCGCCATCATTTCACTGAACGAAGTGTCCGGCGGGCAAGGTACATTGGCGGGCTTTAGTATCCTGATGGAGAAATTGCCCGGTCATTTCGACCTTATTTTTAGCAAAGACTCACCGCACTACGCAGACTTGCCGGGCATTTCGGTTCTCGTCGGTGGAATGTGGATCATGAACCTATCGTACTGGGGCTTTAACCAATACATCATTCAACGGGCTTTGGCGGCGAAGAGCACTCAGGAAGCGCAGAAAGGCATCATGTTCGCCGCTTTCATTAAGATGCTGATGCCACTGATCATCGTGCTACCGGGTCTGGCCGCGGTCATTCTGGCGCCGGACCTGAACCCGACTGACAAGGCCTACCCGACGGTGATGAACCTGTTGCCCACCGGAATTCTGGGGCTTGTATTCGCAGCACTGATTGCCGCGATAGTCTCGTCGCTGGCTTCGATGATGAACTCGATTTCAACCA
>JBALVT010000236.1:0-5670 GCA_036961345.1 Halioglobus sp.
ATGAGCCTGCTGCTGCCTCTTGGGCGCATCGAAGAGGCCGAGCGCCTGCTCAGGGAGTCCATGGCACTGGACCCCCTGAATATGAGCTTTCAATTTATGTATATCGGCCTGCTATTAACTAAACATGATTATGAGGGGCTGTTGCGGCACTTGCGGCATTTACCGGAGAAGGTTAGACATACTCCCGCGTTGATTACCACAGAATGCCTAGCCTATTTTGACCAGGGCGATGTGGAAAATGTGTCCCTCAGCCTGCAGCGACTTCTTACCATGGAGAACGCCGACCCACAGCAGACGGCAGGTTGTGAAACTTACTGGCACCTGCTCAATGGTGATCGCGCTGCAGCCCTGGCGAGCTACCAGCGCCGTGAAGCACTGATTGGCGAGGGGAGGGATTACAGCTACGTGCTGGGTAATCAAGCCCTGCTATTGGGTGACATTGAACGGGCTATGGACTGGTTTGAGCGGGCACTGGTAAGTCGCGAGCAGCGCATTATCTTTATACGAACGGATCATCGCGAAGAGGCTGAACTCAAAGCCAACACCCGTTTTCAGGCCCTGCTGCGCAAGATGAGGCTGGATGACGAGTCCTTGCGGGAGATGGGCTATCTTTAAGTTTTCCGGTTGATGACAACCAGGAAGCTGATCCCTAAGTCTATTCATGTCACTGACCGCTATGAAAACAATCGGGCAGAGCAATCGCATGAGGCGCGCGGTAGCAGGCGACGAGGGTTAGGGAACGAGGGATGCGGAAGTTTAAGTCGGTCGGGCAGGCTTAAAGATTCTCGGGTGCTCATGCTGCTGTCAGTAATCTGTTCAACTTGGGAAGGCACTTGGTCAGGGCTGAACACTATCGGGATCTGAGGGTGAGTGCGTTTGCTGAATGGGAGGCGGCAATTGCTTGAGATCTGGTGATGGATTTCTGTAGTCTGGGAGAGTTAACTTGTCAGAACCGTCTGGATGGTTATCCATCGCAGGTTGTTTTAGGTCATTTCAGCAATAAGTTACCGTCATAACTAAAGCGCCGCGGATGTTGAGTCAATGGGTCAACAAATTGAAGCTCCTTTGCCAGTAACTGCAAGGGTGCGCAATAGTTATCCTCTGATAGCGGCTGTAACTGCGGATAGTATTTATCGTTCAGTATGGGCCAGCCCAGTGCATGCATGTGAACGCGTAGTTGATGGGTTTTACCAGTAACGGGGTTTAATTCAAATAGGGCTTGCTGAGGAGATTGATGTAAGCATCGTATCACTGAGTGGCTATTGGCTTTGCCCTCGGTCACACGCATGCGAAAGCGCGGCTCGGACTGCACTATACGATTCCTAATTTCCCACTCCTGACCTATAAGGTTTTCACCGTCACCAATTTTGGCAATTGCCTGGTAGGTTTTGCGTATTTGTCGTGTTTCAAATAAGTGATGATAACGATGGCGCGTGTCCGGGTTAGTGGAGAATATGACTAAGCCGGCTGTGACTCTATCCAAACGGTGCAACGCTTGTAAGGCCGCAATGCCTGTGCTGCGTCGTAAGCGATTTTGTAAGCATTCATTCACATAAATACCGCCGGGGGTTACCGCCAAAAAATGGGGTTTATAGGCCACTAAAATATGCTGATCCCGAAATAATATCGTTTCTTTAAAGGGGATGCTGGGCTCGCTTTCGACTTCTCTGTAATAGTAGACCCGTAGCTGCGGTCGAAAAAGCGATTGTGTCGTTATCAGTGTACCGTCATGGCAATGCACCTTGCCATCTGCGATACGCTGCCGCCAAATATGAGCATCAATATAGGGGAATTTGATAATCAGGTAGTCCAGTACTGTGGCGACCCCGGGATTGGCCTGCGGTAAACTCAGCTTTGAGGGGTGCTCAGAAATTGCCATTCAGTGGTCCAAAGATTTGACTATAGTATAAGCTTAATCCCGCCAGGCTGTGCAACAACCCGGGACGGTACCGCCAAGCTAAAAGCTAGAATTGGTATTATCAGGTAACGAATACATGCAAACAGCACAGATTCCCGCCCGATATCAGCTACGCAGTCAGCGACCCCCACACCCACCCACCGACTATGGGTCACCAGGTGTAACCCGCGTGCCCGGAGTAGTCGGATGCTCTAGTGAGATGCTGGCCAGCAAGATGAAGAAACGTAACGGAATTTTCTGATGGGGTAGGGCAGTTGCTTGAAAATCAAGATCATATTATGGCAGTCTGAAAAACTTAACTTGCCGATACCAATTTGTCGATACCCTGCAGACTCCTGATGCTAAGGTAACGAACCAGCCCCACACACGCTGCTAGTTTAAATCCAACTGACAGCCCTTTTGCATGACATTTGCAAGACAATAAGACGTGCAGGTCAGCAGGCGCATGGTTTCTTCTGCAGGTATCGCCGACCCGCCCATCATCATATTTTGGGTGGCCTTTAATCCCTTTTGATATTCCTCGCAAGAACAGATGCAATCTTCGGCCCCATATTCCTCGCCATCTTCAAGGCGGTCGACGTCTGCATCAGTAAGGGTCTTGCCACCCAGACTAATGACCGGGCCATCGTCACCAGATTCATCCATGTCGATGCTGAGGTTAAATGGCATATTCTGGTTCAAGTCGACGCCAAGGTCCTCCATTACCCAGCTCATATCCTCCGCTTGCCGGTTATCACCCATCCATGGCGCCGCAATCACAAAAGAGCCTATCAAATTTTTAACCACGGGTTTCACCGGGCAACGGCCCCTAAAATCATCCGGGAGCAATTCCGCCGAGATCAGACTCGCCTCGTAATGACCCCGCAGAATGCGTGGCGAAAATTCTTCAATGGTGACACGTCCATTTGGATTACCCCAAATACAGGGAGGGGTTGGCGAAACTGCAGTTGTTTTCCAGGCCCGTAGACCAGCAGATTCATGAGCGCCGGATACCCTGAATGCAACATCATTGATTGTGCCTTTAAAACCATAGTCGATATTCGGAATACGCAATCTCAATACGGTACCGTCGGTAGTATCTACAAACTCCATAAACCGCCTCATGCCGGTAGTGTCTCCGCTCATCATATTCATAGGCAGTGAAACATTACCTCCCAGTTGAGCAATCATCAGGTTAGGTGGTGCAGCGGTCTTGAACACAAGCTTGGCTTCCGTGTGACAGTTTCCTTTGGCGCGAGTACTGCGCGTACAGAATTCTGTAGCATCTTCATATGACCATTCGGCACTACCGGCGCCAATGGGCTGGTAACCCATTTCCGCTGAGCTTCGTTGCCGGGCGTCAGCAGCACCTGCCGGACCAGGAGTCGCGTCCTGCGAACGCCCAGCCGATGTTCTTACACCAGGCTGTGAGGGTGCCAGATTATCCTGCCTGCCCTCCAGGGTCAGAAACAGTTGTACGGATTGAGATTCTGTCCTCCACGGACTTTTTGCAACATTGGCCAGCAGCAGGTATTGCTTGCGGCCTGATTCGAGTGTTACCTTCCATCTGATTGAGGCACCGCTGGAATTCTTTTCCAATTTAAAGACTTCCGAAGTAAATAGCTCTTGCCCACCCGCCATTGCCATCCTGACCTGCTTGAGCAATTTTTCATTTTCAGCAACGACCTGCACGACCCACATCAGCGGTGTTCTGGTATCGCCAACATTCAACTCGATGCAACGTGTGGCCACCTTTTCAAGGTCGACACCCATTGTGGCGTGCAGGGTCGACAACCCGATGGAGATAGGCGCGCAGGTCATATCGTTATCTTCGGAACCATCCACTTCGAAGACATTGTCACGCCACAGCGCATCTCTCTCGGAGCGCGACTTCTGACCTTCAATCCGGTACAGGCCGTACTGTGCCAGGACGCTGACAAAATCAATGTAGACATGACTTAAGTCAGTATTGAAGCCGGATGTCAGACGACCTGCCAACCACTCCAGCTCTTTTGCAGGACCGGTTCCTGAGATAGGCTTCGAAAGAAAGCCTGCGGTGTAGTTGTATTCAGTGCCGGTTTTGCCCTGCTCGAAACCAGCCGGCTTTTCCGGGCCTGGTTTGCCGGCAGTGGTTTTCCCCGGCATTTGCGAATACTTCAATTCTGCCAGGTAGCGCCAAAACGAACTGGTTTGATACTCCGCCAGACCATCACTATTCAGAGGCACCGCCAATGGTTGTCCGTAGCTGCGCATCCCCCAGCGGTGTTGTGGGTCTAATTTACCGCTGGCGCTGCCTCTGTGACCGACCATTTTCCAGGCCATATCCTGCCCGATGGCCTCGGCAAGACCTTCAGTGATCCACTTGCCGTATTCAATATTTTGTTCACAGGAACTGCGCTTTAAGTTTGAATTGGCCTCAACTGCATGAAAAAGTTCATGGGCGAGGTCCACGTAGCCTTTGTTGGTAATGCCGCCGTTACTGGTCAGTTTATTGGCGTTTATGTGGATCGTAGAAATTGCTGTCGCGCCGCATTTCGGACCGAATAACGCATAACCGCGCTTCATATCGTAATATTGCACACGATAGGCATCGACACCATTAGCACGCTTTATAATGTCAATGCGCGGCGCAGGCAAATCCCATGCTTTGTATTTGGTCGCAACCTCTTGCAGGTATTGTTCAATGCGTGTTTTCAGTGCAGGGGTCAAAGGTACTGAAGACGTATCATCAATAGAATCAAAGTTTCCGGCTATCCAGTTTTCATTGGTACTTTCCTCGAAATTACTGGATTCGATCACTTCAAATTGGGTTGTGGGCCAGGGCTCATCGGAATGCGCCATCGGAATGAGCAGCGTCAGAAAAAGCATAGCGAACAGGTTATTTCTGAAAATTATTTCTACTTCCATGTTTCATCACTCGCAATGGCTTCAAGAAATGTCGCGCCGTGGCGATCCAGCTTGTCCTCACCGCCGCCTCAAAATCACCAGGCTTCCAGCTTTTATCAAACCATGCTTGCTCTGGACCATATAGACGTAGCAACACATAAAAGAATTTATCGGACATGGTTTGTACCCAGCTATTGTCTTGACCTTTAGGCGCTTGCGGACTGAAATAAATGGCTACGCTACCATCTGGAGCGATGTTCATACCTTCACGCTTTGAGTCGACTCCACCTGTCTTTTTGTCTGCTTGCAGGATTGACCATGTTTGAACATCATAAACCATGAAAGACCAGAAGTTTACTGCGGGCATTGGCCCCGGCAAGGTTACCGTGTAGGTTTTACCACCGTCTAACCTTACACCCATGGTGTCCATCGAGCCAATTTGATATACAGAAGGTACTGACAAGTTAAATCACCGAAATTGATATTTTCAGGTGATGAATACCTACAAGCGCCATCGATTCCCCCCCATATATCATTTCCTATGCTGTCTGGCTTTACTATCGCTTCAACCTGAGTCACCGCGATATTGAAGATCTACTAGCCGAACGTGGAATCACGGTCAGTCGAGAGGCGATCCGGTTATGGTGTATCAAATTCGGTGCCATTTACACACGGCGATTGAAACGTAAGCATCGAGGTTACGGTGACACCTTCTTCATCGATGAAGTCTTCGCCGGTGTGCCGGACCATTCAGATCAACGGTAAACAGCATTATCTCTGGCGGGCCGTTGATCAAGATGGTGAAGTGGTTGATGTGTATCTTCAGGCGAAGCGCGATGGGGCTGCTGTTATCACGCGCCAGCTAAACGCTTCTTCAAGCGGCTATT
>JBALVT010000237.1:0-5604 GCA_036961345.1 Halioglobus sp.
TTCAGACTTGATATTGTCGTGGAGTCGCTCGATATTGTCTGTCATCAGGGTGGCGCCGGAGCCGCCAAAGAACAGAAAAGCCACCAGGGCTGCAATCAACATATTACTCTCCCAATCTTCTAAAGTAGTTTGAGAACGGTTTGTAGTGCATCATTGCGGGCATGCTTTAGCTGCTTCCATTCGTCGGCGGTAAGCAGGGCCTGCATTTTCGAATGGATTGCCACGGCCTGGTTTTGCCTGGTCCCTGCCTGCGCATTCAAACCCTCGAAAAAGGCCTGGAACTGCGTTTCCGTCGCATTGAAATCCGCATTCATGGATCGTACGGTTTCCATATCCACCTGCAGCTGACTCTGTGTGGCGACAAAACCCTGCTCCAGCTGTTCGGCCAATGCCAACGCCTGTTCGGCGCGGTCGGCGTCGCCTACGGTGCTGAGAATCTCCTGACGAAATAGATCCATCAGCTGTTCCGGTGTTTCGCTCTCCTTGTCCTTGCCGGCGCAGGCGGAGAGCCCAAGGCCCAGCATCAAGACCAGTGCCAGCCGATAAACCCTGATTGGACTTTTCATATTCATACCTGCAGAACCATTTTTAATCAATGTTTGAAGTCACTGTGCAAGTATAGCAAAGTCGCCCTGAACGCAAATAAAAAGGGCGGCCCGCGACTCAGGGCCGAAAAATTATTCTGACTGCTATGATTCCCCATGGCGACCGCAGTCCCGCGGTGATCAGGTTGCCCACCTCGCGGCACGCGGTATGGTCAGCAACTACCAGTAAATCGTCAATCCCAGCAGAGGGCCTTGTTGATACGCGTCAAAAGCGTAGCCGTCGCTGCTGCTGTCATTGTCGTAATCGTATTGCAGATATCGATAACCGGCAAACGCCGACCCCCAGTCCCTGAAGCGATAGTCGAACATGAAGCTGGCGTTTATGGCCTTGTTATCGGAGCCGCCGTAACCCAGGTCCGTGCGGCCGATAAAGCTCCACTTGTCATTAAACGAATGAGAAACCCGTGCGCCCAGGAAGGCATGCCACCAATCATCACCACCGTCCATGTCGATGTCGACTTCATCTAGCGGTGGTGGCAGTGGCGTTGATAATGTGGCATCAATTTCAATCTTCTGGTCGGTATAGCGGCCGCCCCCGATCACCTCCCAGCGCGTACTGTCCGATTCATGAAGGGCGTAGGCCGCACCCAGTTCGAACATCGTATTCTCAAACCCAATATCGGCTTCAACATCAATGGGACCCACTGCAACTTCTACGGAGGGCTCCAAGTCCACATATTGAAGCTCGGTAAAAAAGGTCCAGATGCCCTTGCGCGCCTCGAAGTGCACAGTCAGCACCGCCTCCATGTTTTCCAGGATGTCGTCCTTGAACTCCAGATCCAGCGGGGCTGTAGCGTCTCCGATAGTCGCGTCGCCATTAATGCTCATTCCCCACAGGAACAGCGGGGACAGGGCAAACTCCCATTCGTCGCTGGCAGTCGCCACGTTCGCAGAGGCCAGTAACACGCTGGCCGCCGCCAATTGTCCATATAATTTTTCCATACTCGTTCCCCTGTCCATTGGTTTATTGGTCTTAGCGTATCACGCCAGTAACGACAAAAAAATTCCGCTTAGCCGGCCTCCAGATTTTACTCGCCCCTAGTCCTCACAGAGTGTTCTGACTTTAATTACGGCCTGATTGATGGCCTTGTCAGTCTTGGCACTATTCAGCTCATCTTTGGCTTTCTGGCAGTTGCTCGCCGCGGTCACGTGATGTTCGGGCTGTTGCTTAACAACGCAGTTGATAACGCTGACGCGCCGGATATTGGCATATTTACCCTGCTCGACCACGACACAGTCCCCGACCACTATGCTCTCCTGCTCGGTGACAATCACCACTACGCCGCCTTCCATCAGTTGGACCGTGTACTGGTCCAGGGTGTCTTTGCTGGAAGACAACTCCATTCCCCGTCCCCGGGGATTTCCCGCCCGCTATTTCCCAGTATTTAAACTATCCAGATGCTTCCTGAGAGTGTCGGCCCAGCCGGCGAGGACGCGGTCAAATTCCGCCTTGTTCCCCACCTGTCCTCCCATGTGAGCAATACCGTGATTACCTGCCGCCTGGGCGTCCATTACCCGCGCGATGATGTCGCCGCTCACCGAGTCAAACAGTTCAAGGTAGAGTGTCATTTCACCCGCAGAGGCAACAAAGTTTCTTCCCATCCCGGCCCGATTGACATCGGGCGCGTTGACCACCAGATTAACGATAGCCGGTCGCAAGAGAAGGACGCCCTGGCCCGCATCGGCCACCACTTCATAGCCGCCCTTTTTCTGCAGTTCCCTGGAGAAGATCGTCTTGAATTCCCCTGCCAGCCGCTTCTTGATGACCACAATGTCCTTGTCGTTCACTCGCCCGTCAAGGCCCATGGTGTCCTGGTTGTAGTTGCGCTGCCAGTTCTTCTTGAAGGCAACATACACATCGAGGATGGTGACCTTGTCATAGCCCTCGAGCGATTCGCCCGGTTTGAGGTAGACGGCCGCGAGTTTGGTGTCGTTCTGCAGTTTCAGCCCGTCGTGCGAGGTTTCAGGGAGTTTATCCTTTGCCACCGCCGACACCGAGAACAACAACAGCAGGCACATGGCGATGTACGTTGTGAGAGAGGTCCCAGAACGTGTTAATTTTCCATTCATGCAATTTCTCCTTTGGTATTCTCGCGCAGTTGCACGTTGCAAAAAGGCAATGATTGACTGCCCACCTGTTATTTAAATTAGCTGCATTTGATAGTTTTGCAAATGCAATGCAGTGTTATGTAATGCAACCTTGATGTGGATCAAGCTGCTCGCCGAGCTGAATAGAGGTGGCTCTTCGATGAAAGATTATTGTTCGTTGTCTGAAACTGGCCCGGAAGGAAGATATAAAACTTCGTCGCAGTTACGCGAAGGAAATCAAACAAAGAAAACTGGAATGTTGTTTTGCGGGGCACCCCAGGAATCGCGTCAAGGCCCGCAAAGCAGTTAAACGATTAAAACAATTGCCGGTCGTTTAGTCCTGAAATTAGAGCGCAAACTGCCACTCGACATTCTGGAAAACCTGACTGAGGACATCGCACTATTCCATCGTGGACTGAACCAAAAGCGAGGAGACAAGAACAAGCCGACCCATTACGGTTATGTAGTGATGCCAGTTAGACTTTTTCAGGGTCGACTAGATAAGCACTTGGCTATTGAGCACAATATGCACTACGATAGCAATGCCTAGACGACAGTCTTCATCGCGTGGCGGTGTTTTGGTCAAGCCCGGCTCAAAGCGATTCATCCAAGTCGGGTGCATAGCGCTTCGCATTCCGACCTCCCTAAAGCGAGGGAACTTGTGAGCGACAGTATTCTCTACACCCAAGCCATCTGGGTTAACTGGTTTGTTTTCCTTTTGGCCCTGGCGCTGTCGGTGGAGCTGGGTTTTCGTGTCGGTCTCTGGCGGCGCAAAAATTGGCTGGATAGCGATGTTGGAGGCGGCAGCGTAGTGCTCACTTCCACGCTGGCTCTGCTTGGTTTGATTCTTGCCTTTACCTATTCGGCCTCGGCCAGCCGCCTCGACGCTCGCAAACAAGCGGTGATCGTCGAAGCCAATGCCATTGGCACAGCCTTTCTCCGTGCCGGTCTGGTCGCAGGGCCAGAGGGAATGGAATTGCGGGAAGCCTTGCTGGATTATGCCAGAACCCGGGTAATCCTTCGCGCTGCCCCTACCGAGCTCTACACAGAAGAGGGCCTGGATCAAATCGTCGATCGCCAACTCAAGGCCCAGGCACCACTGTGGCCGATTACCGAAAAGATAGTCAATAAAGGCGGGCGGGGGCCGGTCGAAGTCGCATTGATGGCATCGGTTAACGACGTGCTCGATATGCACACGATCAGGCTCTCAGCTGTTTTAGACAGGCTGCCCACTGTGGTCCTGGTCATGCTGGTATTTATCGCCAGTGCGGCGCTGACGATCACCGGTTTCAATGCCGGTTTATCCGGCGTCATTGTACGCGGCCGCTTAAGCGTGTTCGCACTGGTGTTGTCGAGCGTAATGTATGTCATCGTCGATTTTGATCGACCCCGGGATGGCTTTATCAGGGTCAGTGAGGCCAGCATGCTGGCCCTTATCGACGGTATGGAACAGAAGCTGAAGCAGAACGCGGCTCCTGGTCAAAAACCGTAGCACCACTGAGCAGATATTCGCTCACCTTCAAGTTCTCTATACAGACACGGTAAAGCTATGCTGGACGATTTTAAATCGAAAGAACTGCGGCTCAGGAGTTTTGTTGTTGGTTCGGGATCATAGTCCCAATATAGCGATCTAATCACAGGTTTTTGTACCTTATTCAGTCAGCTTGCTGCTCCGATGCAGAGGAGTCATAAATGTGGCGCAGGGCTTTCGGTGTCAGCAGCAATCCGGGAATGACCGTTATTGCCGGATCGCCGCTACTTCCAGTGAGGGTGTAGTCCAGCGCAATGACTCCCTGCCCGTCATCTCCCACCAGGACATTTTTTAGCAAAGGAATCTTTGCAAGGACATTGCTGACTCGGTACAGCGGAATCACGCCTCCGTGTAAATCGATTGTTTCCTGCTCAAAGTCCATATTTCCCGTGATGGTCAAACCCAAGGTGCCTCCGTGCGCCCGCATCAGGTCGGTTGACAATCTCTGGCCGGATAACGTCAGCTCGCCAGCAATGGAATCGAACGCCAGCCCCTTTGTTCTCAGTGTCTCTATAGGATGATCCAAAGACGCAACATTAAGCAGTTGAGTGAGCAAGTTAGCCTTCATCACCGTAAACCTGTCTAGTTTCACCGACGCATTGATCGGCGCCGTTAGCAGTGCCTCGGAACTTTCACCCTGTATGGTCAGGTAACCACCGGTCAGCATATGGCTGTCCAGTGCCGTGACCAGCAGGGAGCCCAGATCTTGCACCTCGATGGAAAGCGGATAATCGCCATGGGCCGGCAGCCCGAAGTTAAAGTTGAATTCACCCGTCGCCAATCGCGTCGCACTACCCCTCGAACCAGCCGATGAATTTTGTTCTGTCGAATAGGGGTTTCGTCCGCTCAGGCGAATGGATTGCCAGGCGCCGTCATTGTACATCCCGGAGAAGCTGACATCCTCGAGGAACCGATCCTGACTGAAAAAAACCTGTTCCAGTTTGCTAACGTCGATATAAAAGGCGCCGGGAGCAGATCCGGCCCCCTTTTTATCAACAACACTCGAAGTGGTGGTGCCACGCTTATCCTCCTCATTATCCGCCGGGCGACTGTCGGGGCCGAGCAGCGGCTCCAGGTCCAGGCGGCCACCTGCCACGCTGATTCGCGTACCATTTTTGGGATCACGTGAGACGGCCAGGTTATTCAGCAAAGTCTGGCCCAGGGCGGCGGAACCCAGATTGATAGTCAATACAGCGTCCGTCGGATCGTATGCCGCTTCGCCGCGGGCAGACAGGGTGCCAGCTTCAATGCTGAGATCCTCAACCCTCAACTGCATGTTTTCTGACAGCCTGCCTGAAGCGCTGGCGCTGCCCTTTTGGCCGGAAGGTTTGTTCCAGTGAAGCGTCGCTATCGACAATCCGCTTTTGCCCAGGTCAGTAT
>JBALVT010000238.1:0-5527 GCA_036961345.1 Halioglobus sp.
ACAGCGATAGCCAGATCGACCTGGAGATTGCCAAAGGCAGCTTTATTGCCAGGGCCAGAGAGCCACTCAAGCTGGGCTGGAAGGCATTGTTCCCGACCCGCAAAGAAGGGCATAAAAACGAGCCCGCTCTAAATACGTCATTGCCAAGCCTGAAGAAAAGAGATGCCTGCCTGTGTGAGAAAGGGCAAGTGCTGGAGAAGCAGACCACACCCCCAAAATCCTTCGATGATGCGAGTTTATTGGCAGCGATGACGGGCATTGCCCGCTATGTTCAGGACCCGGACCTTCGCAAAGTCCTGAAAGAAACTGATGGCCTGGGCACCGAGGCTACACGGGCAGGCATAATTGAACTGTTGTTTACCCGTGAGTTTCTCCAGCGCAGCGGCAAGCAAATCCGTTCCACGCCGGCCGGCAGGGGCCTAATTCACAGCTTACCCGAGATAGCCGCCACGCCCGACATGACGGCTCGTTGGGAAACCGAGCTCGACGCGATCAGTCAGCGGAAAGGTAGCTATGGCGGATTTATGCAGCCGTTGCTGGCCTCGCTACAGGAACTGATAACCCAGAGCCAAGCCGTGCTGCCCGAGAGCCTGAAAAATATCGACTTGAAGAAGACCCCCTATAAAAAGCGACGATCGGGTAAAACACCAAAGAAGGCTGGGGTCTCCCGAGGCAGTCAACGCAAACCTCGGCAGCGCGCCTCTGGTTAATCCCTCTGGTTTCGCTAACATATAGCAACAGCAGATGATTGGGAGATTACATTGAACTTTAACATTACCCCCATTGAGGTCAGAATCCTCGGTTGCCTTATCGAGAAGGAAGCGACCACGCCTGATGTGTACCCGTTGACGCTGAACAGTTTACTCTCTGCCTGTAATCAGAAGTCCAGTCGGGAACCGGTGATGGAACTCACCTCCGACGACTTGATGACCGCGATCGACAACCTCATCGACAAGACACTGGTGTCCACCTGGAAATCCGGTCACAACCGGATGGCCAAGTACCAGCATAAGTTACGCCATCGGGTATCCGATAAATTCAATTTCTCTGTGCCGGAACTGGCAGTGCTCAGCGTATTGTTCCTGCGAGGTCCACAGACCGTAGGTGAAATCCGCAGCCGCTGCTCGCGTATTCACGAATTCGAGAACCTGGATGCGATAGAAGCTGTATTGAAAGCTCTGGACGACAACCCCGACGGCCCTTATGCCACAATGCTTGCACGGCAGGAGGGGCGTAAAGAGCCGCGCTATGCCCATCTGTTTTGTGGAAAGCCAGATGAAACCGCTAGTTCGAGTACCGGGTTTGAGCGAGCCGCTAGCGGAGACAATCCACGGGTGGAGGCACTCGAGATCCAGGTCAGCGAGCTGAAGTTGGAGTTACAGGCCCTGAAACAAAGCATTGAGGTATTCATGAAACAATTTGAGTAGAGTTGCTGGCCTACGTTTTCGACTTCTTGTGCATGGCGATAGGATGGTTCATTACATTAGTACCGGGTTTTCCGTCGGCCAATACCTATTCGGCTACACTTGTTCTCGGGTGCGGTAACATCGCCCTATCAATCAACATAAAAATAGAGGCAGTCACGCCATATGAATCACACACTACGCTGTTTGATTGCCTCCATCGCACTGCTTTTTTGCGCTACACATTCCCTGGCCGACCATGTACGGGTAGATGCTCCGAAAGTCCTGTTGACCGGAGTTGGCTCCACGATCATCGTGACGGGTCTCGATCACGACAACGCCATAATCCAGGTAAACGGCCAACGCATGGACAGCCGGTACCAAAACAATACTACCCGCGCTGATATAGAACTTGAGCACACCGGTACGGTCACTTTGCAGGTTACGGTGGATGGCAAAAGCCTGGAACAACTGGCAATACCTGTTATTCCCGGTTGGGTGTCACTTTTGCCCCCTCTTGTTGCCGTACTGCTGTCTTTTGCACTGCGCTCCGTCATCCCCTCGCTATTTTTTGGTCTGATCGTAGGTGCCTGGGCCATCAATGGCATGACCGCACAGGGGGCTGTCATTGGCCTTTTCGACACTATGTCTATTTATATTCTGGATGCCATGATCGACCCGGATCACGGCTCCATCATCCTGTTTTCTCTAATGATCGGCGGCATGGTAGGCATTATTTCGCGCAATGGGGGCATGGTCGGCATCGTCAACAAAGTCATCCCAATAGCGAAGACCCCTCGCCGCGGACAAACCGTCATCGCCACCCTGGGGCTTTCGATCTTCTTCGATGACTATGCCAACACGATGATTGTGGGCAACGCCACCCGGCCGGTCAGCGACCATCTGAAGATCTCCCGGGAAAAACTCGCCTATCTGGTGGATTCCACTGCGGCCCCGGTGGCGACGGTCGCGGTAATCACCACCTGGATCGGTTTTCAGGTCGGCCTGATAGAGGACGCCATGATCGGGCTGGATGGCATTGGCCAATCGGCCTTTGGGCTCTTTTTGCAATCTATCCCCTACAGCTTCTACCCTTTTCTGGCGATCTTCTTCGTTTACCTCATAGTCCTTACGGGTAAAGATTTTGGGCCGATGTATCGCGCCGAGGTCCGCGCGCGAACGACTGGCGCTGTCACGCGTACCGCGCCTGAGAAAAATGCCGACAAACAAATGGACGACTTTTATGAAAAGGAAGGTATTCCCTGCCGTGCGATAAATGCCCTGATCCCCATCGGCTGCCTGATCGGCGGCGTGATTGGCGGCATGTATCTCAGTGGCGAAGGCGATTCGCTACAGGAAATCGTAGGTAGCGCCGACGCCTTTCTGGTATTGATCTGGGCTTCCCTGCTGGCCTGTATTGCGGCCTTCATCCTGTCGCTGGGGCAGCGAATCCTGACCCTTAATGAACTTGTGGATGCCTGGGTGGTAGGCGCGCGCTTTATGCTAACAGGGCTGCTTTTACTGGTCATGGCGTGGGCCATTGCCGATGTCACCAATATCCTGCAGACCGCCCCGTACCTGATTTCCATTCTCGGTGACTCGCTTTCTCCCTACAGCCTGCCTACGGTAGTCTTTCTTCTCGCTGCCGCCGCCGCGTTTGCCTCCGGCTCGAGTTGGGGTGTCATGGCCATCCTGATGCCACTGGTAATCCCACTGTGCTGGGCGGTGATGCAAAGTAACGGAATTGCGGACTCTGAACACATGCACATTCTCTACTCCTGTATCGCCTGCGTGCTGACCGGCTCCGTTTGGGCTGATCACTGCTCACCCATTTCCGACACAACCGTATTATCTTCCCTGGCAACAGGCTGTGACCACATGGACCATGTCGCCACCCAGTTGCCCTATGCATTACTGGGCGGCACGGTGGCACTGCTGGTTTGTACCCTGCCCGCAGGCTACGGACTTCCCTGGTGGCTGCTGCTACCCACTGCGGCGGTCGTGCTCTTTTCGGTGCATCGTTTTCTTGGCAAGAGAACCGATCCGGTAGCCTGATTTCCACCCGGAGCTGCCCCTGATATTATTGGAGGTTACCGGGATTGCTCTACACGATTGTTTAGTTCTGATGTAACTCGCGAATCAGCGCTGGTATCTCGCTCGGATGCAATACCGTATGGTGGGGATCGATTCCCAATTCAGCATCCAGGGGTTGTTGGTGCTGAATCCAGACGGTTGTAATGCCGCTATTATGGGCACCGGCGATATCTGCCGCTAAGCTGTCGCCGATATGGATGGCCTCGTGGGCTTCGCAGTTGGCGAGCTTGAGCGCTTTATCAAAAATAGAGCGCGCCGGTTTTTGTTCCGGCTCCTGGCCGCCTATGATTATGTGATGAACATGCTCGGCCAAATTTACCGCCTCGACCTTGGGAATCTGCGAGTACTCCGGCCCATTGGTAATCACCACCAGGATAAAGTGCTTGCGTGCCTCGGCCAAAAATTCCACGATACCGGGGTAAAAATCAAAGGCTGCCAGGCGATCCTTATCAAAATTGTCCTGCAGGGCCTGGGAGTCGGCTGCGCTCACATCCACACCCTGCTCCGCCAATAAGTCGCGAATCAACTGGAGGCGAAACGCACCTTCGCTTTGTTGCTCGATAATCGGCAAATAGCGTGCGCGCTGGTGGGCGTTCCACTCGCGATAGATACCGGCGACATAGGCATTCGTAACGCCCTTCTCGTCGAACTCTGCCCCGTATAACACCGTCAAAGCCTGCTCCATTAGCTGCTTTGCCCGCTCATTGGCAGCAGTGGTATCGCACAGTGTTTCATCCATATCCAGGAAGAGGGCTTTTAGCATGGAGGGCTCACACAGGAGAATATGCACATCATACTCACATCTTGACTCATCCCTACCGAATACGCCATCGCGTGGAAGGCAATCAAGCAACTCCCCTGCTCACGAGCCCTGGCGGTCTGTAACCGCGCGCCTCATAAGATTGCTCCGCCCGATTGTTCGCATATCGAGCTTCGTCATGAATGGCAGCCGGGACTGCGAAGTGCATTACGCTCAGTTGAAACGGCATTTAAGTTGGCGATATCACACTGTGACAGTGTTTTGCGTATTTCTCTGGTTTGTAAATCGTTTATTCAGCCTCACCGAAAATGTTTTCGCAGGTTGCCAGTGATACTGGTCTCGAACTGGTGAGCCGTCTGCAACAGAATCCACCTCGTAATCCCTCGCGAGCAAACGGATAAACAGAGTGCCCAAATTTATCGAAATGTCGGTGAAAGGACAGCTATGATGATCCATGCCAAAAGGAGAAAACTGGTCTTTTCCAACCCCCTTGGCAAACCTCTCAGGCTTGAAACCAAAAGGCTCGTCAAATGAATCCGGGGATTTGTGCGATTCCCACATGCAAAGGCGAACCATAAAATTCTTTGGAATATGATAGCCATCGAACACGATGTCGCGACTTACCATTCGCATTAGTCTTTCACTCTGGTTCAAGCGGAGAGTCTCGAGCACAAAAGTCTTAGATAGCGAACCTGCGCTAAGCGCTGCCCGGGAAGTTTCAGTACCTATGCGACTAATTATCTCCGGATTCTCTGCACCATATTTACTCATCCAGCGAAAAAGACATCGTAGATCGTTTCTGCCAATTTCTACCATGTAGATCAAGTTGCCCAGACTCGTTTCGTCGAGTGCGCCATTGTTATGCATTTGCCCCATAATGCTTTGTCGCCAAGATGGGTCTTCATCTATAACTTGCTTGCCTAGCTGGGCATTGAGGTAATCACGTATCTCATAAAAAGACTTTCTCTGTTGATCTCCAATAACCCAAGCAGCCCCATTGGGCCCCAATTCTTCATACATTCGCCTCAGCACTTCAAAGCGTTCTGTTCCAAACCTGGCACCGAAAAAAATATAAATGAGTAGAGCAGTGGAAATATTGTTCAATGTTCTAATAAATTTCTCGGGCGGGCTAATTCCAGCCTTTTGACTATTTGCGTAAAGTGTCAATTCATCGGTGACGATTCCTTCAAGTAGTGCAGTATCTCTAAAGAGAAGCATCGGATCGATGGCTTTTACTGTCGCCTTTTTGTATTTTCTATGAGTATTCCCC
>JBALVT010000239.1:0-5444 GCA_036961345.1 Halioglobus sp.
ATGCCCTGCAATACGGCGCGCCTCCCCACGGAGGCCTCG
Source organism: Halioglobus sp. (assembly GCA_036961345.1). Taxonomy (GTDB): domain Bacteria; phylum Pseudomonadota; class Gammaproteobacteria; order Pseudomonadales; family Halieaceae; genus JBALVT01. Next base: position 40 of record JBALVT010000239.1, read on the forward strand.
CATTTGGGCTGGATCGTCTGGTGATGTTAATGACAGGCACCCATTCGATTCGCGATGTGATTGCATTTCCCAAGACCCAGAGCGCCGCTTGTGTCATGACCAATGCGCCTGGTGACGTGGATGCCAAGCAGTTGCGCGAATTGAATATTCGACTGCGACAGGCGCCGGCGTCCGATTCAGAATAAATTACTCACCCTATATACAGCACCTACTATATATAGAAGGTAGAGAAGAACAGGAAGGGAGACAGGTATGGCAGGTCATAGTAAATGGGCCAATATCAAGCATCGCAAGGCGGCGCAGGATGCCAAGAGAGGGAAAGTTTTTACCAAGCTGATCCGCGAGCTGGTCGTTGCCGCCAAGCAGGGTGGTCCTCTGCCGGAAGATAACCCCCGGCTGCGAGCAGGTGTTGATAAAGCACTCGGTTCTAATATGACACGCGATACGATTGACCGCGCGATTGCCAGGGGTGCTGGCACCAATGAAGCGGATGACATGGAGGAGCTGACGTACGAGGGCTACGCTCCAGGTGGTGTGGCGGTGTTGGTTGAGGTGATGACTGACAATCGCAATCGCACAGTAGCTGAAGTTCGCCACGCTTTTACCAAACGCGGCGGTAACCTGGGTACAGATGGCTCGGTCGCCTACCTGTTTAAGCGCAAGGGCCAGATCAGTTTCGCTCCTGGCGCCGATGAAGATCAGGTGATGGACGCAGCGCTGGAAGCGGGCGCCGAAGATGTCGAAAGTTATGATGATGGCTCTATCGATGTCACAACCGCCTGGGAAGAGCTCGCTGCGGTGAAAATATCCCTGGAAGAGGCGGGCCTGGCGCCATCGGACGCCGACATAACAATGATAGCCTCAATTAGCGTGCCGGTTGACGCTGATGGTGCTGAAAAAATCATGGGAATGGTCGACGCCCTTGAAGATCTGGACGACGTACAGAATGTCTATACCAATGTCGATATTCCCGAGGATGTGCTCGCCGCTATGTGATGGCTACCATCTAAAGGGCGGCACACGGTGGGCGGCACGCGGTGAGCGCCACGCGGTGGGCGAAGTGTTTGCTCAGCGCAGGCTGACTCGTTCATAATAACAAACTCAAGCACCCGACTGGTTTTTTTATGGCGCTTATTCTGGGGATCGACCCCGGCTCACGCAAAACAGGCTTTGGCATCATCAATTATGTCTCCGGCCGTGCGGAATACGTTACCAGCGGCGTTATTCGGCTGCCCTCAGCCGATCTCCCGGAACGGCTCAAGGTGATTTTTGAGGGCGTTTCAGAACTGGTGGAATTACACTGCCCGCAAGAGCTGTCTATCGAGCAAGTGTTTATGGCAAAGAATGCCGGGTCGGCACTTAAATTGGGACAGGCCCGTGGGGCGGCTATAGTGGCCTGTGTGGCCAAGGACATGGCTGTTTCGGAGTATTCGGCGCGCCAGATAAAACAGTCAGTGGTTGGCACCGGCGCAGCAAATAAATCTCAGGTGCAGCATATGGTGAAGGTTTTGCTAGGCCTTGCAGCAGAGCCGCCCGAGGATGCCGCCGATGCTCTGGCCGCGGCGCTATGTCATGCCCACACACAACAAAGTATGATCAATATGGCAGGTGCAAAATCCATCCGCCGCCGACGACTACGTTAACACTACGCCAAAGCAACGGGAATAGGATGCGCGCTCAATGATCGGAAGAATTCGTGGCACCCTCGTGCATAAGCAGCCTCCGGAAGTGCTGGTCGAAGTGGGTGGAGTGGGCTACGAAATTCAAGTGCCTATGACAACGTTGTTTCGACTGCCGGCCCTGGGCGACGAGGTTTCTCTACTCACTCATTTTGTTGTGCGTGAAGATGCACAGCTACTCTATGGATTTATTGACGAGCAGGACCGTACACTGTTCCGGCAGTTGATCAAGGTGAATGGAGTGGGGCCCAAGCTGGGTTTGACGATCTTGTCTGGCATGGATTCAGCCAGTTTTGTGCGCTGTGTTCAGCGCGACGATATTGCTGCGCTGGTTGCGCTGCCAGGTGTGGGCAAGAAAACCGCCGAGCGTCTGTTAATTGAAATGCGCGACAAGCTAAAAGACTGGCTGGCTCGAGCGGACAGCGCTGAAACGCCGGGCCTGGAGGGTGTATTAAGTCCTCCACCGGCTAATATAGTAGAAGACGCCGAGGGTGCGCTGATAGCGCTGGGTTACAAACCGCAGGAGGCCAGCCGAATGGTGGCGGCCGTGCATGATGAAAGTATTGACGACAGTGAAGAGCTGATCCGTCGGGCGTTAAAAGCCACCATTCGCGGCTGAGTAACGGCCAGTTGAGGCATTGCAATGATTGAAACAGACCGCCTGATAGCGCCGGAAGCCACCAGCAAGCGTGAAGATGTTATGGACCGTGCCATCCGGCCGAAAACGCTGGATGAATATGTGGGGCAGCACGCTGTGCGCGAGCAGATGTCGATTTTTCTGCAGGCCGCCCGCGGTCGCGATGAACCACTTGATCATACCTTGATTTTTGGCCCCCCGGGCCTGGGTAAAACCACGTTAGCCAGTATTATTGCCCACGAGATGGGGGTGTCCCTGAAGACCACCTCAGGGCCTATTTTGGAAAAGGCGGGTGATATAGCAGCGCTGATGACCAATCTCGAACCCGGCGACGTTTTGTTTATTGATGAAATTCACCGTCTTAGCCCCTATGTAGAAGAAATTCTTTACCCGGCGATGGAAGATTATCAGCTGGATATCATGATCGGTGAGGGTCCGGCTGCGCGATCCATCAAGCTGGACTTACCGCCATTTACGCTGGTAGGAGCCACAACCCGTGCCGGATTATTGACGTCGCCACTACGCGATCGCTTTGGCATTGTGCAGCGTCTGGAGTTTTATAATTCAGCTGATCTCGCGCATATTGTCTCCAGGTCCGCGCAGATTCTCGAAATTGGTATCGACGCCGAGGGTGCTATGGAGATTGCCAAGCGTGCGCGCGGAACACCGCGTATCGCCAATCGACTATTACGACGGGTGCGAGATTATGCCGAGGTTAAAGCCGACGGCTACATTTCTGCCGCCGTCGCGGACAGGGCGTTGGACATGCTAAGTGTCGATCAGCAGGGCTTTGACCACCTTGATCGGCGGTTATTGTTAGCGATGATCGAAAAATTTGATGGTGGCCCGGTGGGTGTGGATAGCCTGGCTGCCGCCATTTCCGAAGAACGGGGCACTATCGAAGATGTGGTGGAACCTTATCTGATACAGCAAGGTTTCATGTTGCGCACACCCCGCGGGCGTATGGTCACCCGGAATGCCTATTTACATTTTGGCCTGCCGGGGCCAGCGACGCAGGTAGAGCCTTATGCCGTGGAACCCGCGCCCGCGGTTGATGGCGATGAAGGTATAGAATTGTGACCGATGGGGAATTTTCTCTCCCGATACGCGTCTATATAGAAGACACCGATGCCGGAGGTATCGTTTATTACGTCAATTACCTCAAATTTATGGAGCGCAGCCGCACCGAATACATGCGGGCCCAGGGCTTCGATAAAAACTTTATTTTCAATAGTGATCTGATGTTCGTCGTCCGTGATGTGTCGGTGCAATATCTCCAGCCAGCGGTGCTGGATGACGAGCTGCTGGCCACCGCGCGAATCAGCCACATAAGTGGTGCCACTATGACAATGGAGCAGAGTGTACGCCGTGGACAGGATGTATTGGCCCAGGGCGAAGTTAAAATTGCCTGTGTCGAAACGACGCGGCTTAAACCACGACGAATACCAAAAGAAATGGTGGCGCGATTGCGCGCCAGCCAGTAAAACCATACCTCGAGTGGTCGTTCCTGTAGGGGGGAGCTGAATTGGAAGAACAACTAAGTCTTTTAGATCTGGTGCTGCACGCAAGTATTACCGTGCAACTGGTGATGGCGGTGCTTCTGGGAGCCTCCATGGCCTCCTGGTATATGATTATCCAGCGCTTTATCTACTACCGTAATTCCACCGATGAAAGTTACCAGTTTGAAGAAAAGTTCTGGTCGGGAGTAGACCTCTCCCAGTTGTATCGCGAGGGCAATGACCGGGCAGCCGAGGGTAAGGCGATAGGCGGTATGGAGAGCATATTTCGCGCCGGTTTCAAGGAGTTTTCTCGTCTGGCGCAGCAGTCGGGTATGGATTCCGAAGCTGTCATAGAAGGTTCGAGGCGGGCGATGCGGGTTGCTTTGTTGCGCGAAGAAGAGCGCCTGGAACGGCATCTGCCATTTTTGGCCTCGGTAGGTTCAACGAGCCCTTATATCGGCTTGTTCGGTACCGTTTGGGGCATAATGCACTCTTTTCGGGGGTTGGCGAATTCTACGCAGGCCACTCTTTCAACCGTTGCCCCGGGTATCTCCGAGGCACTGATAGCGACTGCGATGGGTCTGTTTGCGGCGATTCCCGCCGTGCTGGCCTATAACCGGTTTGCCGCCAAGGTGGATGTTTTTGGCAATCGCTACGATACCTTTGTGGACGAGTTTTCCAGTATTCTTTCCCGGCAGGCCTATGCATTGCGGTCCCGCGATAAGAGCGCAGGTTAAGTAAGCGCTGTGGCCAGAAATAAAAAACATCGTCCGATGGCGGAAATAAACGTCGTTCCCTATATTGACGTTATGTTGGTGCTGTTGATTATATTTATGGTGACCGCACCGATGCTGATGCAAGGTGTAAAGGTTGACCTGCCCGAAGCCAGTACCGCCCCGGTTGAGAATCAGGACAGTGAGCCATTGATCGTATCCTTAAAGAGCGACGGCCAGTTATTTCTCAATTTGGGTTCTGGGGAGGACCAGGCACTGTCTCTGGCCACGATTAAGCAGCGCGTTGCCGTCGTGTTGCGCCGCAGCCCGGAAAAACCCGTGTTGGTATGGGGTGATAGAGCTGTTGCTTACGGTGAAGTTGTTACCCTGATGGCAGCACTACAGGAGGCCGGTGCGCCCAGTGTTGGCCTGGTCACTGAGAACCCCTAGTGAATGCCTCAATTTATGCCAAGCCCAAAGCCCCGCGGATTATTCTGCGCCCGGCACTGGCAACTCTGGTTTTGCATGCCTTAATGCTATTTGCGCTAACGGTGAACTGGGCTTCGCAAGAAAGTAAAGTCGTGAAGGTAAAACCTGCTCCCAGGATAATAAACGCCAAATTGGTAGATGCGAGCGATTTAAAACCCAAAAAAGCGCCCAAACCGGTAGCGAAACCAAAACCCAGGGCCAAGCCGGCACCCAAGCGGGCGCCCAAACCCGTGGTGAAACCCAAAGCAGTCGCAAAACCAAAACCGGCGCCTCCCAAACCCGCCCCTGCAAAACCCAAGCCTGAGCCGAGAATGACGGCAGCGGAATTGGCAGAATTGGCCCGGGCGGAGTTGTCTCAGGCGATGGAGACCGAAGAGCAGGAACAGCA
>JBALVT010000023.1:0-33142 GCA_036961345.1 Halioglobus sp.
GCTCTCAAGGCTCGTCAAAGCTTGTAGTTGGGGCAATTGATTGCGTCCGCACTGCTCGCAAGCACTGATGATAACCTGTTGCCAATGGCGCTGTTTTTTTTCCGCTCGATCGCCTTTGAGTTTGACCTCGGTGCGCAGTGTCGTCAGGGGCGAGATACTTGTCGCGCCCAATTCTGTGGCTTTTTGAATCACCCAGTCCATGCGGTCGCCCCGAGATATAGCGATTCCCAGCTCCAGCTGCAAAGGTGACTCTAGCGCTTGTGTATTGTGATCAAGCACATTGAGCTTTACAGCCTTTTTGTCTATTGAAAAAATTTGGGCGGAAAACTCGCCCCCGAGACCATTGAACAGCGTTATGGTGTCGCCAATTCGCATACGCAAAGCCTTTGCAACATGCGCACTGGGTCCGGCTTCCAGTTCCACCTCTGAGTTGATCTGCAGAGGCTGTGTAGTGAAGATTCGCGGTACACGCATAATGCTCTGCCAATTGGTAGGCTGAAAAGTTCTTACAAACCCAGGTTGTTTACAATCTCCCGGGTAGGGTCGACCTGGTTCATGGTGTAAAAATGAAGCCCTGGTGCGCCATTATCCAGTAAAGTCTGGCACAACTGGGTTACGACTTCGACGCCAAATTTGCGAATGCTCTCCTGGTCATCGCCATAACCCTCTATGCGTTTGCAAATCCAGCGGGGAATTTCTGCACCGCAGTTACTGGAGAATCGCGCCAGGTTGGCGAAATTGATAATAGGCATAATGCCGGCGTATATCGGCTTGTCTATGCCGATGGTGGCGCATTGATCCAGAAAGTAAAAATACGATTCCACATTGAAAAAGTATTGCGTTATTGCGCTGTCTGCTCCGGCGTCAAATTTTCCTTTCAGGAAATGCAGATCGCTTTCATAACTCTGGGCCTGGGGGTGAATTTCAGGATAGGCAGCGACCTCAATTTGAAAATGGTCGCCACTATGCTGGCGCACAAATTCCACCAGTTCATTCGCGTACACCAACTGCCCCAGACCACCCATACCAGAAGGCATATCACCCCGCAGGGCGACCAGCCGGGAAACGCCCCTATCGCGATAGGTGTCCAGTAGCGTGCCGATGGCGTTTTCATCATCGCCCCCAAAGCTCAGGTGCGGAGCAGCATTAATACCGCTGCTCCTGATCGCAGAGACAATACCCAGGGTATTGTCTCTGGTGGACCCGCCGGCACCATAGGTGACGGAAAAAAACTCCGGCTCCAATGTGGCCAGGGCCGGTGTGACTTCACTGAGCAGCTTCTCGCGGCCCGCTTCTGTTTTCGGCGGGAAATACTCGAAACTGATGCGTGGTTTTTGCTTCTCCATACTCTCTAAACCTTAGTACTTGTAGCTGTCTGGCTTGAACGGGCCGTCCACTTTTACACTAATGTAGTTGGCCTGCTCGTCGGTTAGGCGAGTCAGCACGCCGCTGAATCCCGCAACCATGTGAGCGGCCACTTCTTCGTCCAGTTTCTTCGGCAGTACTTCCAAAGATAGAGCATTGGATTTCATCTCGGGCTCGAGATTGGCGAATTTGCGCTCATACAGATAAATCTGAGCAAGCACCTGGTTGGCAAAAGAGCCGTCCATGATCCGCGAGGGGTGTCCGGTGGCATTGCCAAGATTTACCAGCCGGCCTTCAGAGAGCAAAATAAGGTGGTCGTTAGTGGCTCGGTCGCGGTAAACCGTGTGAACCTGCGGTTTTACTTCTTCCCACTCCCAGTTTTCGCGCATAAAAGCGGTATCAATTTCATTGTCGAAGTGGCCAATGTTGCATACTACGGCGCCGTTCTTCAGGGCCTTCAACATATTCGAGTTACAAACGTTGTAGTTACCGGTAGTGGTAACCAGCAGATCGGTGGTGCCCAGCAGTTGTTTATCTGTGCACGACTCGGTGCCGTCGTTAACGCCATTATTAAATGGCGAAACGACTTCAAAGCCGTCCATGCAGGCCTGCATTGCGCAAATAGGATCAATTTCGGCTATTTTTACAATCATTCCTTCTTGATTTAGAGACTGTGCAGATCCCTTGCCGACATCGCCATAACCGATGACTAGTGCCTTTTTGCCCGCCATTAAGTGGTCGGTGCCACGCTTGATAGCGTCATTCAAGCTGTGACGGCAACCGTATTTATTGTCGTTCTTGGACTTGGTGACAGAATCATTGACGTTAATTGCAGGTACTTTCAAGGTGCCTGCTTCCAACATCTCCTGCAGGCGGTGAACACCTGTTGTTGTCTCCTCGGTAATACCGTGAACATTGTCCAGAATCTGTGGGTACTTCTCATGGAGCATCAACGTAAGATCGCCGCCATCGTCCAATACCATATTGGCTTCCCAGGGCTGGCCATCTTTGATTATGGTCTGTTCCAGGCACCATTCGTATTCTTCCTCTGTTTCACCTTTCCAGGCGAATACTGGTACACCGGCTTCAGCGATAGCTGCTGCTGCATGATCCTGGGTGGAAAAAATATTACACGACGACCAGCGTACTTCCGCACCCAGATCTATCAGTGTTTCGATTAAGACGCCTGTCTGGATAGTCATATGAATACAGCCGAGAATTTTGGCACCGGCCAAAGGCTTACTAGCGCTGTATTTCGCGCGCATGGCCATCAGGGCCGGCATTTCCGTTTCGGCGATGGCCAGTTCTTTGCGGCCCCATGCCGCCAGGCTGATATCTGCTACTTTGTAGTCTTCGTTAGTTGCCAATTTTTCTGCGGTATTCATTGTTTTGTTCCTCGGGACGCCTGTCCGTTTGTTTGCATATTGCTGTGTTAGTTGCTGTGTTTAATATCTATTGGTTCTAAATTTTTTAGATCCGTAATTTCAAAGTCATAGAGCCGAACGTAAAAGATCTGCTTTGTCGGTATTTTCCCAGGTGAAGTCGCTGTCTTCACGACCGAAGTGCCCGTAGGCTGCAGTTTTGCGATAAATGGGGCGTTTCAAATCCAGCATGGCCACCAGGCCTTTGGGTCTGAGTTCGAAATGCTCGCGCACCAGTTGCACAATTTGTGTATCGGGAATTTTTCCTGTGCCAAATGTTTCAACGGCAATCGATGTGGGTTCGGCCACTCCAATAGCATATGAAACCTGAATTTCGCAGCGCTCAGCCAAGCCGGCAGCAACAATGTTCTTAGCGACGTAGCGGCCGGCGTAAGCGGCGGAGCGATCGACCTTGGAGGGGTCCTTACCCGAAAACGCGCCGCCCCCGTGTCTGGCCATACCGCCGTAGGTATCGACAATGATTTTGCGACCCGTCAAGCCACAGTCTCCAACTGGGCCGCCGATGATGAACTGGCCCGTTGGGTTAATGTGATACAAGGTATCAGCGTGCAGCCATTCGGCGGGTAAAACTTCTTTTACCAGCAGTTCCATGATGGCTTCGCGGATGTCCTTTTGGCTAACATCGGGATCGTGCTGAGTAGACAAAACGACAGCGTCGATCGCGACCGGTTTCCCATTTTCGTAGCGCAGGGTAACCTGGCTCTTGGCATCCGGGCGCAACCAGGGCAGTGTTCCGCTTTTGCGTAACTGCGCCTGGCGCTCCACCATGCGATGAGAGTAATAAATAGGTGCCGGCATAAGGACGTCAGTCTCATTAGTCGCATAGCCGAACATCAGTCCCTGGTCCCCGGCGCCCTGCTCCTTGTCGTCGCCCTCGTCGACACCCATAGCAATATCGTGTGACTGCTTACCAATGGCATTCAATACAGCACATGATGCGCCGTCGAAGCCCACATCAGAGCTGTCGTAACCGATATCCAACACCACATTGCGAACCACGTCTTCCAAATCGACGTAAGTAGAGGTGGTCACTTCTCCAGCGACGACTACCATGCCGGTTTTTACCAGGGTCTCTACCGCCACACGAGCATCTTTATCGTCGGTGAGAATGGCGTCGAGAATGGCGTCTGAAATTTGGTCGGCCATTTTGTCGGGGTGCCCCTCGGAAACAGATTCCGAGGTAAAAACTGAATATTCACTCATTGTTACGTCCTTACTATTGATAAGGGTGGCCGAAGAGGCGCACCTGTATTTGAAATCCATTGCGTTGTGCCAGGTAGACACTCGTCATATCGGTCAAGTTGGCCTGTTCGGCCCAGCGGCTTAAATCTTCTGGTTCAAACCCCAACCAGAGGTCGCCGCAATTTTCTCTTGCCCAGACCTGGTCATGACTGCACAGGTCTGTGACAACTACTATCCCGCCGGGCGCCAGGCAACTGGCGACATCCTGAAATATATCGGCGGGAGAGGGTATGTGGTGCAATACCATATTAATTACTACGCAGTCAGCTTGCAGCCCGTCGAGTGCTTCGCTGGTGGTATCACCATGGATAAAATGTATGTTGCCCAGGCCCTTTTCGGAGGCAAGTTTTTCAGCTTTTGCCAGCATCTCTGCGGCGTTATCCAGCGCGATTACTCGATCAAAGCGCGGGCTAAGCTCCTTGAGAAACGAACCATCTCCCGGTCCGATCTCAAGTGCGACGTGGCGCTGCACCGGTAGTGCTTCTTTTAATACCTGACCGACCGTGTCGGCATATTGCTCGTAGCTGGCGATCAGGTCCTGCTGTTCTCGAAATTTGTGGGCGTTGCCTCGGAAAAAACTCCGCGAGTTTTCCTTGCGTTGTTGGTATAGGGAGCCGACCCTTTCCTTCACCACGGGTGGCAGCGCGATCCGGTCCACGGTTTCGAAAAGGTGATTGTGCAAATCTTTTAAATCACTTTGTGAGGCGGGGCTGCCACGGCGGTAAAAGATGGAATTACCTTCTCTGCGGGTTGCTACCAGGCCAGCGCTTGCCAGCACTTTTAGGTGGTGGCTCATGGCTGGCTGGCGAATGTCGAAGATACTGCACAATTCCGACACGCCAAACGATTCATTGCGCAGTACGCGCAGTACCTGCAGGCGAAGCTGATCCGCACTGGCCTTACAGAAGCCGGCGAGGATATGCAGCAGCTCGTGCTCAGAAGCTTGATCCGAGGCCTGCTGGGGCGCTTTGTTGAGGGTTTGTAACAACATAGCGGCGCAGTCTAGCAGCGATTCACACCTATATCAAAATATATCGATATAGGTGTGAATCAGTTGTGATATTGGTGAAACTCACCTCACGGAAGTTCTTTTGCCGCTGTTGCGCACTTATTGACGCCGAATGCTCAAAAAGCCCCGCTATTTGTTTGCCGAAACCCTCGCGTTACGCGAAAATACCCGCCCATTTGAACCGCCCCCAAATTCCCTGGAGAACCTGATGTCGTCCCGCGCCGAACTTGCCAATGCTATCCGTGCCCTGAGCATGGATGCCGTCCAACAAGCCAACAGTGGCCACCCCGGTGCGCCCATGGGGATGGCAGATATAGCGGAGGTTCTTTGGAACGACTATATGCAGCACAATCCGGCCAACCCCGACTGGCCAAATCGAGATCGCTTTGTGCTGTCCAACGGTCACGGCTCGATGCTGATTTACTCGCTTTTGCACCTGACCGGCTACGACCTGGCACTGGAAGAGTTAAAGAACTTCCGTCAGCTGCACAGTAAGACGCCCGGGCACCCGGAGTATGGCTATGCCCCTGGTGTGGAGACAACAACCGGGCCTTTGGGCCAGGGCATTACCAATGCAATCGGCATGGCGTTGGCCGAGCGCATCCTGGCGGCTCAGTTCAACCAGCCCGGGCACGAGGTTATCGATCACCATACCTACACCTTTTTGGGCGACGGCTGCCTTATGGAGGGGATATCCCACGAGGCATGCTCGCTCGCTGGAACGCTGGGTCTTGGCAAGCTGATCGCTTTTTATGATGATAATGGTATTTCTATTGACGGTGAGGTTGAGGGCTGGTTTACCGACGACACACCCGGCCGGTTTGCCGCTTACGGCTGGAATGTTATCCCGGCAGTTGATGGCCACGATGCAGATGCTATAAAGGCGGCCATCGAAAGTGCACGCCAGGAAACAGGCAGACCCACCTTGATATGCTGCAAGACACTTATCGGCAAAGGCTCGCCAAATAAGGAAGGAACAGCGTCTAGTCACGGCGCGCCGCTGGGAGTGGATGAAATTGTGGCAACCCGGGCAGCGCTGGGGTGGGAGCACGGGCCGTTTGTAATCCCCGATGAGGTGTATGCGGGCTGGAATGCCGCAGAGCAGGGGGCCGCTGCGGAAAATGCCTGGCAGGACAAAGTCACTGCCTATTCAGCAGCTTATCCTGAACTGGCTGCCGAGCTCACCCGAAGATTGGCCGGAGATTTACCGGCAGATTTCAGTGAGCAGGCTGCCGCCTATATCGCCAAATGTCAGGAAGATGGCGCCACTATTGCCTCTCGTAAGGCCTCGCAAAATTGCCTGAATACGTTCGGCCCGCTGCTGCCTGAATTTTTGGGAGGTTCCGCTGACCTGGCCGGATCGAACTTAACCATTTGGAGCGGCTCCAAAGGTATCACTGCCGAAGATGCGAGCGGCAACTACATCTATTATGGCGTGCGAGAATTTGGCATGTCCGCCATTATGAACGGCATTGCCCTGCATGGCGGCTTTGTGCCCTACGGCGCTACTTTCCTGATGTTTATGGAATATGCGCGCAATGCTGTGCGTATGGCTGCCATTATGCGCCAGCCTTCTATCTTTGTTTACACCCACGATTCCATTGGCCTGGGTGAAGATGGCCCCACACACCAGCCTGTAGAGCAACTAACGTCGCTGCGTGTTACACCCAATTTGGAAACCTGGCGTCCCTGTGATGCAGTGGAGTCTGCGGTTTGCTGGAAATCGGCTATCGAACGTCGGGACGGCCCATCGGCCCTGATTTTCTCCCGCCAGAACCTCCAGCATCAGCAACGTGATAATCAGCAGTTGAGCGATGTTGCCAAAGGCGCCTATGTATTGAACGATTGTGACGGGCCGGTAGACGCAATTCTCATCGCCACTGGCTCGGAAGTGCAGTTGGCAATGGATGCGGCACAGGAACTGTCGGCATCGGGCAAGCAGATCCGGGTGGTATCCATGCCTTGTGCTGAACGTTTCGAGATGCAAGATGCGCTTTACCGCGAGTCGGTGTTACCCAGTAATGTATTGGCCAGAGTCGCTATTGAAGCAGGCCATGCGGACTACTGGTACAAATATGTCGGTCTCGATGGTCGGGTGGTAGGTATGACCACTTTTGGTGAATCTGCGCCGGCGAGCGACCTGATGCAGCACTTTGGTTTTACCGTGGATAACGTGGTGGCTACGGTGCAGGATATCCTGCTATAGGGGCCTGAAACCTTGCTCAGACTAGCAATAAATGGCTACGGAAGAATTGGTCGCTGCGTGTTGCGGGCTCTTCATGAGAGCCCCTTGCGTGAAACGCTCAAAGTTGTCGCCATTAACGAACTGGCAGACGCGCGCACAGTTGTGCACCTGAGTAAATACGATTCAACCCATGGTCGCTTTCCCGGATCTATCGAAGCGGGGGTGGGAGAGTTTTCCATAGATGGAGAAGCCATTACGCTGCTGCGAGAGCCGCTCATCGGGAGTCTACCCTGGGGTGATTTGGGTATCGATATGGTTCTGGAGTGCACCGGGTCTTTTTCGGATCGGGAAACCGCTGAGCTGCATCTGGCCAGGGGAGCACGTAAAGTACTGTTTTCGCAGCCTGCCCAGGCAGACGTGGATGCCACCGTGGTTTATGGGGTGAATCACGATGATTTGTCGCCCGGGCACCAGATTGTGTCCAGCGCTTCGTGCACAACCAATGGTATTGTGCCGGTCATCAAGGCGCTGCAGGATACCTTTGGTATTGAAAGCGGTACCATTACCACTATTCACTCGGCGATGAATGATCAACCGGTTGCAGATGCCTATCACAATACAGATTTACGTAAGACGCGGGCGGCCTCACAATCAATCATTCCGGTAGATACTGCATTGGCCATTGGAATAGAGCGTATTCTTCCTCAGCTGGCAGGTCGTTTCACTGCTCAGGCTCTGCGCGTGCCTACACTCAATGTTTCTGCCATGGACCTGACGGTACAGGTCGCCGCAGACACTTCCGTTGAAGCCGTGAATGAGGTGCTTAAGAGCGCAGCTGCGGAGAAATTCTCAGGAGTACTGGGTTTTACAGACGAGCCACTGGCGTCCTGTGATTTCAATCACGACCCGCGCTCCAGTATCGTCGATGCCAACCAAACGCGGGTTAGCGGCCAGCGTTTGGTCAAAGTTCTAACCTGGTTCGATAACGAGTGGGGCTATGCAAACCGAATGATTGATGTGGCCGCCCACTGGAGCAATTTGTGAATAGCGAGGTGTTATTGGTATGGCTTTAGCAGTGAATTTAATGTCTGAAATTGCGCTGGCAGGCCAGCGTGTACTTATTCGCGAAGATTTGAACGTGCCGATCAAAAATGGTGTGGTTACAAGCGATGCGAGAATCCGGGCCGCACTGCCCACGATCGAAACCGCCATTGCAGCCAATGCCCAGGTTCTCCTGATGTCACATTTAGGTCGCCCCACCGAAGGCCAATTCGAAGAACAGTTTTCCCTGCGTCCGGTAGCGGACTATCTGGCAGAACGTCTTGGACGGCCAGTGGAGTTGATCAGCGACTGGCGCGGCGGGGTCACTCTGCCTACTGGCAGTATTGGACTACTCGAAAATGTGCGGTTCAACGAGGGTGAAAAAGCCAACGACGATGTTTTAGCCAAGGCCTACGCTCAGCTTTGCGATGTTTTTGTGATGGATGCATTCGGAACGGCCCATAGGGCCCAGGCCTCAACGCATGGAGTGGCCAAATTTGCCCACAAGGCTTGCGCAGGGCCCCTGTTGGCCGGTGAACTTGATGCACTGGAGCAAGCACTCGCTAACCCCAAAAGGCCTATGGTAGCTATTGTTGGCGGTTCGAAGGTGTCCAGTAAGCTGACCGTATTGGAAACGCTATCTGAAAAAGTTGATCAGCTTATCGTCGGTGGAGGCATAGCCAATACGTTTCTGGCTGCTAGTGGAAGCCCCGTGGGCAAGTCACTGTGTGAGCACGACCTTATACCGGCTGCCAAAGCGCTGATGGCAAAAACGAGTATTCCGCTGCCGGTGGATGTTGTGACCGGTGAAGCATTTTCGGAAACCGCGGCCGCGACCCTAAAGTCGGCGAGTGATGTGACACAAACTGACATGATTTTTGATATCGGTCCCGAGTCATCCGCGCGGATCGCTGAGGTCATTTCCCAGGCGGGCACCATTCTCTGGAATGGCCCGGTGGGCGTATTTGAGTTTGATCAATTTGCCGCCGGGACGGAATCACTGTCACGTGCAATAGCGGATAGCCCCGCGTTTTCACTGGCCGGCGGTGGTGATACTCTGGCGGCGATTGATAAATATGGTATTGCGGATAAGGTTTCTTACATCTCCACTGGCGGTGGCGCCTTTTTGGAATATGTAGAGGGCAAAACATTACCCGCTGTGGCAGTTCTCCAGGAACGTGCCGCAAAGACTTAATCGAAGTTACCCCGAATTTTAACGTTTGTAGAAGTAGAGGATTTTTCCACATGGCTTTAATCAGTATGCGTCAATTATTAGACCACGCGGCGGAGCAGGGGTACGGTGTTCCGGCTTTCAACGTCAATAACCTTGAGCAGACCAGGGCTATTATGGAAGCCGCCGATGAGACCAATTCGCCGGTTATCATGCAGGCGAGTGCCGGTGCACGCAAATATGCAGGAGCACCTTTTCTGCGTCACATGATGGCCGCTGCCATTGAAGAATTTCCTCATATCCCAGTGGTGATTCATCAGGATCACGGAGTATCACCGGCAATCTGCCAACGTTCGATTCAATTGGGTTTTAGTTCCATCATGATGGATGGCTCTTTGGGTGAAGACGGCAAGACGCCAATGGATTTTGATTACAATGTTGATGTTACTCGCCGAGCGGTGGAGATGGCTCATGCCTGTGGAGTCTCTGTAGAAGGTGAACTTGGCTGCCTGGGTTCGCTGGAAACAGGTCAGGCGGGCGAAGAAGATGGCGTCGGCGCCGAGGGAACACTCACCCATGAGCAAATGCTGACAGACCCCGAGGAAGCTGCCTTGTTTGTAGCCGCCACCGACGTTGATGCACTGGCCATAGCTTGTGGCACCAGTCACGGTGCCTACAAGTTTTCCCGCCCGCCCACTGGAGACATACTGGCGATCGATAGAATCAAGGCGATTAATGCGAGGATTCCGGGCACCCATCTGGTGATGCACGGTTCTTCCTCTGTGCCTCAGGAATGGCTGGCGGTAATCAACGAATTTGGTGGTGAAATTCCCGAAACCTACGGTGTGCCAGTTGAACAAATTCAGGAGGGTATTCAACACGGTGTGCGAAAGATCAACATTGATACCGATCTTCGTCTCGCTTCTACCGGCGCGGTGCGGCGTTTTCTGGCGCAAAACCCTGCTGAATTCGATCCGCGCAAATTTCTTAGCGCAACCATCGAGGCGATGAAAGATATCTGTCTGGCTCGTTATGAATCCTTTGGCGCAGCAGGTCAAGCTGACAAAATAAAGGTCATGTCACTCGATGCGATGCATTTGGCCTATGATTCCGGTGCGCTCAAGCAGCGTATCAACTAGGTAGCTGCAGCAAAATGGCGCAACCGGATCAGGCTTCGCTTGCGGCTTTGCGGCAGTCGCTACCGCCATTTTCACAAGCGGGCCAACCCACCGAACAGCTGCGCGATTTTTGCCGTTATTACAATATCGATTTTGAAAGCCGTCTGGCCGGGGTGCAGCACCGCGCCGGCCGTATCGAGTCAGGAGAATTTTCTCTGGCCGTTCATCGCTGGACAATACCAGGGGCGAGCAAGAACTTGTTGCTGGTTCATGGCTATATGGACCATGTTGGTCTATTCGGTCATTTAGTGGAATACGGTTTGAAACAGGGCTGCAATGTGGTCGCTTTTGACCTTCCAGGCCACGGCCTTTCGTCCGGCGAATTTGTTGTGATTGATGATTTCGCCCATTACGGTCTGGCCGTTGCCAATGTTATTAATGGTGTCGAATTGCCCGAGCTTCCCCGATGGGTCATTGCGCAGAGCACCGGCTGTGCTGCGCTAATGGATTTTGCGCAAAAGTATCCCTGGCCGTTTACCCATACGGTCTTTCTGGCTCCGCTAATTCGCCCTGCTGCATGGGGCACAGTGCGAGCAGCTTATCTGCTGTTACACCGCTTCAAAGACACCATTTTTCGAACCTTCACCGAAAATTCCTCAGACAAGCAATTTCTTGCCTTTGTGATGATAGATCCACTGCAGAGCAAGTATATTTCTGTGCGTTGGGTTGGCGCTTTACGGCGCTGGTTATCCGGTCTGGAATTTAAGGATCTAGGCGTGGGGCCGGTATTGGTTTTGCAGGGGGACGCAGATCGCACCGTAGCCTGGCGTTACAATATGAAGCATATTGTAACTTTTTTCCCCAGCAGCGAGATAGAGTACCTGCCCGGCGCAGGCCATCATCTGGCGAACGAATCCGCCGAGCTCAGGGCGCGATATCTGGAAATTGTCGACCACTACCTGCAAGGTAGGGCCTGAGTGCACAGCGCTATCGTGGCCGATTAGAACAAAACGCGGCTGCGGATCGTGCCTTCGATGGCGGCCAATTTCGACAGGGCCATATCGCTGTATTCGGCTTCAACGTCGATAACAACATAGCCAATCGAATCTGTCGTTTGCAGATACTGTGCGCTTACATTCAAACTATTCTCGAAAAATACATTGTTAATCGCACTCATAATACCGGGCACATTGTGGTGGATATGCAGCAAGCGATGGCAGCCTTCGTGTTCAGGCAAGGCCACTTCCGGGAAGTTAACAGATGATATAGAAGTGCCATTATCACTGTATTTTGCGAGTTTTTCGGCCACTTCCAAGCCGATATTTTCCTGTGCTTCCACTGTGCTGCCGCCAATGTGCGGAGTCAGGAAGGTATTGTCAAAGCGGCGCAGTGGCGAAACAAATTCGTCTGCATTGGAGCGAGGCTCCGTCGGGAACACATCGATGCCGGCACCGCCTACGTGGCCACTTTCGAGGCTTTCGGCCAGTGCATCGATATCAACAACCGTTCCCCTGGAGGCGTTTATAAGAATACTGCCAGTTGTCATTTGAGCCAGCTGTTTGGCGCCGATCATATTTTGTGTCGAGCCATTTTCGGGGACGTGCAAACTAACAACATCGGAATTTGCCAGCAGATGACTCAGGCTGGGCACTTGCCGGGCGTTGCCGACAGAGAGCTTGTTCACAACATCGTAAAACTGTACCTGCATACCCAGACTCTCGGCGATTACGCCCAACTGCATTCCTATATTGCCATAGCCGATGATACCCAGGCGTTTACCGCGTATTTCAAATGAATTGAGGGCGGATTTTTGCCACTCTCCGCGATGGGCCGCCGCATTTTTTTCAGCGACGCCGCGCATCAGTAAGATTGCCTCGGCAAGAACCAGTTCAGCGACACTTCGTGTGTTGGAAAATGGCGCATTGAATACCAAGATACCGCGCTGTGTCGCGGCGTCCAGGTCGACTTGATTGGTGCCAATACAAAAACAGCCTACGGCCACGAGCTTGTTGGCAGCGGAGAAAATTTCTTCTGTCAGTTGGGTGCGAGAGCGAATCCCGACAAAATGCGCGTTAGCAATGGCCGCTTTCAGTTCTTCCGGCGGCAGCGCTTTCTGATGACTCTCGATATTTTCATAGCCAGCTTTGCGCAGTGTTTCGAGCGCGGAAGGATGCACTCCCTCTAACATTAGAAACTTGATTTTACGTTTTTCGAGTGATTGCTGCGTCATGATCTGGAATCTCACCATAGGGTCTTGGGGTCGGCTCCGTGCCGGGAGGAATCGAAGCGCGCGCATGTTAACATACGCGCCCCTCGATTCCCCGTGCATCGAGTGCCCTGTGAAAAATACCGGAGGAAGGTTTTGTGGCTCAATTAAGTGCCTCGGTTTTATCTGCGTTGGAAGCGATTCTTGGTGACGGGAAGGTGCTGATTGATGCTGATTCCCTGCAACAATATGGCTCGGACTGGACCAAGGTTTATACCCCAAGTCCTGCAGCCGTGGTTTTGCCGGGCAGTATTGAGCAAGTGCAGGACGTGGTGCGACTGGCATATCAGGAGCAATTGATGATTGTTCCCTCGGGTGGCCGCACAGGCTTGAGCGCAGGGGCTGTGGCACATCAGGGCGAATTGGTTGTGGCGCTGGACAACCTCAA
The DNA here is from genome assembly GCA_036961345.1 of Halioglobus sp. Lineage (GTDB taxonomy): Bacteria > Pseudomonadota > Gammaproteobacteria > Pseudomonadales > Halieaceae > JBALVT01. Next base: position 13,228 of record JBALVT010000023.1, read on the forward strand.
TAGCATCACTGATTTCAACCCCATAGATCGGACGGTGTGCTGTGGTGGCGGTGTGATCACTCAAACGTTGCAAGAATACGCCGTGGCAAAGGATTTGTTTTACCCGGTTGATTTTGCCTCCAGCGGCTCGAGTCAAATCGGCGGCAATATTTCTACCAATGCCGGTGGTATCAAGGTAATCCGCCACGGTATGACCCGTGACTGGGTAGCGGGATTGAAAGTGGTTACGGGTACGGGAGAGCTGCTGGATTTAAATCGGGGTTTGGTAAAAAATAACGCAGGTTATGATCTTAGGCAGCTGGTTATTGGAGCAGAGGGAACATTGGGCATTGTTGTCGAGGCCACCATGAAGCTGAGTCGCCCACCGACAGACCTGGCCGTGTTGGTACTCGGGGTGCCCGATATGGCCTCCATTATGTGTGTACTCAATGTATTTCAGGGCAAAATGGATCTTTGCGCTTTTGAGTTTTTCTCAGAGCTCGCCCTGCAAAAAGTGGTTGAGCACCAGGGCCTGCAACGACCCTTTGCCACGCCGACGCCCTACTATGCGCTTCTGGAGTTTGAGCAATCTGATGCCGATGCGATGGCCAACGCAATGGAGCTATTCGAGTACTGTATGGAGAATGGGTGGGTGCTGGACGGCGTCGTTAGCCAAAGTCTGGCGCAGGCGCAGGGTCTGTGGCGCTTACGGGAAGATATTTCGGAAACCATCTCCCGGTGGACACCCTACAAAAATGACATTTCAACGCTGATCTCACGAGTGCCCGATTTTCTGGCGGAAGTAGAAGCTGTGGTCAATGGCAACTATCCCGAGTTTGAAATCGTTTGGTTTGGTCATATCGGAGACGGCAATGTGCATCTCAATGTTCTTAAACCGGATGATCTGCCTATGGGCGAGTTTCAGGCTCGCTGCGGCGCTGTGAGCAAATGGGTATTTGAAATAGTCCAACGCTATGGAGGCAGTATATCGGCGGAACACGGTGTAGGTTTGCTGAAAAAAGATTATTTACCCTACAGCCGTTCAGCACTGGAAATTCAGCTTATGAGACAAATAAAACAAGCCTTCGACCCCGCCGGAATAATGAATCCAGGAAAAATCTTCGATCTATAAAAACCACTTTGAATACGCCCCAAAGTAGTCCGGCGCAGTGGTTAAACCGCTTAAGGGCCTACCCCTAGAACCGAAAGCGGTTTAACCACTGCGTTGGGCGGGACTCCACCTCGAAACCTATTCAGGATAAAGCGCCTTAACTCCCCCTGCAGTGCCCAGAAACAAAACATCCGCCGGTTTCAACGCAAACAAACCATTGGTCACTACCCCGGTAATACCGTTAATTTTTGCCTCGGTTGCCAGGGGCTGGGGAATAGAAAAATTGAAAACGTCCAGAATAATATTGCCATTGTCAGTAACAACGCCCTCGCGGTAAATTGGATCACCCCCGAGTTTCACCAGTTCCCTGGCCACATGGCTGCGAGCCATAGGAATAACCTCTACTGGCAGGGGAAAGGCGCCGAGGGTGTGTACGAGTTTGCTCTCGTCGGCGATGCAGATGAATTCTTTCGCCACGGCAGTGACAATCTTTTCTCGCGTTAGCGCAGCGCCCCCGCCCTTGATCAATTGCAGCGCGCTGTTACTCTCGTCGGCACCATCAATGTAGAAATCAACCTGATCGACACTGTTCAAATCGTATACCGGAATACCATGGCTTCTGAGGCGTTCCGCAGAGGCCTGAGAACTTGCCACCGTGGCGTTTATTTGACCTTTGATCTGTGCCAGGGCGTCAATAAAACAGTTGGCAGTAGATCCGGTGCCAATACCCAGTACTGTATCATTTTCAAGTTTGGGTCGAATATGGGCCAGCGCGGCAGCTGCCACTGCTTTTTTAAGCTCGTCTTGCGTCATGCTGATTTATTCCTTGGTCGAAAGCGCAATATTATCGACTATTATCGACGGGTAATCACGAGAAATGCTGCAATAGTGCAGCGCTGCTGCGGGTGAAAAATACGCCGCTGTGAATTAAGATGTCCCGTCAATCAAAGTACAGCGGAATATTCAGGTCATGCCCAAGTCATATATCAAGCGAATACTCGATGCCAAGGTATACGACGTCGCCCGTGAGACACCTGTGGACGAGGCGGCGCTTATGTCAAAACGCCTGGGCAATCGAGTGTGGCTGAAGCGCGAAGATCTGCAGCCGGTATTTTCATTCAAGTTGCGGGGGGCGTATAACAAAATGTCCCAGCTAACACCCGAGCAGCGCAATCAGGGTGTGGTCGCGGCCTCTGCGGGAAATCACGCACAGGGTCTGGCACTGGCCGCCAATCGAATGGGGGTGAAGGCGACTATTGTAATGCCCAGAACCACCCCGCTGATTAAAGTAGATGCCGTGCGAAATTACGGCGCCAAAGTGGTGCTACATGGCGACTCGTTCGAAGAGGCCGCTGCTGCGGCAACGCAAATGGTCGAAGAAAAAAATATGATCTATGTTCATCCCTTTGATGACCCTGACGTAATTGCCGGTCAGGGCACGGTGGGAATGGAAATTGTGCGTCAGCACCAGCAGCCGCTCGATGCCTTGTTCGTACCGGTTGGTGGCGGTGGGTTGATCGCCGGTGTGGCGGCCTACGTAAAATACGTTTGGCCCCAAACCAGAATTATCGCGGTTGAGCCCGAGGATGCGGCTTGTCTGAAGTTGGCGTTTGAGCGTGGGCGCAGGGCAACCCTGCCTGAGGTTGGACTGTTCGCCGAAGGCTGCGCTGTCGCACAAATCGGCAAAGAAACGTTTCGTGTGATTCGCGAGACTGTTGATGAGGTTATCACTGCATCAACAGATGAGATGTGCGCGGCCATTAAGGACATCTTTGAAGATACGCGCAGTATAGCCGAGCCCGCAGGAGCGCTGGCGCTCGCGGGTATGAAGAAATATGTAGAACGCACGGGGGTTAGCGGCCAGCATCTGATGGCGATTGTCAGTGGTGCAAATACCAATTTTGATCGATTGCGCTATATCTCCGAGCGAACTGAAACCGGGGAGAAGCGTGAGGCCATTCTGACGGTTACAGTCCCTGAAAAACCCGGTAGCTTCAAAACGTTTTGCAGTTTGTTGGGCCGTCGAAATATTACCGAATTTAACTACCGCTATGCGGGGCCAGATTCGGCACAGGTATTAGTCGGACTGTCCGTTATTCCCGGCGGGGACGATTTACTCAAGTTGCAGCAAACATTGGCCGCCAAGGGCTATGCGGTCGAGGATCTGACGGACAACGAAATGGCCAAGTTACACATTCGTCATATGGTGGGTGGCCATGCTCCTGGCAGTATCGATGATGAAAGAGTCTACCGCTTTGAATTTCCCGAGCGTCCGGGGGCTCTGTTGAAGTTCCTGAATGGACTCGGCCAGCGTTGGAATATCTCCATGTTTCACTACCGCAATCACGGTGCCGCATTCGGCCGTATTCTGGTTGGCTTGCAGGTGCCTCGGGGTGAGCGTAAGGCGTTGGAAGAGGCGCTGGCCAAGATCAATTACCGCCATTGGGATGAGACTGAAAATTCAGCGTATCAACTGTATCTTGGGGGCCGCTCGGGGGCTTAATTGGAATGGGGTTGGCAGTTCTGAGGGAATTGTGCACTCCAATCGGTTGGAACCCCACGCCCTCTTGGAGTGCACAATTCCCTCAGAACTGCCCTCTCCTATCCCCGAGCCCCGAATTATCTGGCTTTAACCCACATTGGTGCTTTTCTTTCCCCCCCGCGTGTTATAGACTCGCTGAAAATTTGTGACATATTAACAATTTTTACGATCATAAGTTTTATAACTAAAACAGGGGCAGGCAGGCTTAATTGGATGCTGCAATAGCAGCGCACATTTTTGTCTCCAGATCGAAAGAGAAAGTAATTGTGAAACGTAAACCTGATTTCTTGCTGATACTTATGGCCGTGTTTGGTCTGGGTGTAGCTCTCACGTTAATTGCACCCATGACATCCAGCAAAACGACGGCAGCACCTGCTTCCGCATTGCAGGCCGGTGTGATTATTCAAAAATAGGCTTTAATCACTGCCGCGCGCGGCAGTGTTGCACGCCTTGTTCGGTAATCACTTTATCGAGCGCAATATCCCAGCTATCTGTGGGGATGTGGCTAACTTCCTGCACCGTATATCCCAGGCCAACCAATAGCGGGCCAGATACGCCTTTGAGCGCCTGGTCGTAATAACCTGCACCCATTCCCAATCGACTGCCGCGTTGGTCCCATCCCACCAGAGGCAGAAATATTATGTCCAGATCTGCAGGCGTGCACCGCGGTGCTGTGGGTATTGGTTCTGGAATTCCAAAGCGATTGTTAGACAAGTTCCCGGAGCGGGTCCATTGCGCAAAGTTGAGTGTTTTGTGGTCACCCACCACCGGAAGATAGAGGGTTTTGCCTTGAGTTCGACAGGCTTGGCTGATCTCGGTCGTATCAACTTCGCCGTCGGTTGGCCAATATACTGCGACATGGCTGGCATTGACCCATTCGTGAAGGGTCTGGCTTAACGTACAGATTTGTTGTGCTGCCAGACGCTGGCTGAGAGGTTCTAGTTCGCGCCTTTTGTGCCGCAAGAGCGTTCGCAACTGGCGCTTATCGGGTGCGGATTCGGCCATAAATATGTGTTGGATCCCCAGCATACCGCTGACAGTGTCGCCTTGAACCCGATGGTTCAAGGTGGTGGCTCCTGTGCTGCTTCAGGCTTTCCGGTCCAGGCCGGACTTGCACACCAACAACTGCGAGGATCCACCGGGGTAACACTTATCGGCTCAAAGACTGTCCTGTCTGGCGTATATGCCAGGTACCCAGGACAAGTATAACCTAGCTTTGTTAGCTAAGGGGTTAGAATCGGACGAAATCAGCTGATTTCTAATTGCCGTAGCTGATAAAGAGCATCGTCAACTTTATGATTTAGCTGGCTGATTGAAGCGTCATCTGGGTCGGAGGTGATATTTACTATCGCGTCTTGTTCTGACGCCTGTAACAGTTCATAGCTGATATTGAGTGCTGCCATCACTGCAATGCGCTCCAGGCCAATGACTTTGCCCGTGTCGCGGATAGAGCGCATCTGTTTGTCGAGGTATTTGGCAGAAACCACTAACTCGGCTTGCTGATCTTCCGGGCACGCCACCTGGTATTCTTTATCCAGGATGCGTACGGTAATAGTATTTCCCTGGCCCACGGTCAATGCTCCATTGCTTTTAGCCGCTCTAGCATGGATTCCAGCTTGGCTCTGGCCATTTCGTTTTTATCCACCAGCGATTGACGCTCGCTATGCCAGTTCGCACCATCGGCTTTAAGGGCCTGGTTTTCGCGATTCAGCTCGGTGCACAATGCGATTAACTCGTCGATTTTGCCTTCGAGTATCTTTAGTTGGGTGTCTGCCATGGGGCTATACTTGGACTGGTCCTGTTTGCGTTCTACTATAGTGGCCGCGGAAACTCAGGTCAACGGAGCAAATGTCATAAATATCAATGGCATGCCCACCGCATTACAATAACTGGTAGAAGTGTGGGCGATCTGTCCCGGGCGGTTCCAGTAAAAAAGGAAGAATGTATGCACGATGACGACATGTTTCAAACTGAAATATTTGATTTTGATGAGCTTGCCAACCACCTTTTGGAACAGGGGTTACAGTCTTCACCTGCCAGCATACATGGCTGCCTTTGTGGCTTATTGGCAGCGGGTGCGGCTGTGGAGCCCGAGCTAGCGCTGGCAGCGCTGGTCGAGGCGCTCGAGCTTGAATTGCGCGGCGAGTTGGCGGAACAGGTGATGCAGCTATACAAGATCAGCGCGGCCGCGCTTGAAGACGAAGAATTTGACTTTCATCCGCTGTTGCCGGATGACGATGCAGACATAGAAACTCGAACGGCTGCCCTGGCCGGTTGGTGCCAGAGTTTCCTGACAGGTTTTGCTCTGGTGTCGGCTGGCGCTTCCTCGGAGGCAGAAAATGCGCTTTCCCGTGACAGCGCTGAAGTGTTGAAAGACTTTGCTGCGATAGCCCAGGCGGAGACGGGTGAGGATGATCACAACGATGAAGAGGCATCCGAAGAAAATTTCTTTGAGTTGGTTGAATACCTTCGATTCGCCACACTGAATGTCTATATGGACAGGCGTTCCGATGAGCAAGATTCAGGGCCTGATAGGCCATTGCATTAAACGATCAATTTTCGACACGTGTGCTGTGCTAAGCTCCCGAGAATTTATCAGCAGGGTTTGCGCACTATGGAGAGCAGTGGTTAATGTCCATTAGTAAGTCAGAATTTGCCAGACGGCGAAAAAACCTCATGGCCCTGATGGAGCCAAACAGCATAGCGATCATTCCCTCAGCTCACGAGCAGGTGCGCAGTCGAGACACGGAATTTCCATTTCGCCAGGATAGCGATTTTTACTACCTGTGCGGTTTTACCGAGCCCGATTCGGTATTGGTACTGATTCCCGGCAGAAAGCATGGCCAATTTGTCATGTTTTGCCGGGAGCGTGATTTAAGTATGGAGTTGTGGCACGGTTTTCGGGAGGGCCCAGAGGGCGCCTGCGAGAACTTTTCGGCAGACGATGCATTCCCTATCGGAGATATCGACGAAATCTTACCCGGGCTAATAGAAGGGCGAGATCGTGTTTATTATTCCATGGGCCGCAGTACGGAGTTTGACCAGCAGATTATGGCCTGGGTGAATCAAATTCGCAGTAAAGAAGCTTTTGGCGCGGTGCCTCCAGGGGAGTTTACCGACCTGGATCATATGTTGCACGATCAGAGGCTGATCAAGAGTGCGGCTGAGCTCCGGCTTATGCGTCGGGCGGGAGAAATTACCGCCCAGGCGCATATTCGAGCGATTCGTTACTGCCGTACCGGAATGCACGAATACGAGCTGGAAGCGGAAATATTGCATGAATTCGCCTCTCTGGGAGCGCGCCACCCCGCGTACAACAGTATTGTCGGCAGTGGTGGGAATGCCTGTGTTATGCATTATGTGCAGAACAATTCGAAGATGCGCGGTGGCGACCTTGTGTTGATTGATGCCGGTTGCGAGTTTGAATATTATGCAGCGGATGTCACTCGTACTTTTCCGGTAGCAGGGACTTTTAGTAAGGAGCAGCGAGCACTTTATGAGGTGGTTTTGGCAGGGCAATTGGCGGCGATAGACGCCATCAAACCTGGCAATCACTGGAACCAGCCGCACGACGCCAGTGTGCGTGCCATCACCGAGGGGCTGGTAAAGCTCGGTTTACTCAAGGGCACGGTAAATAAGCTGATTGCGAGCGAAGCCTACCGTAAATTTTATATGCATAAGGCCGGTCACTGGCTGGGCCTTGATGTGCACGATGTTGGTGATTACCGGGTCGCTGATGAGTGGCGAATGCTGGAACCGGGAATGGTTATGACGGTGGAGCCCGGTATTTACATATCGCCAGACAATACCAAGGTGGCCAAAAAATGGCGGGGAATCGGTATTCGCATCGAGGATGACGTTATTGTTACCGCCCAGGGTAATGAGGTCATCACCTCGGGCGTGCCAAAAACCGTTGAGGAAATAGAGGCGATGATGGCGGTATGATCAATGACTGAATACGCAGACGTTGTTATCGCAGGAGGTGGCATGGTGGGCGTGAGTCTCGCGCTCCAGCTTGGTGCCTCGCTGCCGCCGCAGACTCGAATCTTATTGGTGGAAGGATTTCCACTTCCGCAGCCTATTGCTGGCGGTAAGCCCGAATACCATCCTTCTTTTGATGCACGTTCTACCGCGTTGAGCTTTGGGTCCAGGTTGATCTATGAACATATGGGTGTCTGGGAAGACCTGGAACAATGGCTTTGCCCGATTGATACAATTCATGTATCAAACAAGGGTCGATTTGGTAGCACCTTGATGCATGCGGTCGATTACGACTGGCCCGCGTTGGGCTATGTGGTTGAAAATGCCTGGCTGGGGAGTTCGCTAATTCAGGCCCTTTATCGTCAGGGACGGGTTGAGCTTATAAGCCCCGCAAAAGTCGTCAGTGCCGTTGTCAGGGCCGGAGGCGTTGCCTTGCGCCTTGAAGGCGCCAGAGCCATGGAGATAGAGGCCGGGCTCTTGCTGGTTGCCGACGGCGCAAATTCCGGACTGCGCGATCAGTTGGGCGTGGCTGTCGAAGAAAAGTCCTATAGACAACATGCTCTTATAGCCAATGTGGCATTCGCAGAGCCACACCGCGGCTGTGCCTATGAGCGCTTTACTGACGAAGGTCCGGTTGCGCTCTTGCCGCTGCTCGCGGCGGCCGGTGGAACACATCGCGCTGGCCTGGTATGGACCCTGGCTCCCGAGCGGGCAGAGCACCTGTTAAAATGTCCGGAAGCTGAATTTCTGGAATGTCTGCAGGAGCGATTTGGCTATCGCCTGGGCCGACTGCAACAGGTGGGTGAGCGTCACGGATACCCTCTGGCACTGGTTCAGTCTGCGGAACAAGTGCGCAGCGGCATTGTGGTAATGGGCAACGCGGCGCACGCTCTGCATCCGGTCGCAGGTCAAGGCTACAATCTGGCGCTTAGGGATGTAGCGGTGCTGGGGCAGGTTTTGGCCGCGGCGGCACAGTCTTCTACCCCTCTGGGACATATTCAGGTGCTTAAGCAATATCATGACTTGCAAAAGGCGGATCAGGATCAGACCGTGAACTTCAGTGATAAGTTGCCGGCATTGTTCATGCGCACTGACCCTATTTTGGGTTTACTTCGGGACCTGGGCCTCGCAGGGCTCGATCTATTGCCGGCGGCAAAGCGTGAATTTGTGCGCCATGCTGCCGGTGTTGCAGCAATAACAGAGCCCGGCCATGTCTGAGAATCCTCGTTTTGATGTCACGATAATTGGTGCGGGTATCGCGGGCAGTGCGCTGGCCGGTGTGTTGAGCGGTCATGGCTTATCGATCGCTCTTGTTGAGGGTCAACCATTGGCAGCTGCTGAGACGGCGATAGAATCCGAATCGGAAAGGACTGTCTCGGGTTTTGACGCCAGGGTGAGCGCACTGACACCTAATTCCCAGGCCTTGCTGAGTAGCATCGGCGCATGGGATGGTATCGCGGCCCAACGGGTCTGCCCGTATCGCCATATGACGGTTTGGGATGCGGATGGAACGGGTATCATTGAATTTGACTGCGCCGATGTCAGCGTTCCCGAACTGGGGCATATTGTGGAAAATCGGGTCATAGTGAATGCGCTCCTGGGTCGGGTTCGCAACGCCAAAGATATAACCGTATTTAATCCGGCCCGATTAGCAATGTGTTCGGTACTTGAATCAGGTGGTTGTCAGGTTGAGCTGGAGGACGGCAGGCGTTTTCTAACGGGATTGTTGGTTGCAGCAGATGGCGCCCTTTCCAAGGTGCGCACCTTACTGGAGTTCGAAACCCGGGAGTGGGATTACGGTCACCGAGCCATCGTCGCAACCGTGCAGCTTGAGCATTCCCATCAAGCCACAGCCTGGCAGCGGTTTTTGCCTACTGGCCCACTGGCTTTTTTGCCCCTGCCGCAGGTTGGCGGTCTTCATTATTGTTCGATTGTGTGGTCTTTGGAGGAGGGCTTGGTTGACGATTTGCTGGCGCTGGATGAGGCTGATTTTTGTGCGCAGCTCGAAGTGGCCATTGAGAGCCGGCTGGGCAAGATAAGGGCATGCTCCCAGCGTTTTGCCTTCCCGCTGCGGCAACGGCATGCGGTGGACTATGTGCGCACCGGCGTGGCGTTGCTGGGCGATGCTGCACATACGATCCACCCTCTGGCAGGGCAGGGCATTAATCTGGGGTTGCAGGATGTGTCCGTACTTGCCCAGGAAATTCTGGGGGCGTGTGCGCAAGGCATTGATCCGGGTGAGCTTGCGGTCCTGAAACGATATCAACGCCGGCGCAAGGGTGAAAACCTCGCGATGATGGTTGCAATGGATGGCTTCAAGGCGCTTTTTGCCCAGCGCGCACTGCCCATTCGTTGGTTGCGCAATGCCGGCATGCGCGGAGTGGACAGAGTTTCTCCGGTAAAGCAGCAGCTTATGCGCCATGCAATGGGTATAGGTCGATAGAATCGTTGTTTTTCCGCCGACGGGAGTTAGAATAGCCGCCTTGTTATTTGTGTTTTAGAGGACATATTATGAGTCAGACACCCAGCGAATTAAAATATGCCAGTAGCCACGAGTGGGCACTGCTGGAAGAAGATGGCACGATTACCGTGGGTATTTCTGATCATGCTCAGGAAGCCCTCGGTGATGTGGTCTTCGTTGAGCTGCCCGACGTGGGTGACATTCTGGCCGCGGCAGACGAGGCCGGTGTTGTTGAGTCAGTCAAGGCAGCCTCCGATGTCTATGCGCCCGTTGCCGGCGAGGTAATTGCAATCAACGCGCTGCTCGAAGACGCTCCGGAAACTGTCAATTCTGATCCTTATGCAGAGGGTTGGTTCTACAAATTAAAACCTTCAGATACGACTGAGCTTGAGGCGTTGCTGTCGGCGGAAGATTACGCCGGGCAATGTGCCCAAGAGGAATAGCCGGCGGCTCAAGCTCTATGGAATCTCCTATCGCTGATCTGTACCTGCGCAAAGGCGCTGACAAGCGCCTTAGAGCCGACCATCTGTGGGTCTATTCCAATGAGGTCGACACCAAACGCACTCCGCTAGGTCATTTCGAAGCGGGTGATTGTGTCAATGTGTGCGATGCCACAGGCCAGGTTCTTGGCTGCGCCTACATGGAACCTCAATCCCTGATCTGCGCGCGGGTTTACGCACCACAGCGCCAATGTCTTTTGGATTTCAATGTAATAACAGGCCATTTGAGGGCCGCATTGGCCGGTAGAGAAGCTGCATTTGACAAGCCTTTCTATCGCCTGGTGTATGGCGATAGCGATTTGCTACCCGGCTTGGTGGTTGATCGTTTTGGCGACTATCTGGTGATGCAGCTAAACAACGCCGGGATAGAGCGCTACGAGAAGGAGATCATTGCCGCTTTGGTCAGTCTGCTACAGCCGGTGGGAATTCTGCTGCGAGCAGACAGCCGAAGTCGACGCGAGCAGGGTTTGCCAAACCGCATAGAAGTTGTCCACGGACAGGTGCCAAAAACTGTCGATTTTGAAGAAAACAATGTGCGTTTTGTGGCGCCGGTCTGGGAGGGTCAAAAAACCGGCTGGTTTTATGATCATCGTATGTCCCGGGCACGGCTCGCCACTTATGTGCCCGATAAATCCGTGCTCGATGTTTATAGTTATATTGGCGGTTGGGGTATTCAGGCGGCAGCCTTTGGTGCCAGTGACGTGACCTGTCTGGATAGTTCTGCCACGGCACTGGATGGGGTGCTGGGCAATGCCGAGCTCAATGATGTTGCCGACAAGGTCAGCACGCGGTTGGGGTTAGCAGCCGAGACGATGGTGACTATGCGCCAGGAAGGACTGTTGTTTGATGTGGTTATTCTTGATCCGCCTGCATTTATCCAGCGTCGCAAAGATATAAAAAAGGGCATCGCTGCCTATAGAAAGATTAATGAGCTGGGTTTGCATCTGCTGCGCCCTGGCGGATTGCTGATTTCAGGCTCCTGTTCCATGCATTTGTCTCGTGCTGATCTTAATTATGCTATTGGTGGCGCAGCAAGGCGCGTTGGATGCCAGGTACGGGTGATTGAACAGGGCGCGCAAGGTGCCGACCACCCCATACATCCGGCGATACCGGAAACCGAATACCTCAAAGCAGTTTTTGCGCGTCGTCTATAGTCCGGGTTCCTCCTGCGTTTAAAAACTGCGCTTGCGGTGGTTTGGCTTTTTACAATGACTTCAGGTGAGGCCTGCCCGTCTGAATTATCATCTCAGTGAAACAACTGGCCATCCGGCCTCCTGGGCTCGGCGCAGAAGTTTTTCGTCTGGATCGACGGCGATGGGATTGTCTACCATTTCGAGTAATGGCAGGTCGTTGTGAGAGTCACTATAGAAATACGCACCATCTATCCGTGCATCGTGCTCTTTTAGCCAATGGCTTAGCCGGGTCACTTTGCCCTCGTGGTACGAGGGTATGCCGACAGGTTCGCCGGTATATTGGCCGTCGATGATCTGGGCTTCACAAGCCAGGATATCACTGATACCCAGCGCACTGGCGATCGGGCGGGTAATGAACTCGTTGGTCGCTGTAATGACCAGTAATTGATGGCCCCGCAGGCGATGTTCAGCGACCAGCTTAATAGCACGGGGCAACATAATGGGTTCAATTTTTGAGTGCATGAATTTTTTGTGCAGCGCCGCCAGCTCTGTTAATGAACGGCCGCGTAAGGGAGCGAGGGCGAAACGCAAGTAGGCATCGATATCCAGATTTCCCGCTTGGTAATCCCGATAAAATTGCTCGTTTTTTTGCGCAAAACCGGCACTGTCGACCATTCCTTGTTCGCAGACAAACTCACCCCACAGATGGTCACTGTCGCCGCCGATAAGGGTGTTATCCAGGTCAAAAATTGCAAGTACCATCAGAGCTTCCTAGTATTAGGGTTGCAAGCATAGCCTGCGCGCCGGCGACAGTAAATTTCTCAGGGGAGGCAAAGTGTGGAACAATCGGTGATTATAAGATGAAAAATGGCACATGGCAGTGATTGATTCAGACGGTTTCCGGCCCAATGTTGGAATAATAGTGGCAAACGACCATGGGCAGTTATTGTGGGCGCGTCGTATCGGCGGGAAGAACGGTTGGCAATTTCCTCAAGGTGGTATTAACGATGGGGAATCATCCGAGCGGGCACTCTATCGCGAGCTGGAAGAAGAAGTCGGCCTGAATAGTGACAATGTTGAAGTTCTGGCTTCCACGCGCGGTTGGTTGCGTTACCGCCTGCCCAAGCGTTTTGTTCGTCGAGGACAAAATCCGGTCTGTATCGGGCAAAAACAAAAATGGTATCTGCTGCGAATGTTGGCAGACGACACATCGGTGCAATTGAACCTTAACAGCAAGCCAGAGTTTGATCACTGGCAGTGGGTTAGCTATTGGTACCCATTGGATCAGGTGGTTTCTTTTAAGCGGGAGGTATATCGGCGAGCGATGAAAGAGCTGGCACTCCCTTTAGGGCGTCATATACAGAAGCGCTCAAACGGGGCTAAGCAAAATGCTTGAAGTGTTGCGCAGCATTGTTCAAGACGTCAATTCGGCCGAATCGCTAAACGACGCGTTGGATTTGATTGTTCGGCGCGTACGCGACGCCATGGGCACTGAGGTTTGCAGCGTCTATATGCGCGGTGCTGTCGGTAACCAGTTTGTATTGAGTGCCACCGAGGGTTTGAATGCGGATCAGGTGGGCGTCGCGAGCCTTGAGTCAGGGGAGGGTCTCATCGGCCAGGTGGCTGAGCGCGAGGAACCGCTAAATCTGGATAATGCTGAAACCCATCCCAGTTTTCAGTTGATGCCGGGGTTGGGCGAAGAGCTATTTCATTCGTTTCTGGGCGTCCCCATTATCCATCAGAGAGACGTTCTGGGTGTACTGGTGGTACAGCAGCGTGATGTGCGTCGTTTCGACGATAGCGAGGAAGCGTTTCTGGTAACCATGTCGGCCCAGCTGGCAGCGGTCATTGCCCACGCCAAGGTCACCGGGGCGGTACAAATTGAGCAGCAGACTGGCACTGCCACCGCTGCAAAAATCAGTGGTATTGCCGGTGCGCCGGGCATTGCTATAGGCATGGCGGTAGTCATATCACCGGAGGCTGATCTGTACGCGGTTCCCCGGCGTAAAGTGAAAGGACGAAGAGCCGAGGTGCGCGCTTTTAAGGAGGCGCTGCAAAGTGTGCGGGCTGATATACAGTCAGTGGCGGATAATCTTAGCGATCAGCTCAACGCGGAAGACCACGCCCTGTTTGACGTGTATTTGGGCATTCTGGATGACTCGACCATTGGCGCGGAGGTGGTGGGGCTTATTAAGCAGGGGAACTGGGCACAGGGCGCACTGAGCGAAGTGATGATTGAGCACATTCGTCATTTTGAACGTATGGAGCACAGTTACCTCAAAGAGCGCGCGGTTGATGTTAAAGACCTGGGAACGCGGGTGCTGGCCTATTTGCAGGCCGATGACAAAAAGATACGCACCTTCCCGGACCACACTATTTTAGTTGGGGAGGAGTTAACGGCTTCTTCACTGGGAGAAATTCCCCGGGAGAAACTGGTCGGAATTATCTCCGTGCGGGGCTCGGGTAATTCCCATGTGGCCATTTTAGCTCGCGCAATGGGTGTGCCAACGGTGATGGGAGCGGTCGACCTCCCTTACACCCGCCTCCAGGACCGCGAGCTGATAATTGACGGCTATTATGGCGTCGTTCACGTAAACCCTCCGGCCGATGTCAAGAGGAGATATGAGACAGTTCTGGCCGAAGACCGGGAGCTTTCAAAAGATCTTGAATCCCTGCGAGAGGAACCCAGCGAAACCCTGGACGGTCACGCCCTGCCTCTATGGGTGAATACCGGCCTGATGGCAGACGTTACACGCTCTTTGGAGCAGGGCGCTGAGGGGGTTGGTCTATTTCGCACCGAGATACACTTCCTGATGGGGGATCGGTTTCCCACTGAGGAGGAACAACGAAAAATTTATCGCCATCAACTCGAGGTATTTGCGCCTCGGCCGGTAACGATGCGAACGCTTGATATCGGCGGTGACAAATCTCTGCCTTATTTTCCGATAGAGGAAGATAACCCGTTTTTGGGATGGCGCGGTATTCGCGTTACTCTGGATCATCCGGAAATTTTCCTCGCCCAGATTCGCGCGATGCTGAAAGCCAACGAGGGCCTGGGTAACCTGCGAATAATGTTGCCAATGGTGAGTAACCTGGCGGAAATTGACGAGGCTCTCGACCTCATCCATCGAAGTCACCGCGAAATTCTACAGGAGGGCCATTCCGGCGAACTGCCGCCCGTCGGTGTCATGGTGGAGGTTCCAGCCGCCGTCTATCAGGCCAGGGCGATGGCCAAGCGGGTCGATTTTCTTTCCGTGGGCAGTAATGACCTGACACAGTATTTGCTCGCTGTTGATCGCAATAATGCCCGTGTGGCAGATTTGTATCATTCGTTTCACCCGGCGGTATTACAGGCTTTGCAGGCTGTTGCCCAGGCCGGTAAGGCCGAGGGTAAGCCAGTGGGGATTTGTGGTGAGTTGGCAGGGGACCCGCTCGCCGCTGTGTTATTACTGGCGATGGGTTATGACGTTTTGTCAATGAATGCCACCAGTTTGCCCAAGGTAAAAAAAGTTCTGCGCAATCTGCGTATGAGCGACGCTCAGGAAGTATTACGGGAGGTCATGGAGATGGACAATGTCGCGGAGACACGCGCTCGCCTGGAACAGGTTTTGTCCGACCGCGGCCTGCAAAAGTTTATCCCAAGCCGGGTAGATTAAATATATCGAAAATCCTCACGCTTGCTGAGCGTGGTTTTTCCCGCCGGGTCAAAACTTAATTCGCGCCAGCTTGCCGAACCTGCGTTGTCCAGCCACACGGTGGTGCTGGAGCGCGTACCATAGGTTTTTGATTGGATGAATTGGGAGGACAGCAGCAGTTCCATTTCCGAGTTCATTCCCGTTTGCTGTAAGGAATTAATATCAGCCAGTTCACTGCTGTTCACCAGGGTGAGCAGTGTGTCGTGTTCTACCCGGTTGCCATCAGATAGCAATTCTCGCATGCGTTTTTTACCCAGTTCAACCTTTGGCCATGGCGTGTCCAGCTGTGCATTGCTCAACCCATAAACTCCTGGCTGCAAGGGCCTGGGATCTTGGGGATTTACGCCATCTCCCGAGACGCTGTTGCTGAAATACCAGAGCCTTCGCGCATCGCCCAGTAACAGGTTGAACCCGGCATATTCGTGACTTCGTTTTTGCACCTGCTCCAAATAGTGCTCGGGTTGCAGCTGCCCGAGTAGAAAATCCAGGGGCAATTCGCCTCGCGAGCGAGGCGCTTCAGCGCTCCGGGCGGGATCGCGGTAGTTGGTGACGGCAGCAAACTTGCCGGCGCGCGTGCACCCCATCCAGGTGCCGCCCAGGCGAATGTCCTGACCCGCCAGCAAGTCTGGGTGTTGGGGCCAAAACATGGACTGTCGGGTTGGCCGGTCGTGAAACTCGTCCCTATTGGCTGCCACCAGTAAAGGAAACTGTTCGCTGGCATGATGGGCAATAATGAGCAGACACATAGGAAAAGACCTGGTTTGTGGGGAAACAATTGTGAATCTGATGCGCCTGGCTGATAATACTCTTTTTGTCGCTTACGCTCCTTTCTTATACTCAGACACTATTGCCAATATATGCTGCCATATCCTGAAATTGATCCGGTCGCCCTCGCCTTGGGGCCCATTCAAATCCACTGGTACGGATTGACCTATCTGACAGGGCTGGCTTTTGCCTGGTGGCTCGCCGTTAAGCGTACGGAGCGACCAGGTGCGCTGGTAGCGCGAAATCAAGTGGATGATCTGATCTTCTACGCAGCGCTCGGAATCGTTGTGGGCGGCAGGCTGGGTTATGTTTTTTTCTATGGGTGGGGCAAGTTTGTCGATGATCCACTCTGGCTATTGCGCGTTTGGGAAGGCGGCATGTCATTTCACGGCGGCTTGCTGGGTGTGATTGGGGCAATGTTTTTGTTTGCCCGCAGCAGGGCGATCCCCTTTGGCGGCCTGCTGGATTTCATAACACCCCTGGCGCCGATCGGCCTCGCTCTGGGGCGGTTGGGGAATTTTATTGGCCAAGAGCTGTGGGGCCGCCCGACTGATGTGCCCTGGGCGATGATCTTCCCGCGCGACCCGCTGCAACTGGCCAGGCATCCATCCCAGTTGTATCAGTTTGCGCTTGAGGGTTTACTTTTGTTTGCCATCGTTTTGTGGTTTTCCTCAAAACCCAGGCCCCGGTGGGCGGTGGCCGGCATGTTCTCTCTCGGTTACGGATGCCTGCGATTTTTTGTAGAGTTTTTCCGCGAGCCCGATCAGCATATTGGTCTCACAGCACTGGGCTGGATGAGTCGCGGCCAGTTATTGTGTCTGCCCATGATTGCAATAGGGCTTTATCTGTTGTTTTGGTCTTATCGACAAGCCGAAATTAAACAAAAAACTGTAAGGAAATCAGGCAAATGAAGCAATATTTGGATTTGCTGCAGGACATTCTTGATAACGGCGTAAGCAAGGCCGACCGCACAGGTACCGGTACCTTGTCGGTGTTTGGCAGGCAGTATCGACATTCGCTCGAAGAAGGCTTTCCCCTGCTCACCACCAAGAAACTGCACCTGAAAAGTATCGTGAACGAATTGATCTGGTTTCTGAGCGGGGACACCAATACCCGTTGGCTGAATGAAAATGGCGTGCGAATCTGGGACGAGTGGGCGACCGACGATGGCGAATTAGGGCCGATTTATGGCGCACAGTGGACAGCGTGGCCAACCGCTGGCGGTGGCAGTGTTAACCAAATTGACTACGTTGTTGATTGCTTGAAAAATAACCCGGATAGTCGCCGTATACTATTTCATGGCTGGAATGTGGAATACCTGCCCGATGAAAGTATTAGCCCCCAGGAAAACGTTAAAGCCGGGCGCATGGCCCTGCCACCTTGCCATCTGCTATACCAGTTTTATGTTGCCAACAACCGTCTGTCCGCGCAGCTACTGATTCGCTCGAGCGATTCTTTTTTGGGGCTTCCCTACAATACCGCTAGTCTGGCTGTATTGACTATGATGCTGGCGCAGCAGTGTGACCTGGACCTCGGGGAGATTGTTATCTGTACCGGTGATTCCCATATCTACAGCAATCATTTTGAACAGGTTAACGAACAACTGACCAGAGAGCCGCGCAGCTTGCCGCAGCTGAATATCTTGCGCAAGCCCGACAGTATTTATGACTATCAATTTGAAGACTTTGAGCTAGTTGGCTATGAGCCGCACGCGCATATCGCTGCACCGGTGGCTATATAGCGTGGCGGCTCGTCTGCTCATGGCTGGAGTGCAACTGTAATGCGGCTTTGTTTAATTGCTGCCGTGGCTGAAAATGGCGTGGTGGGGAACAATAATGCACTGCCGTGGCATCTCCCAGGGGAGCTTGCGTATTTCAAGCGCCAGACGCTGGGCAAGCCTATTGTGATGGGCCGTAAAACATTTGAGTCCATTGGTCGGCCGCTACCGGGTCGCACCAACATCGTGGTCTCGCGCAACAAATCCTACGCCCCCGAAGGTGTAGAGGTGGTCGACTCTCTGGAATCGTCACTGACGCTGGCTGCGGGCATTGCGCGCACAGATGGCCAGGAAGATCTCATGGTGATTGGTGGTGCAGCAATTTATGCCGCGGCGTTGCCACTGGCCGAGCGCCTCTACATCACCGAAGTTCATGCCGAGGTGGAGGGCGACGCCTATTTCCCTGAAGTGGACTGGCGCCAATGGCGTGAGGTGAGCAGGCAGCGCAATGCTGCGCCAGAGTCTGATGGCTATGACTTCAGCTTTGTAGTTTTCCAACGTAGAGACTAGGCCAGGCCGGTACCGACCACCATGGTGTTACCTAGTGCTCAGATCCTCGCTTCATTTGTAACCCAAATACCCACTGACCCTTATTAGTCAAACAGCAAAGTGGGATATCGTTGAAAAAACATATTTATTAGGTTTAAATTCCTAGCCTCGGTTTACCGACTCATGTTTATCCACTATATAAGTATACGAGAGTCGGAAAGTACCAGACCTGAATTACTCTGTTGGATATAGGAAACGCAATTCCCATGACTATGCATCGATTGAAAAGCGTGTTGATCGCTACGCTGGTTTCTGCAGGCGCCCTTACGGGCACTGTAGCTGCTGTGCAAGCAGATACACTGGAATCTATTCTCGAAGTTGGAGAATCCAAAAACGAAGCCGCGAAGAAATCGCAGGTTAAAATCGACCGTCTGGCCGATGAAACTCGAGACCTACTGGGCGACTATAAAACAGTCGTGAAGCAGGTTGACGGTCTCAAGGTCTACAACGGTCGTCTGCAACGCCAGATCGAAAATCAGAACAAGCGCGTTTTAGAAATTGACGCCTCGATTTCTCAGGTGACGGTCATCCAGCGGCAAATGACGCCGCTTGTGATTCGTATGATCGACGGTCTTGAGCAGTTTGTTGCGCTCGACGTGCCGTTCGCAAAAGAAGAGCGAGTGCAGCGCATTGGATTTCTGCGGTCTAACCTCGATCGCGCGGATGTAAGCGTGGCCGAGAAATTTCGCGGCGTTCTGGAGGCCTACAACATTGAGTTGCAGTACGGCCGAGGCATGGACACCTACCGGGGAAGCATTGATCTGGGAGGGACTCAGCGTGAAGTTGATTTCCTGCGTATAGGTCGTGTCGCATTGGTTTACCAGACTACTGATGGCGCCATTTCAGGTGCCTGGGACAAGAATGGCGGGGCTTGGATGGACCTGCCCTCAGGTGAGTATGACGCTGCTATTCGCAAAGGTATTCGTATCGCGAAGAAGCAAGCCACTATTGAATTGTTGAATATGCCAATTCCAGCGCCGGAGGCGATCTAATGAGCTTTAAAATCGTAAAAGCTGCTGCTCTTGTCATGTGCAGCACGTTGACGTTTTCGGGTAGCTCTGCCTTTGCGCAGGATGCCCAGTCCCTGGATCAATTGCTTGACTTCGTTAAGAAGGGGCAGGTTACCGAGTCCAAGGAAAACCGCGCACGCGAAGCAACGTTTACCAAAGAAAAGGCCAATCAGGCTTCTGCTGTGAAGAAGGCTGAGGCGGAACGTACACGCCAGGAACAGCTCAGTGCCCAGCTGGAAAAAACGTTTGAAGAGAATGATTTGCTGATTGCGGACAAACAAAAGCAACTTAAGGAGAGACTCGGTACTCTGACAGAACTGTTTGGGCACCTGACTTCCGCTTCAGGCGATCTGGCTTCGAATGTTGAGGTCTCGCTCGCATCTGCCCAATACCCGGGACGTGAAGTATTCCT
>JBALVT010000240.1:0-5432 GCA_036961345.1 Halioglobus sp.
CCTCATTCGCCGATCTTGAAGAAGGTGACTGGCTTGTGCAGAGCGCCGCCAATTCAGCAGTTGGGAGCTATGTCATCCAATTGGCAAAGCAACGGGGATTAAAGACGATCAATGTCGTTCGCCGTGAAGGCCTGGCCGACGAGTTGCAGGCACTGGGTGCCGATGTGGTATTAATCGACGGCCCCGATCTGGCCGAACGAATCGCTGAAGCTGCAGGCAACGCACCCGTGTCGCTCGCAATTGATGCGGTCGGTGGCGACACATTTACTCGCCTGGTCAACAGCCTGGGTTATGGCGGCACTGTTGTAGCCTATGGCGCACTGTCGGGCAAACCCGGCAGCTTGTATACGCCGATAACGATTTTTAACGATATTCGAGTGCGCGGCTTCTGGCTGACCAAGTGGTTTGAAACAGCCAATATGGAGCAAAAGCAGGCGGCATTCGGGGAAATTATTCCTTTGGTCGCCGGTGGGGTTATAAAAGCCAGCGTTGATTCACGTTTTACGGTAAGCGAAATCAAAGCCGCCGTGTCGCGTGCGGCACAAGGTGGTAGAAATGGTAAGGTGCTGATCGTACCCGATCATAACTAGGCAGACTATGCTGCGCCTCGGCGCAGAACATTAAACAATGGGAGAAATTAAGATGCAGTCTGATACTGTCCTGATAACAGGTGCCTCATCTGGCATTGGAGAGGCCCTGGCAATGAAGTTTGCCGAGGATGATTACAGTCTCGTATTGGTTGCTCGCAGCGAAGACAAACTGCAAACATTGGCGCGACAACTTGAGAGCAAGACAGCTGGACGAGTCTGGGTAGAAGCTGCGGATTTGTCTCATCGCGGCTCGGCGAAAAAACTTGCCGCGACTATTGATAAGCGCGGTATTGAGGTGGACGTGCTGGTCAACTGCGCCGGCGTGCTCGAACATGGGCGCTTTGTTGATTTAGGCAGCAGCACTGCGCAGAACATGATTGACCTTAATGTTAGTGGTTTGACTAGCATGCTGAATCATTTTTTGCCGCCCATGGTAACGCGAGGGAAAGGGCGCGTACTCAATGTAGCGTCCATCGCGTCGTTCCAGCCTGTGCCTGGCCTGGCCGCCTATGCGGCCACCAAGGCTTATGTGCTTTCGCTGACTGAATCACTTGTTGAGGAGCTCAGCGGAACGGGCGTTTCTATAACTGCGTTGTGCCCGGGTGTAACAGCCACCAACATGTACGCAAATGCGCAGAAGAAAAGTGGGGGATTGGAAATTCCTGCCTACGCGGTAGGTGACGTTGACGATGTTGCGTCACAGGGCTACCGAGCCTGTCTTAAAGGTGACGCCATTTGTGTTCCCGGTGCTCTAAATCTCGCTGCAACCGTGGCCGGAAGAGCTACGCCACGATGGATATTGCGCCGAATCTCGGGGGTAATGGGTCGCTATACCCTTGGACGGAGCTAGTCGGCGGATTAGATCAGGCATTTTTCCAAGTTTACCTTCGGGGCATTCCAAGCGGCAAATAACCGTCGCTATCGGGCCGCCCCGCGCGCCATGATCATAGGCAGGTCCAGCAGGGTACGCACGCCCGCTGGCGCATTGCATACATAGGGCGCCGCATTCACCGCGTGCACTGCGGTTGAAAGCAGCACATCGTTGTTCCAGTGCGCACCAAAGTCGAGATACATATCGGGCGTGCCTTTTATCGTTATCGAGTGGTTGCCCCTGGGCCATTTGTTACCAACCGAATCGTGCATACGCCAGACGGTTTCATGGACAATGACTTTTTTATTGTCCACCATGCCTGCCCATTCCCAATGTTGCCCGGCGACGGTACCTTTGTTTAAGGTACCTGCGGCGACATTGATGGTTTCTTTGGCCAACTCGTTCTTTGATACTTCAGCAATGCTGTCCAGCTTTAGGTCAAGACCATCGGCCACCATCTGAATGCTTTCCCTGAACAGACCCGACAACCAGTGTGTATAACGGGACGCGTGCTGCTTGAATTCTTTGGTCGTGCGACCAAACCCCATCATGTCGAAGACGACTTCGGGCGAGGGGTAGTATTCAAAATTTGTGATTTCCTGAATATGGATCTTATCGATTCGCTGGGAAATTCCAGACATCATCAGGGGCAGAACATCCCCAAGCCACCCCGGGTTGACACCGGTACTGTGGAAACTGCTACCACCGCGCCGGCACGCAGCGTTAAGCCTGTTCATGACCTTGGGTCCGTAAACCTTTGGGTACATATAACCTACCGTAGAGACAACGTTCTTCCCCGATGCTAACAGGGCGCAAATCGTTTCCAGGTCTTCATCGGGGTTTTCACCGTACACCAGTGACGGCAATGGTGTGTGAACTACGCAGTCTGCATCCATTGCCAAGAGTTTATCTTTATCATTGCACGCCTTGACGCCAAGTGGCTCAATGCCGGCAATCTCACCAGCATCTTGCCCAACTTTATCGGGGTTATAGACATACAGGCCGACCAGCTTGAGGCCCTTGCGTTGTGCGATTGTGGCGATTGAGCTTTTACCCACATTGCCGCTGGACCATTGAATAATTTTGTAAGCCATTGCTATTCCCTATTTGGAAAAATGTAGGATGCTTCGGACCATACCGTTCAATTTCTGGACCTTGACAGACTCGGGGGTTTACAAACGCCGATAAGATTCGTGATCCGGCTTCTGAATTTGCAATATGTTCAGCATAAAACCGCTATCGGTGAGCGCATCCAGACCGTTGGGGAACTGTTGGGTCCAGTCGGCAATATAAGTACGTTTTGAAATTCGCCACTGGCCTTCCCTTTTTTCCAGTTCATCGAGGTAGCGCCCGCCGAACATGGTGTCTATCTGTTCACCTTGCTCGTTCTCACTGGTGCCCACGGTCAAACCATAGCATTCACTTTTTGCGCTATCGCCCCGGATCTGTACCATAACGCCGGTGCAAACATGCCAGCGGCGGGATGCACCCGCCTCGACGTCCATCACCAGCGGTACCCAGTCTTGACCCGAGCCCTGGAAGAAGCCATAGTCAATTTTTGCGTCGGGCCAAAAGCACGACTCCTGGCCGGTCTGGTCGAGCCAGTCCAGAGTGCGTCCATAGCGCATTAGTACATCCTCGCAAGCCTTTTTGTCCAGCAGCTCCTGCAGTTTTTCATCCATGGTTACTGCTCCTTTCCTGTCGATGTTTTTGCCACCAGGACTGTACGTTGACCACATAGGTTTCCGCAGCGGTCTTAATCACTTCGCTGGCACCGTCCGGCAAGTCCCCGGATTCAGTTGGAATTAACGGAGAGGCTTCGGTGACCGGGTCAATCCATTCCATTTCCAGTGATTTGATCATGGCGGCAAAGTCATAGCCCTCGTGATAATCGCTGACCTGGTGCTGCAGGAAAGCAAACCGGTCTGTAAAACTCAATAAGCTGTAATACATATTGGGTTTTGCGCCTCGAAAGTACTCGTAACGCACACAATTTGGTTCTTCCGCATGGGTTCGACGATACATCTCTTTCATTACCGCCTCAAATTCCTGTTCTTTTCCCGTATTGATCTCTATGTGACAAAGAAGTGTTGCCATGAACGTGTCCTCAAGAATAATTCCGATCCAATTAGCTTTAAGTTATTAGTTCTGATCGGGGAATAATGCGTTCCCGGAGATCAGGTGTTAGCACGTTAACATGTAGATGAAGGTTTGGCAGTAAAGAGCAATTACTGGGCCCCCACCAGGCATCATTGGCTATGCGCTCTGGCTCTGCTGCCGCTTCATCTTGGGTCACCGCGACATCGAAGGTCTGCTCGAGTTAATTCCGCAAAACCAGGCCAGGCAGTAGATTTCTAAGACTTGGTTGAGTTAATTTGTAGGAACCTCATTTTGCCCTGCTAAACAGGATGACCAGTATGATTGATATTACAGCGGATGAAGCCAACGCCGAACAAGTGGAATTCTGGAACGGCGAGGCCGGTCAGGACTGGGTAGAGCGCGATAAACAGATGCGAAAGACACTGCGGCCCATTGGCGGGGAAGCCATTGCCTCCGCCCTCGTTCAACCAGGGGAAGCTGTGCTGGATATTGGCTGCGGTTGTGCCGACACTTCCTTCGCCCTGCTGGAGGGCGTCGGAGCCACGGGGCGGGTACTTGGAGTTGATATCTCTGGCCCGATGCTCGCAGCGGCTACCACCAGAGCAAAGCAGCTTCCGGATGATCTGCTAGGCGCAATCGCCTTTGAACATGCCGATGCCAGTATCTACCCGTTCGAAGCCGCCAGTTTCGACCTTATATTCTCCCGATTTGGCGTAATGTTCTTTGCAGATCCCGCCGCGGCTTTCGCCAATATGCGCAAAGCCCTGAAGCCGGAGGGTCGAATCGCCTTTATCTGCTGGGCCCCGGTGCCAGAAAACGAGTGGATCACCCTGCCGATGAGTGCAGCTTTCGCGCATGTACCGCGACCAGAACCTGTGCCGCCAAACTCTCCTGGCCCCTTTGGCCTTTCCGATAGGGTATTTACGGAGCAGATGCTCAGCGAGGCTGGCTACACCGACATTAATATTGTCTCCACCCGGCCAATAATGCGATTTGGGCACGGCATAGAACAAGACGAGGTGGCGGACTTCTTCATCGATATAGGTCCGGCTTCACGTTTGTTAAAAGACACTGCTCCTGATCTGGTAGAAACGGTGCGCCTGGCTATGACAGAAGCCATCATGCCGCATTACGATGGCGAAACGGTTAACCTCAACGCCAGTTGCTGGATCGTTACGGCCAGTAATTCCTGAATTGGAGTGCTAATGTAATGAACCATAGCCACCTGCGCTGCTAGCGCGGTATGCGCTGTGTCAGAGTCATACAGCAGCGACCATTAGGTTTTTTCGCGACGGCCTCGGCGGGTTAGTGGGTTTCCATCTTCGTCTACTGTGGGTTTGGGTTTTTCGCCCTTGGCGGTCTTTGATGCGCGACTTAGCGTAATGAGGCCCAGCGTTTCACTATCGCCCAATTTAGTCGCATTTTTCTCCAGGGTAATCAGTTCTTCAAAACTGTACACGTCATTTTTCAACTTCTCTATTCTATTCATATAGTGCTCGCCTTGCTTCGCCACGAAAAGGTCATGGATTATAGTCTATGACGCAGACAAGTCATCTCCTGCCTGCAATCTCAACCGATAGACGCAACACTCTAACGTTACAAGTGTGCACCAAATGACTGGTAATTTTCCATCTGCTGCAGCGCTGCGGCAACTGCCTTACAGCTGATCTTACCTTTGAATGTGTTGACACCCAGGGCCAGCCCGGGATCTTCACGCAGTGCCGACACACCTTTATCAGCGATACGCATTACGTAGGGCAGAGTCTTGTCTGTCAGGGCGATAGTGGCTGTCCGCGCATAGGCACCCGGCATATTGGTCACACAGTAGTGGATAACATCGTGAATCGTGAATACCGGATCACTGTGTGAGG
>JBALVT010000241.1:0-5386 GCA_036961345.1 Halioglobus sp.
GTTCCAACTTTTAGGAATTTACCGTCTTTTAAGGCTACAGCTTCGGCCCAGGGCTGGGATTCATTTACTGTGTAGATTTTCCCATTTTTATATATGACATCTGCAACTATGACTTCTGCATCTATGACATCTGCAACTTCCATTTTATTGTCAGAACACCCTGCAAGGGCGACTAAAATCAAAGCAACAAAAATTCTGAACACTTTCATATTATTACTTCCAACGTATGTTCTATTTGGTTTGGGGGATGATGCAGCATAGCCCTTTTTCCTATTCGGTGCACCGGTATAAGCTCTCAATGTGCCTATCGGTCACAGTATTGTCCTCAATTTCCTGCGGGCTTTGCTCAGCCGTTTTCCAGCCTTGTGAGCACCTTGTCGAACGCCTGCAATGTGGCGTCCACATCCTCTTCGCTGAACACTAGGGGTGGCCGGAATTTCAGGCAGTTGCCATAACGCCCCGTCAAGCCGATGAGTACACCCTCCGCCTTCATGGCGTCGGGCAGCTGACTGGCCAGCTGTGTGGCGGGTACACGCGTTTCACGATCCTCGACCAGATCCACACAGATAAACAGGCCAAGCCCCTGTATGTTGCCGATTACGGCGTGCCTGTCAGCCAGTTGTTCCAGCCCCTTGCGCAAATAGTTGCCCGCCGTGTTGACGTGCTCGAGCATGTGCTGCTCCCTGGCGAACTGAAACACCGCCCTTGCGGCCGCCGCGGCGACCGGGTTTCCGCCAAAGGTATTGAAATAAAAATCGGACCTGGCCCATTGATCTGCGATGGCCCTGGTCGTAAACACTGCCGCCACCGGGTAGCCGCCCCCGAACGGCTTGCCGGTAAACACGATATCCGGCACCACATCGTAGTTCTCGAAACCCCAGAACTTGCCAGTTCGACAAACTCCCGCCTGCACCTCATCTGCAATACACAGACCACCCGCCGCACGCACCTTCCGATATACCTGCTGGAAGTAATCGGGGGGCGCCTGCATCGCGCCGTTGGAGTCGAATATGCTGTCACAAACGAATGCGGCCAGCCCCTCCCCACTCTGTGCCAGGGCATCGATCGCCGGATCTACCCTTTCGGCATAGAGATGACCCAACTGATCATCACGACCCTCGCCGCTGCGAAATGATCCGCGGTAGGTATTGGGCGGCTCGATAGCCTGGATATAGGGCGGCCGGTTTTCGGGAGGGTAGGTAGCGGTAGACATTTCACCCACCAGCTTGGAATTACCGTGATAGCTGCTCTCCATCACGATCGCACCGCTGTTGCCCGTTATCACCCGCGCAATGCGCATCGCCAGTTCACAGGCCTCGGTTCCACTGCAAACGAACAAGCATACCTCCAGCTCACCGGGCAGGGTGCTGGCCACCTCCTCCGCAAGTTCGATCACATTCTCATTGAGATAGCGGGTGTGCGTGGTCAATCTGGCTGACTGTTCCGCAATGGCATTTGCGATCAGTGGATTGGCGTGCCCCATAGACTGCACGTTGTTGTAGCAGTCGATGTAACGACGGCCTTTGGCATCGAACAGATATGCACCCTTGCCCTCCACAATATGTATCGGGTCGTGATACATCAGGAAACTGCCGGCGAGGTGCTTGTTGCGCCTTTCAATGAGGTCGATATGCTCCGTTACAGCCGGATCATAAGCACCAAATTTGACATGGCCCAGCTGCGCAGTGCCAGTCGGAGACTCTTTATCTTTATCCATCTGCTAATCCCCCTGGTACATAGTTAACTACATGAGTTTGCCCGTGTATGCCAATCGCCATGATCACGCCACACTGCGTGGTCGCGCAGCCACCTCTGGCTGTGATAGGCATTACCTCTCCCATGCTCATTGTGCTTCCGACGCAACTGCGCGTAACACCGGGGTATAGCCGGTAGCCAGCGTCGTGAGCACCATCGCCAGCGAAGTGACGCCCATACAGATAAGCAGGCACACACCGGCACCATGCGACTCTAGGACAACACCCATTACGCCAGGTCCCACCGCGCCACTGGAAGCCAGGATGAAGGCAATCATCACGGTATAGCGCCCACTACTGTCAAGCTCAGTAATCAACCCCATCTGATAAGCACACAGGAACTGCAACAGAGCGTTAATCAGACAGGCCGCGATGGCAAAAAAGAAGACTTCCTGGCTGAAGTTCAAAAGCAGGAGTGCTGAAATCGTCACTACCATCCCCAGCAGAATGGGAAGTCGCTGACCAAAACGGTTACCTAAATATGCACACGCGAGCGCCCCCCCGAGCCCGCAAAGTAGGGAGAGTGTAAGGATAGTTCCAATTGCGTCGTCACCAACGCCCCGCAACGTCCCGAAACGCGCCATGAAACCCCAGACCCCACTGAACGTGCCGAACTGTAAAAACAGAGCCGCCGACGCCAGAATCACAGGAGGATTAGCAAAACCATGGCCCTTTTTCGAGTCGCTCCCCGGGGCTTTAGTCATCAAATTGGTCGGTAGCCCGAAAATGCCCAGAGCCGAGATTCCGTAAATGAACGCACTGCCCCAGAGGAATCCAGTATAACCGTAGCGGGCGATGACCAGGCTGGTCATAACGTACATGGTGATAGCCGCGAGTACCATCTCCGCCGATAGCTTAAAGCCATAGGCGCGATCCGGATCGTTAGCCGCTGACAGCACTCCCAAGCCAATGGTGAAAATAACTGCCGAAGCCATTCCCAGCAAGCTCATGCCCCAATGCACGGCAGCGGCCTGCGTCGTCGCCAACCAAAATAACGCCATCACCACGACAGCGTAGGCCAGCATCGCCGTCATACGCCATGACAGGCGCGGCATCCACACGGGGGCCAACAGGGCGACCAAGGCGAATCCACCGAGATAGTAGGTACCCAGCAGGCCAAGCGCCTCATCGCCAAACCCGAACTGATCCGCAATGGTGCTCAGGAACAGGGGAAAGGCGTTGAATACCAGCGCGCCGGCGGCCGAGAGCAGACATGCTGCAACGATCGCTCTGGAATCCGGTCTGTTAGGTACAATCATCTCTATCTCCGCGTGTCGATTCGTGGACTCAAACTCCTTTTACCCGGTTATTCGAAGTTGTATTGGAGCGAAATTCCAAAGGTTCTCTCCCTGCCCATGATCTTGACGTTGGCGTCATTGGAAGGTGATAACGCTGTGAAATAGTCTTCATCCGTAAGGTTTTTGACCCAGGCCGTGACCTGCCAGGCATTGTCGGTCGAAATGAGGCCACCCCTCAGGTTCAGGACGTTGTAGCTGTCCACCGTGAAAACCGGATCGTTACCCACCAGCGAATTGAACTCGTCGCTATAGGCCCAGTCACCACCCACGAAAGCGCCGTAACTGTCGTTGATGTCGATTTCATGGTGCACCATCAGGTTGTGCTGCCATTCGGGCGTGTTCTGCATACGGGTGCCCGACAGATCAACGCGATCCGGATTCTCAGCCAGGGACTGCCCAAACAGGTAGGATGAAAATTCATCGTACTCCGCGTCCAGGTAAGAAGAGGTCAAACGAACCAACGTGGCGTCGGTGGCATACCAGTTTAATTCCAACTCCGCACCCTGAACTGTCGACTCAGGTGCATTGATGATTTTTGTGAGCGCACCAAATACCGGGTCGATGATGAACGAGGAAACCTGCTTGTCATCATAATCATAGTGATAAATGGCGGCATTCAACTGCACGGCGCCGTCAGCGAGCGTCGACTTGATACCGAGCTCATAGGAAAGAACTTCTTCCTCATCGTAGGAGGCTAACGAAGTCCAGCTTGCCGCCGCCGGCGCACCGAAGCCACCTGACTTGTAACCGGTACTGACAATACCGTAGATCAGGTGGTTATCATTAGGTCTCCAATCCAGGCCCAACTGCCCTGTCGCATTAGTGGAAGAAATGGTTTCGTTGTACGGTACGGATTCGAAGGTATCGGGATTGAGCGTCACGCAGTCTCCCTGCTGATACTCCCCAAACCCCTCAAACACTGCCACATTAAAGAAATTCGCCAGGGTGCCGTCGACATCATAGGTACAGGAGTTGATGATCTTTCTTTCGTCGTCGGTATAACGGGCCCCCAGTTTTACTGAGAACGCCTCTGAAATTTCATACTCGGCATGACCAAAAATTGCGGCCGTGGTGCTTTCCTGTTCGTACTGCGTCGAAAACAGATCGAAATTCAGACCCGCTGCCGCCACATCATCTATGTCGTCTACACCCAGCCCTTCAGGAGTGACGTACAGCTGACTGGTGGCCATCTGACCACTGCCCGTAGACACCTCGTCTACTTCGTCCTTGGCAAAATACAAACCCGTTATCCAGGACAAGGGACCATCCGTTGTGGATGTCAATCGCAACTCCTGGCTCCAGACTTCGATCCCGGTATCGTTAAAACTGTCCCAGTTACGAGTGGCAACACCATCCCAGCCGTTGGCTTCGGTACGGCTGTAGTCATTATATGAGGTCAGTGAAGTCAGGGTCATGTATTCGAGATCCCAATCCACGCGCAGGTTCAAGAGCGTTCCCTCATTGTCACGGCCGAAGTCACCTCCGGGATTCTGTCCGCCAAAATCGTTGCCGCCCGCATTCCAACTGGCTGAATTGGGATCCCCCTGGTCCGGCAAACCTGCCAGCGTGGTCTGGTCCACGATGAAATCGGTAATGCCAGGATCACCCAGATCCGCATCGGGGTTGATGAAATAGAATCGGTCGAACTGGGGGACGATGTTGTCGCTCTCGTCCTTGTGGTAATCCGCCTTTAGCAGTACCGACAGGGTATCAGTAGGCTCCCACAGACCCTGGAGACGCAGCGCCATTTTGTCCTGGTCGCCGTTTTCCTCTCCCTCGCCACCCACCGCGGCGTTTTCCTGCCAGGCGCCGCCGTCTTCGGTGAAAAATGCCGCACGACCGGCGAACTTCTCGCCCAGGGCCCCATTGACATGGCCTTGCAGGCCAACTTTTTCATCGCTGTCGTAAGCCGCCCGGATACTGGCCGTTCTGGCAAATTCGGGTTTGTTGGTAATGAAATTTATGGTGCCGCCGGTGGTGTTCTGTCCATACAGTGTACCCTGCGGCCCCTTCAGCACTTCCAAACGCTCAATGTCATACTGAGGCAGGCGCGTCATGATGGGATAGGGAATTGCCACCTCATCGAAATTGATACCCACCGTGGAACTACTGTTGGAGTTGTAATCGTCGAAGCCAATGCCGCGGATGGTATAGATGGGTATGCCCTGGCCCGAAGACGTCAGGGTGGCACCCGGCGTAAAGGCCATCACATCGGTGGCGCTTTCGATACCCAGAGCATCCATTTGCTCGCCCGAGAATGCCGTGATAGCAATACCGATATCGTTGGCAGACTGCTCGCGCTTCTGTGCCGTTACTATAACCTCTTCCAGCACC
>JBALVT010000242.1:0-5381 GCA_036961345.1 Halioglobus sp.
GTCATAGCCAGGTGCTGGGCAGAGAAACTTAACAGTACTCTCCTCTTTCCATGCAGACCCCTTACCATTAGGACCAAACTCCCAGGCAAACAAAATACAGAAGTACATTAATGTCAGACTGCTATTACCACCCACCAACACTTCATTGTCGGTAACACCGAGAATTTCAGCTGCCAGCGCTCTCATTCCTGGTAGCCCTACAAGGCCACCATAGTTTCGGGTGTCGGTACCATCGTCAGAAATGTAGTTTCCTTCCAGTGCGCCATCCAGAGCATTGGCCAGAGTGAGTTGGCTTGCAGATGGTTTGCCTCGCGTTAAATTAAGATTTAATCCGCTGGATTTAAATGATTCGTGTTTGGCGGCGAGCTCTTCATGCCATTGTTGCAACTGTTCTTGGGTTGCCTGATCTAGGTACACGTTGTATTCCTTCTAGACGAATTTAGGTAAGAATTTTAACCGTTCGATGGGTGGGTGCAATACCTAAAATGGCATGATCACCTTTTGGTGCAAAGCGGAAAAGTCGACTTGGTGGCAGCATCGATTGGGGTAGAA
The DNA here is from genome assembly GCA_036961345.1 of Halioglobus sp. GTDB lineage: Bacteria > Pseudomonadota > Gammaproteobacteria > Pseudomonadales > Halieaceae > JBALVT01. The sequence continues at coordinate 553 of JBALVT010000242.1, forward strand.
GGATAACGAAGGGTCCGCTTCCGGGCCCTTACAGATACTTGCAGATCGTGGCCTTGCCTGAAGCGCAACAGGGGTTGGGCCGCTCTGAATGAATGTATTGTCAGGGATCTGATGTTACCAGATAACCCTTTACTGCATCATTTCAAGGAGTATCTTCTATATCCTCCTTGCTGTAATCATCGATTGGCAGTTCAGCTTCGAGGGTTGGTTTATCTTTCTCTGAAGTCGGAAACTGCTCCTGGGGTTCATCCCAGTCTTGTTTGTTGGTATCTGTAATCCCGGTACCAAAATCATCCGGTTCCGTTATATCAAGTGCGCCGGACCAGTTTTCTGGCATCTCGCCCAGTTCAATATTGAGCTCACGCCATTCGCTGAGACTGTACTCCTCAATATCGCCGTCAAAATGTTGAACCTCAACAGTGCTTGCAGCCTCATCCGTTGCGGTGATGTAAAAACGCTGCCCCTTATCCAAGTGTAAGTACCATTGACCGGTCAGTGGGTCTAGTTCATTTGCCATGATGCTCCCCTCCCTTTTATTTCTCTAAGTATAGACAACAGGAGGCTTCGCCTGATCCATATCAACGCTAGAGATTAAGTTATATACACGAATTATCTATTCCTATTTGTTTGTAAATAAGCCGAGTCGATAGAATAATCTGCTAAAATTAGAACTTAATGGGTTTGTCTTAAGATGTAATGTTGTAAGTATTCTAGTGTCTGGTTGGACCAATGAAGGAGGAGAGGCCATGCAAATCCCTTTACAGATTACCTTTCGGAATATGGAACCGTCTGATGCGGTTGAGGCGAATGTGCGTAAAAAAGCGGATGAGCTTGAACGCTTTGCTGAGCATATTACCGGTTGTCGGGTTATTGTTGAGGCCCCCCACAAACATCAGCATAAAGGAAACATTTATGGGGTGAAAATTGACATTACCTTGCCGGGTGATGAAATTATTGTGAGTCGACATCCTGAACAAAACCATGCTCATGAAGATATCTACGTGGCCATTCGGGATGCATTTAATGCCGCACGCAGGCAGTTAGAGGATTATCTCCGGATACGAGGTAACAAAGTCAAGGCGCATGAAGTCGAACCCCATGGACGAATCACACAACTCTTTCCCCAGAAAGACTACGGTATCATCGAAACGCCGGATGGTCGGGAAATCTATTTCCATCGCAACAGTATTCTAGGTGCCAATTTTGACAACCTGGAAGAAGGTACCAGCGTTCGTTTCAGTGAGGAGATGGGGGAAGAAGGCCCCCAGGCAAGCACGGTGCATATCGAAGGTAAGCGTCATGCTACTAAGCACTGAGGTATGCATTTAGAAATTATTTCCAGGATTTCTGCCCGGCATTGGCTGTCTGTATTTGGCTGTGGACTCAATTGATCAATGGCATTCCCGGGAAACCATTTCCTGCGGACGCCCTTCGGCTCGATCGTACCGGATCGCTACCGCAGCTGGAGGCCGAACACAGCGCAGGGCAAGCATCAGCTTTTTTATCGATTTGATACAATCTACTTTTGCATACACTACACTTAGCAGTGGGTCAGAAGAGCTTTTAAATTTCTCATGGGGAGATAGAAAGTGGCAATCGCAGAAACCGTTAAATGTTTTCTTGAGCAACACTCAGTTGAGTGCGACCTGGTTTCGCATCCGCACACGGGGTCAAGTCACGAAACAGCCGAAGCTACTTGTGTGAGTGAAGATCATATCGCCAAGGCAGTCATTATTAAGGATACGGCCGGCTATGCCATGGTCGTGGTTCCAGCCAGTAACTGGGTTGAGATGGAACACCTGCGAAAAGAACTCAACCGGGACTTCCATCTCGCCACTGAGGACGAACTCGCAAAACTGTTCAGCGATTGCGAGGCTGGGGCCGTCCCGCCGCTTGGCCCTGCTTACGGTGTTGAGACGTTCCTCGACCAGAAGCTGACCAGTCTTGCTAATGTCTATTTTGAGGCGGGTGACCATGAGCAACTGGTTCACACGACGGGGCATGATTTTCGGACATTGTTGAGCGGTGTGCGACACGGCTACTTCAGTCATAGTAACTGATCAGTGAGGAGCAGAAGCTTCGGCCTACCTCGTGCACCCTTCCGGCATAAAAATGATTTACTCTTATGGAACGCGCCCGGCAGTTTACTCTCCTTTCTAAAGAGCACCATACTTCATTCCCTTGCCGGCAACCAAATAGCGCTTGACGGACTACCTCAGGGCGTGAAGCTGCCGCTCGCTATATGTCTATGATGTCGGGGGAGCTACTATCGCAACTGCACAGTGATAGATTCACTTTGCGCAAGAATGTGGACCTCGTCGCGGACGCCGATCTCCACCGGAGATGCCCAGCTCTTGGCAGCCGAAATCGTCAGATGGTCCTGTGTAACCTCGATGTCGAGCCAGTGGCCACGGTAGCCTATCTTTTGCCTGACACTCTTCAGCTCGTCCGGAAGGCACGGATTGAAGTGCAATGTGGTTTCGCGCATTTCCAGGCCGGTATAGGCGCGCTGGATAATGTCGACCGTTCCGGCCATGGCGCCTAAGTGGATGCCTTCTGAAGTGGTTCCTCCTTGAATGTCGGCAATGTCGCTTTCCAGTGCTTCGCAGAACAATTTCCACGACCGTGCGCGGTCCGAGCGGGCCAACACCCAGGAATGGACGATGCGACTAAGCGTGGACCCCTGCGTCGTGCGCTTCATGTAGTAGTCCACATTCTTAGAAATGGTCTCGTGCTCAAAGGAATAGCCCAGTCGCTCGAACAGGCTCGACAGCTCCTCCGACGAGAAGAGGTACATGAGCATCAGGACATCGGCCTGTTTGGAGACCTTATAACAGTTCGGTGTGTCGCCTTCGGCCTCCAGAATGCGGTCGAGACGGTGGATATCGCCATATTTTTGCCGATACCCCTCCCAGTCGAACTCATCGAGGTCCTCGTAGCCTTCGAACTGGCTGATGATTCCGTCGTCATCAATGACAAGGCGCATCTTACGGCTGACGTCCTCCCAGTGATCGATCTCCTCCGCGCCCAAATCGAGCCGCTCGCACAGCGATTGTCGCCGTTCCTCGTCAAGAATATCGAGGACGTCGAGTGCCCGGCACAGGACCCATACCGCCATCAGGTTGGTATAGGCGTTGTTGTTGAGCCCCGCCTCCTCGGCATCGGGGTAGCGGTCATGGTATTCATCGGGGCCCATAACCCGCAGAATTTCGTAGCGTTCCAGCTTGGGGTTGTAGGATGCGGCACTGGCCCAGAAGCGTGCAATTTCGAGGATCATCTCCGCTCCGTATAAGGACAGAAAGTCCATGTCCATGGTGACCTGAACATACTGCCAGACGTTGTAGACGATGGCGGCGTTCACATGCTTCTGCAGCGAGGAGTTATCCTCAATCCAGTGGCCTGAGCGGGGATTCAGATGGACGAGTTGGCTTTCCTCCTGACCGTCGCTACCGCTCTGCCAAGGGAACATGGCCCCGCGGCAACCGGCCTGAACGGCATTCCATCGCGCCTCGTTCAGGCGTCGGAAACGATACAACAGCAAGGTCCGGGTTACGTCGGGCAGGCGAAGTGTCAGGAACGGTAAGATGAACAGTTCGTCCCAGAAGATATGGCCACGGTACGCTTCGCCGTGAAGTCCCCGCGCTGGCACCCCTACATCGAGATCGAGGATGTTTGGAGAGGTGGTTTGAAGCAGATGGAAGATGTGTAGGCGCAGGATCAGCTGTTCCCGGCCAGCGGGTTCCAGTACGATGTCGCAGCGGCGCCAGAGACGAGCCCACGCCTGAACATGCGTATTGAAGATCGCATCGAAGCATTCCACCCGGAGTATCGCTTCACGAGCTGCAAGCCCACACTCTGAAATGCCATGATCGCGGGAAGTGTAGAGGCTGACGATCTTCTCAATCCGGACTGTTTCCCCCCGTACCAGATCGAAGCTGAGTTCGTCCGCGACATAGCCCTCTTCCTCGATCTTGTTCCTGGCCACAATGAGTGGCTCCCCGTTACGAAAAATCTGCGTTCGGGCTGCTTGAGCCACCTGTATATGCGACAGGTTTGTCTGCACCCTGAGATAGATCCAGTCCGCTCCGACCTCCCCCGTCTCCATGGGCTCGAGGTGGCTGGAGCTGAGCTCACGATAGCGTTCGACGCCAGCGTTGATGACATTCCCGTCAAGGGCTGACTGAACCAGTACCGGTCCGGACCAGTTTTCCGCAGTGAGTGACATCTCCAGCGCGGCAAGGTGATGATTGCCCATATGCACGAGATGGCGGCTGGTGAGGGTCGTTTCGCGATCGGCCTTGTCGCGGAAACGTACCCTCCGTGTCAGCACGCCGCGCTTGAGGTCGAGTTCCTGGTGGTATGCCAGCAGCCCTCCGGCCTGGGGGTTGAACCAATCACCACCCTCAGGGCGAAAGGTGAGACAAAGCCAGTTCGGCAGGTTGACCAGATCCTCGTTTGCCACCTCGTGGTCGCCCAGCTTGGTGATCAGGCGGTTGTAGCCACCAGCGACGTAGGTCCCCGGGTAGTGAACATTGTCGGCCTTGGCCTCGGGCGCTGCACCGCGTGAGCAGAAATAACCGTTACCCAGAGCGCACAATACTTCACGCAGCCCTTCCTGGGACGGCACGAAGTCATTGTAGACCAAGGTCCAATTCGTCATGGAGAAGGGTCCTTCAGTTGCGCCGTCAAATACTTCAGGAAGCGCTTGACCTCGCTTGTGTCTTTCAAGACGTATCGTGCGGCCGTGGGCCCTGGCTTCCCGCGGACGACGATGCCGACACCTTGTCCCCGCAACGCCTTGAACGCGTCCTCATCGGTCAGATCGTCGC
>JBALVT010000243.1:0-5370 GCA_036961345.1 Halioglobus sp.
CGGGAATCGATTCTGGAGGCCATGAAACGACGTGAAGTATACGCAACAACCGGTCCTCGCATAGCGGTGCAATTTTATGGCGGTATCGATTTTACCGCTGATGATCTCGCAGCGGCCGATCTTTACGCGCATGCCACAGCCCGAGGTGTGCCCATGGGAGGTGAGCTGGGCCTAAGTGACAGCGCCCCGACATTTCTAGTACTTGCCGCGAAAGACCCCATTGGTGCGAACCTGGATCGCGTTCAGATTATCAAAGGCTGGCTGGATGCCCAGGGTCAATCCAAAGAGCAGGTATTTAACGTTGCCTGGTCCGATGAGCGGCCCTTGGCAAGTGACGGTAGCCTGCCACCGGTGGGTAATACCGTGGACCTTAAGACGGGCAAGGTTGACAACACCATTGGGTCACCGCAATTGACCGCGGTATGGCAGGACCCGCAATTTGACCCGCAGCAGGCTGCGTTTTACTACACGCGGGTATTGCAGATCCCCAGCGCGCGCCATTCACTGCTGGATGCCAGGGCGATGGGCATGGAACATGCGGGTGAGAAGCCGGACACTATTCAGGAGCGCGCCTATACCTCGTCAATTTGGTATCGGCCGGATCTATAGGTGCGAGCTTCGAGTTTGAAATATATACTGTGCGCCAATTTAGACAATAATGAAGAAATAGACTGACACATGACAGCGGATATTGAAGCTCTGGTTGTTTCTAACAGCAACGAAGACAGAGGCACACTACAACAGCGTTTTCAAAAATATGGCTACCTGCATTTTAAGAAGGCCATCGGCGCGGCTAAATGCAATAAACTGCTAAACGCTTTTTTAAGCGAATTGCATCCCCACATCGGCTTTGATCATGCGACTGACAAGCCCGTTCTGGCAGGTGAGCCCTTTTTTGAGACAGATCCAATCTGGGACGAGGTTTATCCCAAAATGCAGTCGCTGTATGACTTTCACAATTTTTTTCACGAGGACGACGTTCAGCAACTCATGCAGAGCGTCGCCGGTGACAATATATTTGTCTATCCCATGAAGATGGGTCGCATAGCGAGCCCCAGAAAAATAGGGTATGAAACCCCCCCTCACCAGGATGCCCACTCGCATCAGGCAGGACCAACCATGGCCGGTTTCTGGGTGGCGTTGCACGATGTTAAAGAGGGTATGGGGCGGCTAAAAATGCTGCCCGGATCGCACAAAAATGGGGTCAGGCCTGTTTTTCAGGCAGAGGGAGTGGGAGGGATTCAATGTGAAATATACGATCATGAAACCCTATGGCATGTTTCCGATGTAGAGCAGGGCGACGTGATTATTTTTCATTCGTGTTGCGTGCATAAAGCTGAGCCCAATACCACCGAGGAAACAGTGCGTATTAGTATCGATACGCGTTTTTGTGATTACGGTGCGCCGGTATTTTCCACGAATCTGGAACCTCATCATGGTTGGCGGATAGAGGGTTTTGATTGGGAGAGCATCTATGAAGGCTGGACAGATCCGAGCCTTCAGTATTATTGGCGTGATTACGTAACCAACCCGTAGGAGCATTGGCGGCACCCAGATCCGGTCTAACCATGGACCCGCGTGACCTATGTTGAGCGAATCTCCTTCAGGTTTGCACTACTTTGCGAGCGTTCTCCGCAAATTCTTTCATGGCCTTATCATCATCTAACATGCTATCGATTGAAAAGGGCACTTCAACACCTTTGCGCATGGCTGGAATTTCTTTCATGACATTTAGCCAGCGATCCAGATTCTCCAGGCCGTCCCGCGAGATTCCAGACCATTTATAGGTGCGTACCCAACACCAGTTGGCGATATCCGCGATTGAGTAATCATCAGCCAGCCACTCGTTGTTTGCCAAGTGGTTATCCAGTACTTCAAATAACCGCCGGCCTTCATTCTGGTAGCGATCTATAGCCGCGGGTATTTTTTCCGGGAAATAGCGATAGAACACATTGGCTTGCCCCATCATGGGCCCAATGCCTCCCATCTGAAACATTACCCATTGAATAACCCTGGACCGGCCTTTACTGTCGGTGGGCAACAGTTTGCCTGCCTTTTCCGCAAGATAGATCATGATTGCGCCGGATTCAAACACTGCCAGATTGTCGTTGTCTCGATCTACAATCGCCGGAATCCGGCCATTGGGGCAGATAGCAAGAAATTCTGGCGTATGTTGCTCGCCTTCCCTGATGTTTACAAAATGCGTTTCGTAGGGTATTTCCAGTGCTTCCAGGGTGCATGAAGCCTTGTGGCCATTTGGGGTGGGGGCAGTATACAGATCAATCATAGTTTTTTTCCTGATGGTTAGCCTGAAAATAGTGGCAGATAAAGTCTATTCTCCTGGCTTACCAGGGCGTATTGTTGACCGGGTCTTTCAGAATATGTCTGGCGACAACCATGCGGTGAACCTCGTCTGGACCATCGTAAATTCTCGCAAAGCGCGCTTCTCTATACATATGTTCCAGTGGCGTATCTGCGGTCACACCCAGGGCACCGTGCACCTGTATCGCCCGGTCGACAACGTTGTGCAGCATGCGCGCTCCCCAGAATTTTATCAGTGATATCTGTACTCGTGCTTCATCTCCCTGATCCATTAACTTCGCCGCATCCAGCGTCATTAGGCGGGCGGCCTGAATTTCCGCTGCAGACTCAGCAATGTAGCGTTGAATCTCGCCTTTCTCCGACAGTACTGAACCGTGGGCATACCGCACCTTGGCGTACTCGCACATTAATTCAAAAGCTCTCTGGGCTTGTCCCAGCCAGCGCATACAGTGAAATATTCTACCGGGCCCCAGCCGTTTCTGGGCGATCACAAAGCCCTGGCCGCGACCGCCCAATAGATTGTCCCTCGGAACTCTCACATCGTTGAGCTCTACTTCGCAGTGCCCACCAGCGGTGCTACCCATCGTGGCCATCACACGTTTAATGTTGTAGCCGGGCGTATTGGTTGGAACAATGATAGACGAGAATTTGGCATGTTTGTGCTGCTCCGGTTCTGTCTCACAAAATACGCTGGTAAAGGCGGCGACATTTGCACCGGTGGTGAACCACTTGTGCCCATTGATGACCCACTCATCGCCTTCCAGTACTGCCTTCGTTTGCATTAGTGTGGGGTCGGAACCGGCCACTTCTGGTTCGGTCAGGCCCACAGAGGGGTAGATGTCTCCGTTTACCAGCGGTTTTAACCAGGTTTCTTTTTGCTCTTCGGATCCATAGCGATGCAGCATGATGGAATCCTGCATTGAGATAGACCCAACGGCACTCTGGCCGTAGTGCGAGCGACCAATCACTTCATTCATATGCACAAACGCCATAAATGGCAAACCACCACCACCGATCTCCTGAGGGTGGCCCAGTGCCCATAAACCAAGTTCCTTGGCGCGTTCTTTTAGTGATGACATGGCCTTGTTGGCCTGCTCGCCACCCGCATTGAGCGTGGGCTCCAGTGGGATGACCTCGGTATTAATGAATTCCCGGAAGCGCTCTTTCAAAAGAGCGGTTTCTGCGCTTATCCCGTCGGTGTTGTCTCGATCGGTCATGCTCTATTCCTTTTTGTTGATTGTGGTCATCGAGGTGCCGCCGTATACTGCAGCCCTGAGTTTATCGACACCCATCATGCCACATTACAAGTCATCTGGACGAACACTATGAATGAACAAAATATCCTGTTTCAGGCTTTCGAGCTTGGCAATCTACATCTCAAAAACCGTATTGTCATGGCGCCAATGACGAGAAACTTTTCTCCGGACAATGTTCCGGGGCAAAACTCGGTTGATTACTACCGACGCCGGGCCGCGGGTGGAGCGGGGCTGATTGTGACAGAAGGCACTTGCGTTGATCATATCGCCGCCAGTGGATATCCCGATGTGCCGTATTTTCACGGTGAAGCGCGTTTGGCCGGATGGCGGAAAGTCGTGGATGCTGTACATGAGGCGGGCGGTAAAGTTGCACCTCAGCTTTGGCATTGCGGCGGTATGCGCAAAGCCGGCGTGCTACCCGAGGGCGATGTCCCCGGTTATACCCCTTCTGGAATGAATGTACCGGGTAAAGTGAATCGGCATGTCATGTCACAGTCGGACATCGACGATGTGGTTCAAGCGTTTGCGCACGGCGCAGCGGCTAGCAAGGAGCTGGGGTTTGATGCAGTTGAGATACATGGTGCGCATGGCTACCTGGTCGACCAGTTTTTCTGGGAAGGTACCAATGTGCGGGACGATAGCTATGGCGGCTCTATAGAAAAACGCGGGCGTTTCGCACTGGAAATTATAGAGGCCGTGCGTGCTGCAGTGGGGCCAGATTATCCTATTATCTTACGATTTTCTCAATGGAAGCAGCAGGATTACGATGCTCGATTGGCGCAGACCCCAGAGGAGTTGGAGCGGTTTCTATTGCCACTAAGCGAAGCAGGCGTGGATATTTTTCATTGCTCTCAGCGCCGCTTCTGGGAGCCTGAGTTTGATGGCAGCACCCTGAATTTAGCCGGTTGGACACGCCAGATCACCGGCAAGCCAGCGATAACAGTGGGAAGTGTCGGATTAAACGCCGATTTTATTCCAGTGCCAGGTGAGGCAACGTTTCGGGAAGCTGAGCCAGCCAGTCTCGATGAACTGACACAACGCATGGACGCCGGCGAATTTGATCTGGTGGCGGTGGGTCGAGCAATGATTTCCAATCCGGATTGGGCGAACCTGGTGCAGGCCGATCGCATGGATGACTTACAGGCCTTCCGCAAAGAAGATCTGGCTGCGTTAACCTAGGTTTTAGGGGGAAGAGACCATTTTGGAATGGATTTTTCCCTCGGCTCGCCGCGCTCCTTTATCTGCAGGCCCTTGAGAAAGTTGCGCAACACCTGATCCTTGCACTCCCGGTAATTTCTATGGCCGGGTTTGCGGGAAAACGAACTTAATTCGTGTGAGCTCAATTGAAAACCCGCCAGTTTGGTAATGGACATTATGTCTTCCGATTTCAGGTTGAGCGCAATTTTCAGTTTGATTAATATCTGGTTGTTGCTCAGTTGCGTTTCCGCCGCCGCTTGAGGGCCGTCTCTTTTTCCGCGCCGCTGGTTGATCAGGCCATTCAGAAATGTGGCCAGTATCCAGTCTTTGCATTCCTCAAAAGCAGGTGCTTCCTCCTTCTGGAGCCAGGCAATGATGTGACCGCGCTCCGCGTTAAATTCAGCCAGGGCGAATATGGCGATCATTTCGGCATCATCAAAATCGAATACGTAGCGAATTCGGCGCAGTACGTCGTTATTTGTCATAGTTTTATGCTCTGGCTCATCCGCGCATTCGTTCCAAGAATCTGCTGAATCGGCCGATTGCTTCCTTTATATGGTCCTTATTTGGAAGAAATACCATTCGGAAATGCTGC
>JBALVT010000244.1:0-5339 GCA_036961345.1 Halioglobus sp.
CTCGATATCCCCTTCGGTTGGAACCCCACGCCCTGCGGGAATATCGAGATCCAGGGACCGCTCGTTATGAGCCAATCTACTGGATTCGGGGTACCCACAACAGCTAGCAGGCCCCGTCTGTCTTTACCCTCAGAGGGCGTGGGCTTTCAACCGAAGAGGGTAAAGACAGACGGGGGCTGCGGAGACGAGCACCGCAATACGCTTAAGTCGCTGCCATTCCTCCTGGCAGCTTTATTTGCGCATAAGCTACTGGGATTCTGTGAGTTTAACGTTGAATTCCCGATCCTCGTCGCCGCGCCTGGTTTTAATCAGGGCGGTGTCACCGGATTCCAGTGATTCCATTACACTCAGGTAGTCATCGTTTGTGTGCACCGGGGTATCATTGACCTGGACAATGATATCGCCTAATACGATCTCACCTCTGGAATTTCGTCTGGCGCCTGTTATACCGGCTTGCTCCGCTGGCAGCCCGGGATAGACCCGGACAACAGGTACACCCTTGATACGATAGCGGTCTATCCAGCGGTCGCTGGCCAGTTCCAGCCCCGCGATGGGCCGTAGAATACGGCCATAGCTAATTAGCTGGGGGATAACGTCGCGCACTGTGTTGACAGGAATCGCAAACCCGATGCCCGCGCTGGCGCCACTGGGGCTGTATATCGCGGTATTGACGCCGATTAGCTGACCCAGTGAGTTGAGGAGCGGGCCTCCGGAATTGCCGGGGTTAATGGCCGCATCCGTTTGGATAACTCCCCTGATTTTGCGATTGCTGGCGGCCTGTATTTCTCTGCCCAGCGCGCTCACAATGCCCGTGGTTAATGTTGTATCAAGGCCAAAGGGGTTGCCGATAGCCAAAACTTTACGCCCCACGGATAATTCAGAAGAGTCGCCCAGAGGAAGGCCTTTCAAACCCTCGGGAGGGTTTTCGATACGCAGTACGGCCAGGTCTTTTTCCGGAGCCACACCGATGACCTCAGCGTCATATTCACTCTGGTCCTGCAGCGTTACCGTAAGGCGATGTGCACCGGCGATGACGTGAAAGTTGGTAACAATTAGCCCGTTTTCATCCCAGACAAAACCGGTGCCAGAGCCGCGGGGAATCTCCTGAATATTCGGGCTGAAAAAGCTTCGGCGCAAGGCCTTGTTAGTGACAAACACCACCGCCGGGCTGGCCTTGCGAAAAATTTCCGTACTGTTTGTCTCATCTTCGGTGGCGAAAGTAAGGTAGTCGGGCTCCGCGGCGCCCGCATGGCTGCTCGCCAGTAGCGACAGCGTTACCAGTATCGCCTGGCAGGATTTTTTGAACATGGTCACCGTAAGGCCATGGCTAGGAATTAAATTGCTTCTGAAATGCTCTAATGCGCTTGGCATTGGCGCCAATATCACCCACACCCACACGCGATACCGAGCGCATATCAATTAGTGTCTCAGAGTCCTGAGTGCGCAACCGTATCACCACATCATCCTTGAAGTTCATAATTGCAGTGGTGTCCACTGCTTCTATCGTCCCACTTTTGCGGTCCTGGTGATAAATCTCCCAGCCCAGCGCAGTGGCAGTGGCCAACGCACGGTCAAAATTGTCCTCCAGGGAGTTGCTATTCCTCAACGTCGTCAAACCCGGGTAAGATTGTATTTGCATGGCGATACTGTCGGGTTTAATAGTAAGAGGGTTGGCGCCTTCACCGCGTTTTGCACCGGCTGCGCTAAAAGTCGGCGGCTCCAGTGTGTCTGTGCTGATATCGTGAATAGGGGGGTAGTCGCCCCGGCCACCTACCAGCGTCACCAACAGTATTGTGCCTGGCAAGACCAGAAGAGCTCGTTTGAAAATAGCGGCGCGCTGTGTTTTAAAGCCGGGCAACATCAGAAGAATGATAAACAGAATCATCACCAGCACCGCACCGGCACAGCTCAGTGCGTATAACCCCAGTCCCGGTTGCCATTGGCCGCTGCGAACAAGCACAACGCTCACAGGCAGAGCGAGCAGTAATATTAAGCTGATCACTCCGGTCACGGTAACAAGCTTGGATCGGGTAGGTGCCTGGTTCATATGAACTCCACAGTTGCGTATAAATTGATAGTGGTTCAAGAATACTACGCATATAAGATGCTGGCGAGGACGGCTGGGGTTAAACTGCAAGGGACTTTGTGTGAGTTATCGCCCACCAGACCCTGCCGGGTGGCATTTTCTTGAGATTATTGGGAGTTTAAAATGGAAAAGTTGATCTATCCAATCTGGGCGAGTGACGGCATAACCGGAGATGGATTACGTGACGTCCTGCTGGAAATTTTTTGTCCTGCGCTTGTCTCGACACCCAATGTGCGGGCACTGCGATTTTCTGTGGTCGACAGCGCGGTAGAAGCAGCGGCCGGCAAGCGTATGGAAAACTGTCAACCGCTACCCGACGGAATAATCTCGGTGTGGGTCAATAACGCGGGCGAACGCGGGGCGATAGACGCCTTGCTTACACCACATGTGGAGCGCTTTACCACTTATCTGGTAATCGAGGCTGAGCCCATTGTAAATACGGAGCATCCGCCAGGTCTGGGTCAGCGTGGTTTTGGCTTCTGCCAGGTGGTATTTCTACAGCGCCCCGATCGACTCAGTGAATCGCAGTGGCTTTCAATCTGGCAGGGTAGCCACACTCAGGTGGCCATTGATACCCAATCTACCTTTGGCTACCGACAAAATGTGATCGCTCGCTGCCTGCAGGCCGATGCGCCTCATTTTCACGCCATGATTGAGGAGAATTTTCCGCCCGAGGCCATGCAGTCGGATCATGCCTTTTATGGTGTGGGTGAGGATGATGACGAAGGGTTCAAGGCCAATCTTGGTGCCATGCTGGAGAGTTGCTCGCGTTTCATCGATTTCGATAAAATCGATGTGATACCCATGAGCGAGTATGTTTTAAAAGAGTTATCGGCGTTGGGGGCCTAACCGGCTTGTGTGTCAGGTTCCGGTTCCGGGTCTGTGATGGATTCGTCGGATGTCTCCGGTGCGCTTTCTGTGTCCACAGCGGCAGTCTCCACAGCGGCAGTCTCCACTTCCTCGCCCGGTACTTCGGGTAGGGGAATGTCACTTACCTGAACCATTGGCTCGCCCTTGGCATTGGGTTCAGCTTCCAGAATATCACCGCGCAGTTCGAAGTCCTTACTGCTGAGTTCAAATAGGGTATTGGTGGCTTCATCCCGGTTTTTGACCCGCATAACGGCTCTGGCATCGCTGCCATCTACCCAGGTTTTACTCTTTCCCCAGAAATGACCCAGTTGGTTGCGGATGACGAATAATTCACTCATAGTTGCTCGATGTCTCCTGAATTTCCTGCGCGCAGTTTAAGCATTTGTTTCGGTCTCCGCCACTGCTATTGGGGGCTATTGTCCTCGGTTACCTATTAACCCAGAAGCAGGTCTTTCGCCTGGTTTATTTTTGCCGCCAAATAGTTGTTACCACCGCGATCCGGGTGGATTTTTTGCATTAATTTACGATGGGCGGCGGTAATTTCTTCATCACTTGCCCCTTCTTCTAGCCCCAGTATAGCCAGCGCTTCTTTGTGATTGACTGAATTGCTGCTCCCGGCTTTGGATTCGCTGCGATTGAAAGTGTCGTCACCGGCAAATCTTTGAGCAAGATAACTTTCCAACAGCGCCACGGAGTCTCCATCCTGCGTCTGGCAGTATGTCAGTAGCTCTTGCAGTTGGGATTTGTCCATGTCTGACAAGCGCCAGTCCTTATAGCTGTGTTTCAGCACTTCTCCATCCAGTGCACCGCTGTCATGATCCAGATGCATTCGCAGGATATCGCTCTCCACCGTAGAACTTTGTCCCTTGCTTGCGCCCCCGCTGTTTTTTAGCGAGGCCAGCATAGGGAAAAAGCGAATCAGCGACGGCAGTAGTTGTCTAGCGGCAACCAGCAAACCTGTAAAAGCCGCCCCCACCCAGTGCATTTTGCCCATAAGCGTCAGGATGATAACTGCAGCCACTACAGCTGCAACGCCGAGTTTGGTGTACTCGGCTTTGCGCTTATGCGGTGGCATGCCCTGGGCGCGTTTGAACAGGATGTACACAACGGCGGCAATCGCCAGAATTAACAGGAGTCTGGGCACGGTGGATCCTCTGAGTGAATACTGATTTTATTGCGGATTGGGAGGTAAGTCACCTGGTGGCAGGTTTCTTCGCCGGCTTGATTTACCCGGAGGATAATTTTTCGATAGATAGGTCAGAATAATATCTTCTGTTTTGTCATCAAATTGCCACAGTCCCTGAGTTTTTTGCATCCACCTGATCATGGATGTCCAGGTGTCGCGGTCGCCACGTTGAAAGGTGATGAATTTGGCTGAGTGGCAGACTGTGCAGTGGGTTTTTACCATTTCCCACCCGGGAGCTATCGCCAACCCGCTGCCTGGATCCAGGGGCATTTCTTCAGATCCAGATGCCATCGCAGACAGAGGCCCCATGACAAGTAGTAAGGTGGTTCCTATCAATGAATGGCGTAGTAACACTGTTCAAACGACCTGGACCGCAATGCGATGGCAGGCGTTATTGAGATAACCCTTGGGGTTCCAGCCCGGCACCAACATGGGTTGCGATGTTCCCGCGGAATCGGTCGCTCTCGCCCATACCTCAAAATATCCCGGCTGGGGGAATTTCAGTGACAGTTGCCAGCGCTGCCAAGCCAGTCGGTTAACAGGATTGGCGAGCTTGGCCGGTTGCCAGCTTGCGCCAAAATCGATGGATACCTCTACCTTACTGACCGCCAGATCACCGGCCCAGGCTTGCCCCCGGCAGGAAAATGGCTCTTTTAGCGAATGTGTTATGCCAGTTTTCGGAAATGTAACCAGCGACTTTACCGGCATGGACTCAATGATGCACATGTCGCCATCAGCTACTTTGGTGCCCGGCGCAACGGGTTCACAGGGTGTGCTATAGGACGGTGGCGCCATCTTTGCGCCATTGTGAACCGTATTGCGGATGACAATTTTTTTCAGCCACTTGCCCGATGTTGAGGCGGGCCATCCGCCGGTCACCAGACGCAGTGGGTAACCGTTTAAATGGGGGATTTCTTCACCATTGAATTGCCAGGCCAGCAAGCTTTCGTCTTCCAGTGCTTTGTGCATTGGAACACCTCTGGAGATACTCTCTTTTGTGGGATCTCCGGACAGGTGTGTATCGGCTCCATAGTAGCCTATATATTTTGCGTCTTGGGCGATCCCGCAGGCACTCAGTACGTCCCGCACTCTGACCCCAGTCCATTTAGCGCAGCCTACCGCGCCGGTAGACCACTGGTTGCCTTTGGCGGGTGGATCAAATTCGCTGCGGCCATTGCCGCCACATTCCAATGTCAG
>JBALVT010000245.1:0-5301 GCA_036961345.1 Halioglobus sp.
AACGCAACACGGCCAGTTGGGGCGCTGGCGATCAAGAACAACATTTGTTCTGGCCCTGTCGGCCTCGGCGGTAGGGCTGGGCAATTTCTGGCGCTTTTCTTATCTGGCCGGTGAAAACGGCGGCGGCCCGTTTGTGATTACCTATATCGCCTGTTTGTTTCTGGTGGCGGTGCCAGTGCTGATCGCCGAGGTGGTTATTGGTACCCATGGGCGCGGTAGCCCGGTGGCGGCGCTCAAATGGGCCAGTGACCGATCCTTGGTGTCCCGGGCGTGGAAACTGGTGGGCGCGTTGGCCTGTGTCACTGGCCTGTTAATACTCTCTTATTACGCGGTAGTGGCAGGTTGGGCCATTGCCTATGCGCTTAAAATGCAAAGCGGTGTTTTTGCCTCTGCCAGCGCGATCATGGTGGGGCAGCACTTTGAAGATTTCCTGCAGCTACCCCGGGAGCTGGTTTACTGGCAGAGCCTGTTTCTATTAATGACAGCGGGTACCTTGTGCCTTGGCATTTCCCGGGGGTTGGGCGTTCTGGCTTGGATTGTAGTGCCGGCGGTGTTGGTGTTGCTGGGGGTACTGGTGGATTTCAGTTTGCGTTACGGCGACCTGGACGCCGCCCAGGATTTTCTGTTTTCCACCAAGCTCATGGATTTTTCCTCGGAGTCTGTGCTGGTTGCCCTGGGCCATGCCTTTTATACCCTCAGTGTGGGCGTGGGTATTGGTATCACCTATGGCGCTTATGCCCCCGACCGAATCCCCGTGGGGCGCTCGGTTGTGGCCGTGGCGGTATTTGATACGCTGGTGTCTCTGGCGGCGGGCCTGGCTATTTTCCCCATTGTATTTGCCAACAACCTGGAACCGTCCATGGGGCCGGGCCTGATGTTTGTCAGCCTGCCCTATGCCTTTGGCAATATGGCAGAGGGTGAAGTGTTTGGTTTTCTGTTTTTTCTGTTAATAGCGGTGGTTGCGTTGGGCTCTGCGGTTGCGCTGTTAGAGCCCATTACCGGTTATATCATGCAGCGCACCGGGCTGTACCGTGTGCCCGTGGTACTTGGGCTCAGCGGCGTGGTATGGGTGCTGGGTTTGGGCACCATATTCTCCTTTAACCTGTGGCAAGACTGGGCCTGGTTTGCCAATTGGAACTTCTTCCAACTTTTGGACATGATAACTGCCGACTTTCTGCTGCCTCTGGTATCGTTGCTGATAGCCGTGTTTGTGGGCTGGCGCATGCGGCGGGAAATTCTTCGGGAAGAGCTTAACCGGGAATCGGCACTATTTTTCTCGCTGTGGCTGTTCCTATTGCGTTATATTGCGCCCGCGGCAATTATCCTGATGTTTGTTATGGCCTTACTGGCTGTGTAATTTTCAGATTCGGGTATGCCCACTGCCTAATTTCTAACAAATGCTGTTTGACTTATGACCACGATTAACCGCAGCGCGCTGCTGCCATTCAAAGCCGGGATTCTGTTTGACCTGGTGAATGACATCGAAGCCTATCCAGATTACATGGACGGCTGTGTGGGCGCTAAAATTTTGCGCCGGGAAGATTCCCTCATGGAGGCGCGGCTGGATCTCGCCAAAGGCGGTATTGCCCAGAGTTTCAGTACCCGCAATCGCTGGGTGGGCACAGACGCCATCACTCTGGAGCTGCTCGAAGGGCCTTTTGAGTTTTTTGAAGGTCGTTGGGGGTTTCAGTCTCTTGGTGACACTGCCTGTAAAATCTCTTTGCAACTGGATTTTGCCGTCAACAGCGCTGTGTTGGGTGTAGCGGCCGCCAAGCTGTTTGACATGGTGACCAACAATCTGGTTGATGCCCTGGGCAAACGTGCGGTGCAGGTTCACGGTTAGCGGATAGTCGATAGCGGCAGTTATCACTAAATTGAATGGTTGATGCGATGAGTAGCGACAAAAAAATTCAGGTAGAAACGGCGTTTGCCTTGCCAGACAAGCAGGCGATTGTTGAGCTGGAGGTAACCGAAGGCACTACTGCGATAGAGGCGGTGCGCCAGTCCAATATTGCGGCGCGGTTTGAGGGCCTTGATGTTGAAGATGCCCGTCTGGGTATTTTTGGCAAGGTGGTTACAGGGGCTCAGGTGTTGAAAGCAGGGGATAGGGTGGAGATTTACCGCCCCCTGATAGCCGACCCTAAAGAAATTCGAAAAGCCCGGGCGGAAAAAGCCAAGGAACGCAGGGCTGCGGCCTCAGATTGATTCTTCTGTTGTTTCCTCGGGGCTGCCAGGGGTCATCGTACCGCTGATCTTAGCCAGAGAATCACCGTCAAAATGCACGATGAGCCGTTCTTCAGAGATGATGGTTAGGCCATTGCGGGTAATGTAAGTGTAATCCCAACGGTCCTGATTAAAACTGTCTTCTATTAGCGGCGTACCCAGAATAAACCTTACCTGACGACGGCTCATGCCCGGCTTCAGCTGGTCAACCATCTCCTGGGTGATGATATTGCCCTGTTCGATATTTATTTTGTACACGCCGGGAAAGCCGACGGCACCACAACCACCCAGAGTAATAAGAATTAACAGGAACAACGAGAACCGCATAAGTTTTAAGCTTCCACTTCTGTCTTTGGGGTGGCATCATACTCTTCCTGAACATCACAGAGAACCCCCCCGAGATCATGTCCGACGAAAATCAGGAGCTGCGTAAGGCTGGCCTAAAAGTAACCTTGCCGCGAGTAAAAATCCTGCAAATTCTTGAGTCTGCGGAAACAGGCCAGAGGCACATGAGTGCTGAGGATGTTTATCGTGCCTTATTGGCGGCGGGCGAAGATGTCGGTCTGGCCACGGTGTACCGGGTATTAACCCAGTTTGAAACTGCCGAGCTGGTGACCAGGCACAACTTCGAAACGGGCCATTCGGTGTTTGAGCTGGCCAAAGGTGAACACCACGACCATATGGTGTGTATTGAATCTGGCGATGTTATCGAGTTTTCAGACTCTGTAATCGAGGAGCGTCAGCGACATATTGCTGAACAGCACGGTTATCAGCTGGTCGACCACGCTTTAGTGCTTTACGTAAGAAAGAAGTAGCTTACCGCCCAGCTTACCGCGGCTTACCGCGCCGCACTCTCCACCATTTCCCGGGCGTGAGCCAAAGATTGGTCCGTGATTTTGATTCCCCCCAGCATCCGTGCAATTTCCTGAATTTTTTCTGCTTCAAGCAGTTGTTTCAAGCTGGTATGGGCAGAGGTTTTGTCACTGGTTTTGGTAACCAGTAAATGCTGATGGCCCTGGGCTGCCACCTGTGCCAGGTGGGTTACGCACAATACCTGGGCCTTGTCTGCCAACTCGCGCAGTAATTTGCCCACTACCTCTGCCACAGCACCACCAATGCCTACATCCACTTCATCAAATACCATGCTGGGGATTGTATCGGTGCTGGCGGTTACCACCTGAATGGCCAGGCTGATGCGCGAAAGCTCGCCGCCCGAGGCAATTTTGCCCAGCGGTTGGGTGGGTGCGCCCGGGTTAGTGCTGATTAAAAACTCTATCTCCTCAAGCCCGTGGGGGTGAGGGTTTGCCGATTCCCGGGTGGTCACAGCAATTTCAAACTGGCATTGGCTCATGGCCAGGGTGGCCAATTGCTTGCTGATCTTTTTCTCCAGGGTTTTGGCGGCCTTGCGGCGCGCTTTGCCCAATTTGCTGGCGTCCAGCTGATAAGTTGCTGCCAGCGTCTCCAGAGAAGCCTGTAGATCTTCAATTCTCTGTCCGCCGCTGGACAGACCGGCCAGCTCTTCGCGCAGCTCTGTATGCACCGTGGTAACCGCTTCGGGCTTAACCCTGTGTTTGCGAGCCACGTCATAGATGCTTTCCAGGCGTCTTTGTACTTCGCTCAAACGCTCCGGGTTGATTTCTACCGTGTCGACGTAGTGCTGAATTTCGCCGCGGGCCTCGCCCAGGGCGATGGCGGCTGAGTCCAGCAATTCTCGGGCGCTGGCGGTGGCTTCCAGGGAGTGTGTATCGTCGTCGAGCAATTTCAGTGCCTGCTGGCTGCCGCTTTCGTTGCTTTCGCACAGCTCCAATGCCTGATGGGCGCTTTGCAGTATCTGGTCAGCGTTTTCCAGGGTCTTGAGTTCAGCTTCGAGGGTTTCCATCTCTCCGGCTGCAATTGCCAGGTCGTCCAGTTCCTCTACCTGGTAGGCCAGCAGCTGGGCGCGGGCGGTTTGCTCGTCTCTTGCGCCGGTGAGTAAATCCAGCTCTCGCTGGGCGCGCAGCCAATCTGAGGCGGTTAATTCCAGGGCAGCAGCTACGGACTGATTTTTTGCATAGGTGTCTAGCAAATGCCGCTGCATCTCTTTTCTGAGCAGCGATTGGTGGGCATGCTGGCTGTGAATATCGATTAGCAGAGCGCCAAGTTCTGCGCAGTCTTGCAAAGTGCAGGCAGACCCGTTGATATACGCGCGGCTGCGGCCCTCGGTGGTTACCAGCCGGCGCAGAATGCACTCCTGGCCCGTCAGCAGGTCGTGGGCTTCCAGCCAGGTATTGGCGGCGGGGACTTTACTGATATCAAAACTGGCCGTAACCTCGGCCCGTTCACAGCCCGGGCGCACCGTTTTGGGGTCGGCTCTGTCGCCCAGGCACAAACCCAGAGCATCCAGCATGATGGATTTCCCGGCCCCTGTTTCGCCGGTGATTACCGTCATACCTTTTTTAAATTCCAGGTCTAGCGCCGAAACAATGGTGTAGTTAGTGATACTGATGTGCGTGAGCATATGAAAATGGTCCCTCTTTTAACCTGTTATACCGTAGATACGCCGGCACATAAATATCACGGCATTAATTTCGCCCCAGTATTTTGTTATTCAGGGCCTGTGTGATACAACTTCAGTGTCACAGTATCGAATGGCTTATATGGCGACAGGTGAGATATCAGAACGCGCGGGACTGCTGCTTAAGGCACTGGTAGAGCGTCATATTCGCGACGGTCAGCCCGTGGGCTCGCGAACCCTGCTCGAAGAGGCCGGCCTGCCGGTGAGCGCGGCCACCATCCGCAATGTCATGTCCGATCTTGAAGATCGTGGTTACCTGATCTCCCCGCATACCTCCGCCGGGCGCATACCCACTGCCATGGGTTATCGATTATTTGTCGACAGTCTGTTGCAAACACGGCCTCTGCGCGAGGAGGCCATCTCGATTTTGCGCGCTGAATTGAACCCCGACAAGTCTTCTTCGGAGCTGGTGCAGTCTGCCTCGTCCCTGTTGTCCACCATTACGGCCCAGGCAGGTGTCGTCACAGTCCCCAAACAAGAGGCCCACCAGCTGCGGCAGGTAGAGTTTCTGCCGCTTTCTGGTG